>PEQZ01000071.1 GCA_002928395.1 Hyphomicrobium sp.
GTCCTCGCCGACGAACTTGATCGTGAGCGTGCCCTTGCCCGGAAAACGGAAATCGGTGGCGCGGTACTGGTCGCCGTAAGCATGGCGCCCGACGATGATCGGCTGCGTCCAGCCGGGCACGAGGCGCGGCACGTTGCGGCAGATGATCGGTTCACGGAAGATGGTGCCGCCCAAGATGTTGCGGATGGTGCCGTTGGGCGATTTCCACATCTGCTTGAGCTTGAACTCCTGGACGCGGGCTTCATCGGGCGTGATGGTCGCGCACTTGACCGCGACCCCGTGTTTGAGCGTGGCGTTGGCCGCGTCGATCGTCACCTGGTCGCCGGTCGCGTCGCGATGCTCGACACCGAGATCGTAATAGTCGAGCTTGATGTCCAGGTAGGGGTGGATCAGCTTGTCCTTGATGAGCTGCCAGATGATGCGGGTCATCTCGTCGCCGTCCATCTCGACGACCGTGCCTGCGACCTTGATTTTATTCATTTATCTTCCCTCGGCATGTGGAACAGCTGAAACTCTCCCGGACATTAGCCGCCAGGGCGCACGGCAACAAGTCGGCGGAAGGAAGGGGGCGCGGCTGATGGGATCGTCGAACGGCTTTGCTCGCGGGGAGGCCAGCCGCTACATAGCGGACCTCGAACAGCGATCAGCCCCCGATGGCGATCAGCCCCCAACAGCGAGCGGCCAACAGTGACCGTGCCTCAAATCGAAATCGTCCATCGCGATGGAATGGCGGTGCCGTCCGTCGCCGGCCGGGCAGTGGCCGAGGTGGTCCACGCCTGTCACGACAAGATGATCGACGACGGTTTGGCGGCGCTCGCCATTCCGGGCCTCACGCGCGACACGCTCGAACCCGTGCTCGCCTACTGTGCCGAACTGGCGTGTGAGGCCGACGATGCCACATGTCCGGGCTGCAAGCGCCGCGGCGAGGCGCAGGGACTGCTCACGCTCGACGACTTCATCCGCGCGCACAAGGAGATCGTGATCGGCGACGGCGCGGTGCGGCTCGTGGGGCTGGGGACGGAGACCATCGTGGCGCCGGCGCTGGGCGCGCTCGAGAAGACCTGGTCGGGTGAGAACTACTGGTTCTGGGCGCGGCGGGTGATGCGGAAGCTGCGCCACGGCATCCGGCGGGCGCACATCCGCGGCGAGGCGATGGCGGGGCAGGGCGAGAGCCCGGCGGTGATCCTGATGGAGCCGCAGTTGCCCGACAACATCGGCATGGTGGCGCGGGCGTGTGCGAATTTCGGATTGGATAGCTTGCGGCTCGTCGCTCCGCGTGACGGCTGGCCGAACGAGAAGGCGCGGATTGCCGCATCGGGCGCCAACTACATCATCGACGACGCCGTGGCGCACCCGACGCTCGACGAGGCGACCGCCGATCTCACCTACGTCGTGGCGACGACGGCCCGCCAGCGCGATCTCAGGAAGCCCGTGTTGACGCCCGAGCAGGTGGCGGTCGAGATGCGGGTGCGGATTGCGCGTGGCGAGCGCTGCGGCATTCTATTTGGTCGCGAGCGCAACGGGCTCGAGACGAGCGAAGTGGTGATGGCTGACGCGATCGTGATGATCCCGGTCAACTCGCGGTTTGCGTCGCTCAATCTCGCGCAGTCGGTGTTGATCCTCGGCTACGAGTGGATGCGGAGCCATCGGGGCGCCTCGCTCGGCCGCGTGACGACGTACGAGAAGCCGCTGGCGGGCGGGCTTTATCTGAACGACGATCAGCCGGCCACGCGCGAGGCCATGGCTGGGCTGTTCGCCCACCTCGAATCCGAGCTCGACCGCCTCGGCTTTTTCAACCCGGCCGAAAAGCGCCCCACCATCGTCGACAACCTCCGGACATGCTGCTGCGCATGGGCGCCACCGATCAGGAAGTCCGAACACTTCGTGGCATTGTAGCCACGCTGGCAAAAGGCAAGGGACAAGCGCGGAAGCCGTCCACATGAGCTGCCATGATGTGGCCAAGTTTTAAGCCGAGCCATGCCCTTCATTGAGGCGCGGGCTCGATAGATTGAGCGGGATCTAGAGTTCGATGCGCGATGGCGGCCGAGCCCATTCGAGGGCCCGCCTGATCGAACATGCACAACGGAGAAGCGGAACATGGCGAAGGCGGGGACGAGGTTGGCCGGTGCGGCTGCGCTTGCGGCAGGGGTATGGGCGGTTGCGATGCCCGGACCGCTGATGGCTCAGGACTTGAGCGACAAGTCGGTCAAGACGTTCATGGAGTATGCTTGGTCCATGGTACCCGCCCAGTTCACCAAGCCAGACGGCAAGACGGTACAGATCGACAAGAAGAAGAAGGAAGAGGTCGTCGTGCCGGTGGACCTCGGCCGTGAGATCATCCGCGTCGGCCGCGTGTCCGCGCATGCACAGATCTGCGACCTCAAGGACGACCAGTTCATGAACTACGCTTCGCTGATGAAGCGAGAGCACGAAAAGAAAAAATGGTCCGAGCAGCAGCTGATCTACATCAACATGTTGCACCTGACGACGGTCATGATGCTGACCGGCAACATCAAACTGGTAGAGAAGGATGGCGACAAGGAAGTCGTGATCGAGGATAGCAAGAAGCCGCCGCCAACCTGCACTGCCGAGCAGAAGTCCAAGGTCAAGGACCTGATCACCGCCTATGTCGCGGCGGGCCCGGCACTTGCTGCCCGTCCGGTGGCTGAAGCTGCGACCGGCAGCACCGCCGCACCCCCGGCAGCGGCCACCTCAGTTCCGGCTGCCGCACCGGCCGCAGCCGCGCCAGCCGAGAAGAAGAAGTAAATCCGCGCGGTTGACGCTGAGCCACGATCAGTCTATGCACACAATTATCCGCGGGTCGAAAGGCCCGCGTTTCTATTGCGCACCTGCGGTGATGGTTAAGGCCCTCACCTGTCGGCTCCGGGCGTCGGTCCCAGGGCAGAGGAAGGGGCGCTCCAACCGGCCGTGACCAGGTAAATCCCTGATCGCGGTCATTCGCCATTTTTGGAGTGCCGTAAAATGACCAAGCGCATCCGCGCCAAGCACAAGATCGACCGCCGCCTGGGTGAGAACATCTGGGGACGGCCGAAGAGCCCACTCAACAAGCGTGAGAGCCGTCCGGGCCAACACGGTGAGCGCCGCGTCGGCAAGACGTCCGACTTCGGCCAGCAGCTCAAGGCCAAGCAAAAGCTCAAGGGTTATTACGCCTCGATTTCAGAGCGCCAGTTCATCAAGATCTACAAGGAAGCGGCGAATATGAAGGGCTCGACGTCCGAGGGCCTGATCGGCCTTCTGGAGCGCCGCCTCGACGCCGTCGTCTACCGCGCCAAGTTCGTGCCGACCGTGTTCGCCGCGCGCCAGTTCGTGAGCCATGGCCACGTCTCGGTCAATGGCCGCCGTGTGACGATCCCGAGCTATCGCATCCGCGTCGGCGACGTGATCGAACTGCGCGAGAAGGCCAAGCAGATGGCGCTCGTACTCGAGTCGATCAAGAGCGCGGAGCGCGACATCCCGGACTACATCGATGCCGACCACGGCAAGATGACGGTGAAGCTGGCCCGCGTGCCGGCGCTCTCGGACGTGCCGTACCCGGTGCAGATGGAACCGAATCTGGTGGTCGAGTTCTACTCGCGCTGAGCGACGCCTTCGACGCGCTCCAATCGAGTGGTTCTACTCGCCCCCACAGTCTCGCAATCGCGCAAAAGGCCGTCCCGTGGGGCGGCCTTTTTTTATTGCAATTGTCCGGGAGCGCAGGGTCAAGCCGGGCGGTGGCGGCGTGCCGGGTTGGTCGGCAGTGTTACGATTTCCGCAGGCCCAACCGTTGCCGGAGCCGCGGGCACGATGTCGCCGGTCGTGGCTCCCGCATCCGGGATCCGGGGTTGGTCACGGCCGGACGTTCGCGCACGGGGACGAGCCGTGTGTGCCCACCCGTAGGCCAGCATGGTCATCAGCGCGCTGGCCGCGAAGAAGTAGACGCCGGGCATTACGGTCGCCTCGGTGTAACCCGACGAATTTACGTAGAAGATCATCAGCGCGAGAACCATGACGTCGGTCATCGAGTAGCGGCCGAGCCATTCCATGGTGGAGATCGATTTGGCGCGAAACTTCGGATCGAGATCCGGCGAGGTGACGAGCGTCAGCAGGTAGAACAGCTTGAGGAATGGGAAGAAGATCGAGAACGCGAACAGCACCACCGTCAGGAAGTACTCCTGGTTCTGGTAGAGCGCGTAGATGATGGTCGCGATCGAATGCTCGTTGGTCCAGACGTAGACGGTCGTGAAGCGAATAACCGGCAGGATGATGCCGAGCGCGAAGAACACTGTCGCGAGAATGATCAGGAACGACAGCACGAAGTTCCGGAACGCCGATTGCGGTCGGAACGGTTCCGGTTCCACGTCGAAGTGCACGGCGGCCGCCGCCTCCTCGGTACGCAGCCAGGCATAGGCGAGGATCATCAACACGACGGCGGCGGTGAAGAAGTAGACACCCGTCAGGCTCGCCGCGTCATAGACGCCCTGGCTCTTGATGAAGAAGATCGTCAGCGCCAGCACCAGTACGTCGTGCATCGACCATTTGCCGAGCCATTCGAGCGCCCTGAGGCGGCGCGACTGGCGATGGATCTCGGATGCCGGCAGCGTCGAAACCAGCAGCAGGTAAAGGAGCTTCAAGACCGGGAACAGAATCGAGAAGATCAGAACCGTGAAGCCGAGGAACGTCTGGCCGTCCTGGATCAGCACGCTGACGGTGGAGATGAGCGAGTGCTCCGTGGTCCAGAACACCATCTTGGTCAGCCGGATGATCGGCAGCGAGATTCCGAGTGCCAGGCACACGGCCGCGCCGATGATCGCGAGACTTAACAGAAAGCGTCGTCCGCCCAGCCGCATGATGCCGTCAATCCCCGACCTGAAGCGCGCACCCAACAACTCGCCGCCCCTAGCCCTCGAACCAGGCGATCAGGGACGGCGGAATTAGGACAGACGCCCAGCGTTCGCGCAACTGCCTGTTGCGGCCGACCAAGGGTTGCTGCCGCAGTCGGCGGCTACGGCTTTACCTTTTGAGGTCGCCGCGGGACACGGATCATCCGTGGTTGGTGTGCGGGACGCCCTTTTCATGAATGAGCTGATGCAGTTCCCCCGACTCGAACATTTCCATGACGATGTCGCAGCCGCCGATGAACTCGCCCTTGACGTAGAGCTGCGGGATGGTCGGCCAGTTCGTGAAGGCCTTGATTCCGTCGCGAATGGCTGCGTCATCGAGTACGTTGACGTCCTTGTAGTCGACACCCAGGTGCTGGAGCACGGCGTCGACACGGTGCGAGAAGCCGCACTGGGCCATGTTCTTCCGGCCCTTCATGAACAGCACAACGTCGTTGGCCGTGATCAGGTCTTTGATCGACTTCTGCACATCGGTTGCGCCAGTCGTCTGTGTGGTGGTCATGGTTCGGTATCCTCGTTCGGGCGGGTCAAGGCCGCCGTTTCAGGCTTATGAGATAGGGCGAACAAGCCCGCAGTCAATCTTTCGGAACGGCCGTCGTCAAGGCCAGGGCGTGCAGCACTCCGCCCATGCGGCCCCCCAGTGCCTCGTAGATCATCTGGTGTTGCGCGACCCGCGACTTGCCCTTGAAGGCAGCCGAGACGACGTGGGCCTGCCAATGGTCGTTGTCGCCGGCCAGATCCTTCAACTCGACGATAGCGTCGGGAAACTTGGACTTGATCAGGCTTTCGATTTCGTGGGCGGGCATGGGCATGGGGCGCTCTCCTCGGGGGTGGGTTGCACCCTATGCCCGCATCATTCGCCGAGTTCAAGGCGGCGTTCGATCCGGTCGTCGCGCGACTTGAGCCGCTCGATCTCCGAAGTCTGACCGACATCGGTCATGTGCGCGCCGGCAAGATGATGATCGATCGACAACATTCGCAATTCCAAGCGCCCGACGCGCTCATCGATCACGTCGACCTTGCGATCGATCCGCCGCAGGTACTCCAATACGATAGTGGGCGGCTCTTCAGCCATAACACACCTCAGTTTGAGCGCCTATATCGTAGCATCAATCCTTCGGTGCATCAAGAACAATAAGAGAACATTGCCGGGCTGCCGTGCGATCAACCCTTCACGCCCAACAACTCGACCTCGAAGATCAACGTGGCGTTGGGCGGAATGGCACCGCCTGCGCCGCGCGCGCCATAGCCGAGTGCCGCCGGGATGATCAGAGTGCGCTTGCCACCCACCTGCATCGAGGCGACGCCTTCATCCCAGCCTTTGATCACTTGGCCGACGCCGATGGTGAACTGGAAAGGCTGGCCACGATCGAGCGAGCTGTCGAACTTCTTACCTTTGACTCCGTTCTCATAGAGCCAGCCGGTGTAATGCATGACGCAGGTCTGCCCGGTTTTGGGCGTGACCCCCGAGCCGGCAACGGTGTCGATCAACTGCAGGCCTGATGCTGTCGTCATTTGTTTCCCGGCCGTCTGGGCTGTTGCAAAGGTGGGCTTGAAGGCAAGGAGTGCCGTGCACAGTGTGGACCCGGTGACCAGTGCGATCGTAAGCGCTGTTGCCAGCTTAGGCCCGGTGCGAATTGGGACCATGAGCCGGACCGTCGTGATTGGTGCCGATTGGTCGTCCATCTGAGGCATGAGGCAAACTCCCTGATACGGCTACTGGCTATGCAGGCCGCGACAAAAAACTTCAAGCCCCCTTGAAGTCCCTGCTTGCCAGTCCGAACCCTGGCATTGACGCGAAGTTGACACTGGATCTCGTGCAATCGGGCCGCATAGGCGGTAGTCAAACCGATCACGCCAGTTCAGAGACACGGTGAGTTGGACCTATGCACGGGGATCAGGCTTCGTCGATCGCGCAAAACATCCGGGTGAGGCTGATATGGGCAGGCCTCGTGCTCGGCATGCTGGCGGCCCTGCTTGTCGGATTTCGCAACTTGTTCGATTGGGAACGCGAACTCGCAGACATTCCTGCACTACCTCTGGCGACAGGAATGGTGATCGCCGGGGTCTGGTTCCTGTGGTTGATCTGGCCCATCCGGTCTGGGGTACGGCTACCGGCCGCAACCGAAACCTCGATCCTGCGGCGCATCGTCGTGGTGGGTTTGCTGCTGCGGGTGCTCATGCTTTGGAGCGTGCCGGCACTCGAGGACGATTTCCATCGCTATCTGTGGGACGGTGCGGTAGCAGCCAACGGCTTCAACCCCTATGGCGTCGTCCCGGCTGCCGCCACCGAGGAGGGTGCGACGGGAGTGATCAGCGACCTCGCCGAACAATCGGGGTCGGTGCACGACCGCATCAACCATCCTCACCTGAGAACGATCTACCCTCCGGTCGCTGAGCTGGCATTCGCCATCGCCTATCTCGCGGAGCCTTGGAGCCTGCTGGCGTGGCGGCTGGTGTGTCTCGCATGCGAGGCCAGTACACTCTGGCTGCTGCTTACGCTCTTGAAGGAGATGGGCCGGTCACCGCTCCTGGTGATGATCTACTGGTTGAATCCCTTGGTCATCAAGGAATTGATGAACTCCGCACACATGGAGGCAATCCTGGTGCCGCTGGTGCTCGGAACAGTACTCTTGACTGTGCGCGGACACCTGATTGCGGCCGCTGGCGTGCTCGGATTGGCTGCCGGCACCAAGGTGTGGCCGCTGATGCTCGCGCCGCTCGTGCTCAGACCGCTCATCAGCCAGCCGGCGCGGCTTGCGGCTGCTGTGGGTGTGTTGGCTGTTGTCTCAGTCTTGTGCGCGACGCCGCCGTGGCTCGCAGGCTTCGACGACACGTCGGGCTTCGTGGCCTACGCCACCATCTGGAAATCCAATAGTGCGTTGTTTCCGGTTCTAGAGAAGTTCTCGGGATCGATCGTATCGGCGATCGGGCTCGACGCCGCTTATGCGGGCCGGTTTGCGCGGCTGGCCGTCGCAGCTGCCCTCTCGACGATCACCGTGGCGATGGTCATGCGCCCGATCTCCGGATCTGAGGATCTGATCGGCCGCGTCACGTTGCTTGTCGGCGCATTGGTCCTGCTCGCACCCGCACAGTTCCCCTGGTACCTCGTCTGGGTCCAGCCCTTTCTCGTGTTACGACCCGTGCTCGGGTTACTAGCGGCCACGGCCCTGATGCCGGTCTACTATGCCTCGTTCTACTTTCGAGCCCACGACATCTATTACATTTTCAGCGATTGGATCGTGTGGGCGATATGGATCCCCGTCTGGCTGCTGTTGCTTCGGGAGGCTTGGTATAGTCGGTCGCCTTCCAGAGCCTGAAGCGGGCGGAGAGGGGCATCATGTTTGCACCGCATCGATATTGATCAGGCCTCCGGTCCGCGCCAGGTCCAACAGCCGGCCGGCGCGACAAAACAAAGAGGCTGGATCGTGACGTGTGTCACGGTCCAGCCCCCGCGGTCGAAGCCGTGTCGGCGCCTCAGCGCGCAGATTTAGTTCGAACCCTTCGGCTTGGCGCTGGCTGGCGCAGACCCCTTGGCTGGGGCAGCTTCCTTGCCAGCCGCAGACCCCTTGGATTGGGACTTTGCGGGCTTCTTCTTTTTCGCTGTCTTTTTCTTGACCTTCTTCTGGGCGGCGTCAGTTCCGGAGCCGGCCTTCTTGACGGACTTGCCCGATGCACTTTCGGTACCGCTGCCGGCTGCGACGACCGGGCTAACGGTCGCAACGCCCGTCAACAGAGCCAGCGTCAGTGCCGCGGCAATCAACTTGTTCATTCGGTTCTCCCAGACACGTTGTTCTTCAAACCCGGCCGGAACTCCCTGACCCGGGAGGGTTCGTACCCTGGCGGGATACTCGGTAGGGCAACGGATCAACTCAATTCAAACGGACGTGAAGCACGAAGCCGTGACCAGCTCGCCCTAACGCAAACCGGCTCCGGACATGAACTCCGGCAGCCAGCTTTCATGCGCCGAGCGCAACTCGTCGAGCGGCAAGAACGCTTCTCCTCTGAGTGAGAGCCGGTCGCCGCCCGTGCGCCCGACGATGCGGGCGGGCAAAGCCAAGAGCCGCGCGCGCTCGATCACTTCCTCGGCGTCGCCGGGCGCGACCGCGAGCACATAGCGGCCCTGGTCCTCGCCGAACCAGACGGCATGCGTCGGCAGCTTGCCCTCGTAGGGGAACAGCTCGACGCCCATCCCAGAGCGATGGTCGCCGCCGGCCAGCGCCATCTCCGCGATCGCGATGAGCAGGCCGCCGTCCGAGCAATCGTGAACGGCGGAGACTTTCTCTTCGCGTATCAGTGCGCGCACGAGACGACCGGCCTTCAGTTCGTCGGCGAGATCGACCGGCGGAGGAGCGCCTTCGAGCTTGTCGGTTATGATCTGCTGATAGAGAGATTGGCCCAGCCAGCCTTGCTCACGGCCAATCAGAACGAGCACGTCACCCGTCCGCGTGAGGCCGATCTCGGCGATGTGGGCAGTGTCGGGCACCAGGCCGACGCCGCCGATGGCTGGAGTGGGCGGAATGCCCACGCCGTTCGTTTCATTGTAGAGCGACACGTTGCCGGAGACGACCGGATAGTCGAGCACGCGGCAGGCTTCCGCCATGCCCTGCACCGAGCCGACGAACTGACCCATGACCTCCGGCCGCTCGGGGTTGGCGAAGTTCATGTTGTCGGTGATGGCGAGCGGATCGGCGCCGACCGCGATGAGATTGCGGTAGGTCTCGGCAACGGCTTGCTTGGTGCCCATCACCGGGTCGGCCGCCACGTAGCGTGGCGTGACATCGCAGGTGACGGCCAAGCCCTTCTTGGTGCCGTGAACCCGAACCACGGCGGCATCTCCGCCAGGACGGACTACGGTATCACCCATCACCATGTGATCGTACTGCTCCCAGATCCAGCGGCGGGAGCAGAGCTGCGGATGCGCGAGCATGGTCTTCAATGTGCCGAGCAGAGTGTTGGGCGCCGGCACCCACTCGGGCAGAATAACCTTGGGCGGTACGGTCGGCACCCATGGCCGCTCGTACATCGGCGCGGAGTTGGCGAGCACGGGAACCGGGAGATCGGCCTCCATGCGACCCTTGTGGGTGACCACCATGCGGCCGGTGTCCGTCGTGATGCCGATCACCGCGAAGTCGAGGCCCCATTTGCGGAAGATCGCCTCGGCCTCGGCCTCGCGGCCAGGCTTCAGGATCATCAACATGCGCTCCTGGCTTTCGGACAACATCATTTCATAGGCTGTCATGCCGGTTTCGCGCTGGGGGACGTGGTCGAGATCGAGCGCGATGCCTACGCCGCCCTTGTCGGCCATCTCAGACGTCGAGGAGGTAAGGCCCGCCGCGCCCATGTCCTGGATGGCGATGATGGCGTCGGTGGCCATGAGTTCGAGGCAGGCTTCGATCAACAGTTTTTCGGTGAACGGATCGCCCACCTGCACGGTCGGGCGCTTTTCAGCTGATTTCTCGTCGAACTCGGCTGACGCCATGGTGGCACCGTGGATGCCGTCGCGGCCGGTCTTCGAGCCGACGTAGACCACAGGCAGACCAACGCCTTTGGCAGCGGAGAGAAAGATCTTGTCGGTGCGGGCAAGGCCGACGCACATGGCGTTGACCAGGATATTGTTGTTGTAGCCGGCGTCGAAGTTGGTCTCCCCGCCAACGGTTGGTACGCCGACGCAATTGCCGTAGCCGCCGATACCCGAGACGACGCCCGAAACCAAGTGCCGGGTCTTCGGGTGGTCGGGCGCGCCGAACCTGAGTGCGTTGAGGTTCGCGACGGGACGCGCTCCCATGGTGAACACGTCGCGCATGATACCGCCGACGCCCGTGGCCGCGCCCTGGTAGGGCTCGATGTAGGACGGGTGGTTGTGGCTCTCCATCTTGAACACCACGCAATCGCCGTCGCCGAGATCGACGACGCCCGCGTTCTCGCCCGGGCCCTGGATGACCTGCGGGCCGGTCGTCGGCAGTGTCTTCAGCCAGACGCGGGATGATTTGTACGAGCAGTGCTCGCTCCACATCACGGAGAAGATGCCGAGTTCGGTGAACGAGGGCTCTCGCCCAAGGATCTTCAGCAGGCGCGGATACTCGTCGCCCTTGAAGCCGTGGCTGGCCACCATCTCGGGCGTTATCGCGGGACTATCGTGGGGTTTCTGTAGGGGCTTGGCGTCCATGATGCGTCGACCACCGCATGTGTCGGTTCAGTGTCGACCCTCTATAGCGGCGCTTGGAGTGTTTGTCGTGCCGATGTCTGCCGATTTCCCGCGGCGAAAAGATCGGAAGAGGCGTGCCTGGCATCAAGCCGTTGGGTAGGACGATTTGGGTTTGCCGCCGTAGCATGCGCCGCACCTCCGGCTCGCGTGGCCTACCCGTTCGGGCTGTGACAGGACCGCGCTGTCGAAAACGCAACCCATGGATGTCGAGATCGCGTTTTTTCATTTCGAACCAATCGGTTATTCCATGGGTCGACGCAGATGACCGGGAACACCCGGCGCCGCGTCGGGCGTCAGGGCACCTGAAAAGGCACCGAATGCTGAATTCACGATGATCACGAGGAGAGACTTCATGACCCGTTTTGTTCCCCTGACCGCTGTCGCGATCCTGAGCGTCACGGCTGCCTTCGGCGCCGCCCACGCCCAGACCAAGTCGAGGGCTGCGGCGGTGTACAAGCCGCAACAGGGCATCTCACTCGATATCGGCGCCAAGCGCGCCGTCGGCTACTTCATGAGCGACGCCCGCATCTGCAACCTCACTGTGTTGCTGGCTGATGCCATGGTCGATGGCGACGAAACGATCCCGGCGCCTGCCCGCCTGCAGTTCGACGTGGCGGCCGGCAGCGATGTTCGCATCAACACCACCGAAGGCAAGATGCTCGCCTTCGCCTGTGCCACCGACACCAAGTCGATGACCGTCACGGCGCTCGGCCAGATGGCCGCCTACAAGCCGAAGCGCTGAGCTGCGCTGGCGCACACATCAGATCCGGTCGCATTGCGAAGTCCACGCTCGTGCGATGGTTCGCAAATGCCGATGACGAGTGCCGCGGGTTCAGACGGCATTTGCGAACCTGAATCGCACGAGGCACCCTATCCATCTGCGTGTCCCTCGTGTCCCGCAAATGCCGAAATTGCTTGCGGCAGACTGGTCGGCAATTGCGGGACGGGACACGCGCAAGCACCG
>PEQZ01000072.1 GCA_002928395.1 Hyphomicrobium sp.
GCGGCAAGTCCACGTTCCTGCGCTGCATCAACCGCATGAACGATACCATCTCGATCTGCCGCGTCACCGGCAAGATCAACATCGACAACAAGGACATCTACGATCCGTCGCTGGACGTCGTACAGCTTCGTGCCCGTGTCGGGATGGTGTTCCAGAAGCCCAACCCGTTCCCGAAATCGATCTACGACAACGTGGCCTATGGTCCGCGCATTCACGGTCTCGCTCAGTCGAAGACTGAAATGGACGAGATCGTGATGTCGAGCCTCGAGAAGGCCGGCTTGCTCAAAGAGGTCAAGGACCGCCTTTTGGAAAGCGGCACGGGTTTGTCGGGCGGCCAGCAGCAGCGCCTTTGCATCGCGCGCGCGATCGCCGTCAGCCCCGAAGTGATCCTGATGGACGAGCCGTGCTCGGCCCTCGACCCGATCGCCACCGCCAAGATCGAGGAACTGATCGACGAATTACGTTCCAACTACTGCATCATCATCGTCACCCACTCGATGCAGCAGGCTGCCCGCGTGTCGCAGCGTACGGCGTTCTTCCACTTGGGTACTCTGGTGGAAGAGGGCGAGACCAGCCAGATCTTCACCAATCCGCAGGACAAGCGGACACAGGACTACATCACCGGACGCTTCGGCTGACAGTGAAGCACAGTATCCGTGCCGCGTAACGCGCTACACTCCGGCCGCTTGGCGTCCCGGGAAGGAATGATCATGAACGAACACATCGTCACCTCGTACGAGGAAGAGCTCGCCCTACTCGACAAAAAAATCGCACACATGGGCGGCTTGGCGGAACACAACCTCGGCCTCTCGTTCGACGCGCTCGAGCATCGCGATCCGCGGCTGGCCGAGACCGTGGTCAAGAGCGACAAGCAGATCGACCAGCTCGAGCGCGAGATCGAGACGCTGGTGATCTCGATGATCGCCCGGCGGCAACCCATGGCCGACGACCTGCGGCGGGTCATGGCGGCGCTTCGCATCGCGGGCGATCTCGAACGGGTCGGCGACCTGGCCAAGAATATCGCCAAGCGCGCCCTGGCCATTGCGCACGAGTCCCACCCCAAGCCCCTGATGACGGGCCTCGGGCATATGGTCGAGCTGGCGCTGAAGCAGCTCAAATCCGTGCTCGATGCCTACGCCGAGCGCGACGCCGAGAAGGCCATGGCCGTCTGGCGCGACGATGAGCAGATCGACGCGATGTACAATTCGCTGTTCCGCGAGCTGCTCACCTACATGATGGAGGACCCCCGCAACATCGGGCTTTCGACCCACCTCTTGTTCGGCGCCAAGAACATCGAGCGCGTCGGCGACCACACCACCAATATCGCCGAGACGGTGCACTTCCTGGTCAAGGGTGTGAACATTACCGACGACCGTCCGAAACTCGATCAGACCAGCACGACGTTGATCTCGAAGGATTGACGCCGATTGGTCGGGTTCATAGGGAGGCAGATCAATGACGGCTAAGGTTCTCATCGTCGAGGACGAGGGTCCGCTCGCCGAGTTGCTCCGCTACAATCTGGAGTCCGAAGGCTTTCGCGTTTGGCATGCCGAAACCGGCGAAGAGGCGGAGCTGCTCGTGCGCGAGGAACGTCCGGACCTCGTGGTGCTCGATTGGATGTTGCCGCAGGTTTCGGGCATCGAGATCTGCCGCCGCCTTCGCGCCAAGCCCGAGACGCGTGCCATCCCGATCGTCATGCTCACCGCGCGCGGTGAGGAGGCCGACCGGATCCGCGGGTTGTCGACGGGCGCCGACGACTATGTCGTAAAGCCATTTTCGCTTCCCGAGCTGATGGCACGCGTGAAAGCCATTTTGCGGCGGTCGTCGCCGGATCGCCTGGCGGACGTGCTCAAGGTCAGCGACATCGAACTCGACCGCTCGGCCCACAAGGTGACCCGCGGCTTGCGGGATGTGAGGCTCGGGCCGACCGAGTACCGGCTACTCGAATTCCTCATGGAAAGTCCCGGCCGCGTGCTGTCGCGGGCGCAACTGCTCGATGGCGTCTGGGGGCGGGATGCCTTTGTCGATGAGCGGACTGTCGACGTCCACATTGGCCGGCTTAGAAAATCCTTGATCCGCGGCAAAGAGAAAGACCCGATCCGCACGGTGCGCGGGTCAGGTTACGTGTTTGGCGAGCCGCCGAGCCGCTTATAGTCGACCGGGACCAGGGTCGACTTCGACTTCCCATCCGCGCACGCTTCAGCGCCGCTGTTGGCCTCCGACGCAAGAGTATGCGGCAGGCGTTTGGTGATCTCGCGATCTGGTGAGCCACGGGTCACGCGTGGTGCCCGCTAACGTCTTTGGCGGTGGTTGCCAACACGACCCCGATGTCTGCGAATAAAAAGGCCGGACGCCACCAACGCGGCCTCCGGCCCTCTCCCCCTCGCCTGGAGCTCTAGAGCTCCGGCGCGACCTGTTCAATTGAAGCCGTTACACCGTCTCTTTGTCGGTATTGGCCACTGTCTTGGCGATGGCGGGGATGGTGCTAACCTCCCGATCACGCCGCCGAGCCTGCGGCGGTTGGAATGCGCGGCGCGCATGGAATTCGCAGTAGGGCAGGCCCGGAACCTTGTCTTTGCCGCAGAAGTGGAAGTCGGCCAGCTGCGGGTCGCCGATCGGCCAGCGGCAGCTGCACTCGACGAGAGTCTGGATGGTTTTGCGCTCGGCCAGCGGAATGACCATATCTTCAATAGGGGACACATAGGGTTCGGAGTCGGGTTGGTATAGAGCCCGTAGTGCTGGGTTGCCAAGCTGCGCGAACCGCGACTTCGCCGCAGGGCGTTTGGCGTTGGCCAACCGGGCACGCGGGCGATGGCTCTTCATGCGAGAAGTGGTTGCGCGGCCGGAGAGGCCGAGGCGGTGGACCTTGCCGATCACCGCATTTCGGGTCACGCTACCCAGGCGGCCAGCGATTTGGCTGGCGCTCAGTCCTTCGCCCCAGAGCTTTTTGAGTAGCTCGACACGTTCATCGGTCCAGGCCATGTTTGTCACTCCATAGGCAATCGCGCGAAAACACGAAGCCAAGCAGGCTTCGGATCGCAACTGATCGGACCGGTTCCAGAGCGCTCGACGCAGCGAACGACGCGCGTCGATCTGCAATGAAGCCGACCCGGGCTACTGACGCTTGACTGGGGACGCAGGACTTGATCACGCCAACTGGCGATCGGGCGAGAAACATCCCCAACGGGGGAGCCCGTACTCGGATCCCGCTACTCGGGGATCAGACGCGTGTTGGAACCAACCGTGAGATCCGCGCTCGACTGGCGACATCTCGTGGCCCAACGTCTGCAAGCTACAACATCCAGAATCTCTGATACAAGCTGAAGCCGAACGTGAGAGCGCCATTGACAAGCCGTCGTGGCTCAACAGCCACATCTCGATTCGCGTTCGCTGTATGTTGCTGGGATAGGTTGAATTATGTCCTTGGCTTCTCGTCCATGACCCTGGCAGGCCGGCGCGAGGGCGTTGACAGATGGGGCAAGGCCACGTAACGAAATCAGCTTGAACAGCCGCCACGAGGCGGCTTTTTGTTTTGAAGCCAGGGTGGACCCGCGATGTCCAAGCCCTCGTCGGCGAGCCGGCCTGAGGCCACAGCTGCTCCTGTATCACCCCTCGGCCATTCGCCTGCGGTGATGGCGACCTATGCGCGCCAGGATGTGGTGTTTGAGCGTGGCGAGGGCTCGTGGCTGATCGCCACCGATGGTCAACGCTATCTCGACTTCGCATCAGGCGTGGCGGTCAATGCGCTCGGGCACGCGCATCCACGGCTCGTCAAAGCGCTGACTGATCAGGCGGCACAACTCTGGCACACCTCCAATCTCTATCGTGTCGCAGGTCAAGAGCGGCTGGCGGAACGTTTGGTTGCGGCCACGTTCGCTGACCGCGTGTTCTTTTGCAATTCCGGCGCCGAGGCTTGTGAGGGAGCGTTCAAAGCCGCGCGGCGCTACCACTATGTCGCTGGCCACCCAGAGCGATGGCGCATTGTCACCTTCAAGGGCGCTTTCCATGGGCGCACGCTGGCGACGCTCGCGGCCGGCGGCAACGAGAAATACCTCGAGGGCTTCGGGCCCGTGTCGGATGGCTTCGATCAGGTGGCGTTCGGCGATCACCGGGCGCTCGAAGCAGCTGTTGGCCCCGAGACCGCGGCGATCATGATCGAACCGGTGCAGGGCGAGGGCGGCGTGCGCACCGTGCCCGGGCAGTGCCTGCGGGGCTTGCGTGACCTCTGCGATCGCCATGGCCTGTTGCTGATCTTCGACGAAGTCCAGTGTGGCATGGGACGCACCGGCAAGCTGTTCGCTCACGAATGGGCCGGCATCACCCCCGATCTGATGGCGGTGGCCAAGGGCATCGGCGGCGGCTTTCCGCTGGGTGCGGTGCTCGCGACAGAAAAAGCGGCGATCGGCATGACGGCTGGCACCCACGGCTCGACATTTGGCGGCAATCCGCTGGCGATGGCCGTCGGTAATGCCGTGCTCGACGTCATTCTGGAAGACGGGTTCTTGGAAGCCGTCCAATTGAAAGCGCTGCGGCTCAAGCAGGGCCTCGAAGGCCTCAAGGACCAGTTCCCGAACGTCGTCGAGGCGATCCGCGGTCACGGCTTGCTGATGGGTATCAAGTTGAAGCCTCTTGCAGCCGAGGTCGTCCGGGCGGCCATGTCGACCGAACATTTGCTGCTGGTCGGCGCCGGCGACAACGTTGCGCGTGTGTTGCCGCCGCTCATCGTCGAGGATCACGAGATCGGGGATGCGCTAGGCCGCCTCGCCCGCGTGCTCGCCCGGTTCGATGCGACGCTGCTGAAATCATAATCAATCTCACAGGAGAAATGGCTTCACGCCATGGGCATCAGGCATTTCATCGATCTCGATTCCATCGACACCAAGACGCTACGTCAGATCCTCGATGCAGCGCACGCCATGAAGCGCGCGGGCAAGCGCACGCCCTTGAGACACAGGCCAAAGGGCATCAAGGATGCCGTGCTCGCGATGGTGTTCGAGAAGCCGTCGACGCGGACGCGGCTGTCGTTCGACGTGGCCATGCGGCAGCTCGGCGGTCAGACGATCCCGCTCAACCACACCGACCTGCAGCTTGGTCGTGGCGAGAGCATCGCCGATACCGCGCGCGTGCTGTCGCGCTACATCGACGCCATCATGATCCGCGCCAATGCGCACGAGACGGTGTTGGAACTTGCCCGTCATGCGAGCGTGCCGGTGATCAATGGCCTGACCGACAAGAGCCACCCCTGCCAGGTGATGGCAGACCTGCTCACTTTCGAGGAGTTCAAAGGGCCGCTCAAGGGACGCAGTGTGGCGTGGATCGGGGACGGCAACAACGTCGCCGCCTCGTGGATGCATGCCGCCGTCAAGTTCGGATTTTCGCTCAGGATTGCGTGTCCGGCGGAATTGAAGCCTGAGAAGGGTGTGATCGATTGGGTCCGGCGCGAGAAGGGCGACGTGCTCATAACCGACGATCCCGTGAAGGCCGTGCGCGGAGCCGATTGCGTGGTCACCGACACCTGGGTCTCGATGGGTCAGACCGATGCCGCCCACCGCAAGCAGCTGTTGAAGCCCTATGTCGTGGATGAGGAATTGATGGCGAAGGCGGGCAAGGGTGCCATCTTCATGCATTGTCTTCCGGCCTATCGCGGACACGAGGTTTCAGCCGAAGTGATCGACGGCCCGCATTCCGTCGTTTTCGATGAGGCCGAGAACCGGCTGCATGCGCAAAAGGCGATCCTCGCGTGGTGTCTCGGCGGCGGCTGAACCGCGCCGCGGGCGCTTGCGACCTTTTATCGAAAGGCGTCTGATGGACGAACAGCACCGCGAACTGCCTCGCTCGGCCGCCCTTCCCGGCGATGACGCCGTGCTGCCGTTCCGCACCGTCCGCTCTGGCGTCGAGGGCCGGCTGGTCCGGCTTGCGACTGTGGCCGACGACGTGCTTGCCCGGCACGATTACCCCGAGCCCATCAGCCGCGCGCTCGGCGAGGCACTGGCCCTGACCGCCATGCTGGGGTCCGCGCTGCGGCTCCAACGCCGGCTCATACTGGAGGCCCGGACCGATGGCATTCTGCGTGCCGTATCGGTGCATTACGAGGCGCCTGGCCGGCTCAGAGGTTACGCGTCGTACGACAAGGCCCGGTTGGCAGACGTCCCGCACACCGCTTCCGGGCCCCTGGCCCTGCTGGGTGCTGGCAATCTTGCGTTGACGATCGAGCCTGGCCAGGGACGCGATACCTACCAGGGCATCGTCGCCCTCGAAGGGCAGTCGCTGAGTGACGCAGCACTCACCTATTTCCGGCAATCCGAGCAGCTTCCGACTTTCCTCAGGCTCGTCGTCGCGCGCCATTTTTCGAACGATCCGGGCGCGCGGGCTGGAGGTTGGCGCTGGCGGGCGGCCGGGCTGATGATCCAGCACCTCACTGCGGACGGTGTCGAGGAATTGCCCGAGGTCGAATTCGCCGAGCATGCCCAATGGCAGCCCGGCGAGGACGAAGAGAACTGGCGGCGCGCGCGTTTTCTGGCTGAGACGGTCCAGGATCACGAGCTTCTCGATCCGACGCTGCCGCCCGAGCGCCTGCTCTATCGCCTGTTCCACGAGGAGGGGGTGCGCGTGCAGCCGGCCATCGCTCTCACAGCGTACTGCCGATGTTCGCGGGAGCGCATCGCGACATTCCTGGAACAATTCGGCGCCGAGGAACTCGAGGACCTGCGCGATCCCGATGGCGGGTTCGTCGTCACGTGTGAGTTCTGCGGCCGGACCTATTCATTCAATCAGTTGGAAACAAACGAACCCGAAGCGAACCGGTCCGGGCCGAAGTAACCGACATCGCACCCTAGTGTAGCGCATCCGCGCACGCCCAGGCGACGCGTCGCGCACGGCGCCCGATCGGCTGAGGCCGCGTGCAGCCCCCTATGGCCTCGGCACTTCCGAGACCATGGGCCTCGACAGCGCGGCCTCTTCATCACCGTTGCCCAGATAGGCCGCGACGACGGCCGCCACAGCTGCGACGGTCAGCATCACCGAGAGCGCAATCTCACGAGTCGAGAGCCTGATGCGGCGGCCGACGGGCGAATGATCTGTCAGGTTCTTTTCCATCATGCGGCAATTACGCCATCACGATCGGTACATTTCCAGCCTGCTCTCTGCCGCGCGACAGAAAGGCACACTTAAAAGTGCTCGTGCACAAAACCTTCGGTCGCGAGAGGGGTCATGTTGCAATGCAATGGATTGGAATGCCGACCGACGCCGGTAGCACTACATGCCGCGCATGAGGCAACCGATGATCAGGATGAACTGCGCCATCAGCAATGCCCAGAACTCGTTGCCCTTCAGCAGCGGTATGTTGGCGCCGAAAAACATTGCGACCAGGACGACGACGGTGATGATCACCGACAACATGAACGTCAGAATGCCGGGTGCTTTAAGTGCCATCGTCTGGATCCCTCGCGATTGAGCGCCGGCAGACCGGACGCCATGATTCGATGTGTCATGGTTGGGCTTATATCAGGGGGGCATCGGCAGGACACGGCCTCGCACAGAAGCATCCGTGGAGCGGTGCACAACAGCCACGGGCCCGCTCGAGCGTGAAATCCCCATGTGGCGGCGAGACGGGCAGTGATCAAACCCTTCGCCAGGGCGCGGGGTCGCGTCCCAGCTCGTTCAAGCCCCTGGTTTCATGGCCGGGTCGGCGAGATGCTGGCGCAGCATGTTCTGGTAGGTCTTGGTCATTTCGGCAATGAAGGCCTCGTCGTCCTCAACCTCCAGGACCACACGAGCGACGTGGGCATTGTAGCGCGCCGCGGCCCAAAGAAATGCCTTGTGCAAGTCCGTGGCGTTGACGCGCTTGTTGGCCTTGTTGGCGACATCGATGAACGACTCTGCGAGCTTCAGGAACCCGTTGATGTCGAGGGTCGCATTCTCCACGACAGGATGCCGATCACGGCCACCGCTGCTTTTGCTCATGTCAATCTCCTCTCTGACCGACGCTCCGACGACACGCCGGTCGCCCCACCCCATACGATGCCGTGCCGATCGCCTCGTCGTTCAAATGGTCATTGCGGCCAATAGTGGCTGAGCGGCGAGGCGATCCACCCCGAACGGACAAACCGGTCGTGCGGAGCGGCCAGCGGTTGAGCCAGCTGCAACAGCCGCGTTTTCAACTCATACACGTTGAGCACCGGGTCCGATGCAGAGAGTCGCGCGGCGACCGCCGCAACCCGCGCCGCGGCTCGCTCGGCGATGGCGCGCTCAGTGGGTGCCACGCGCCTGTCAGACGTGTCCACCGTAGCTGCGATGTCGGCGGCGGGCGGCGCTGGGCTGCTGCTGCCGGTGAGCATCCGGCCGTCGTCTCCCGCCGGCGCGACGACCAGCAGGTTGCCGAGCGCCATGCTTTCAAAGCCCGGAACGGTGATTGCGGGGCCATAGGCCGGGACGATGAACAGCAGGTTCGAGAATCGTCGTGCGGCTTGGATGACCATGTCCCAGTCCGGCCCGGCTCCGGCTGCGTCGGCGGTGAAGGTCGGGATGATCCGCGCCGGGCTCTTGCTGGCGAATGAAACCGCGCTTGCGAACTGGCCGCGGTCGCCGTCCTTGGTCCGCAATACGATCAACCGGCTGCGATTGGCTTCGGCAAGGAACAATTGCGATGCACGCGATCTCGGCGCGGTCGCCGCATCGCAGCCCGATCGGGGCGTGCACGTTTCAGGTGCCTCGTAGGGCCTCAGATCGCCATCGATGAAATCCCAGCCGATGATGTCGCCCTCGCCGTCGCGCGCGAGTCGTGATGACACGTCTGGCGCAAGGTAGTCGATGCCGGGGCCGATGATCGCGACGGGGATGCCGCTCGGATCCCGGCCCGACGGCACTTTCGGGTCGTCGTTGGCCAAAGCCGAGGGCGCTGAATGGAGTAATGTCGCCACCACTGCGATGAGCACCGGGAACACGCGCGCGGTGTCGCAGGGGCGGGGTTTCATGGCGCGGACGCCGTCACGAGTGATGGTTCGCGGTTCTGCTTCGTATCCCGGCGCACCTGCCAGCGCCGAGCCCCAGTGTCCGCGTAATGTGGTCAGCGATGGCGTCGACGTCGTCGAGATCGAACGTCGGCACCGACGCATCCTCCACCGCATGGTCGGCTGCGATGGCGATCACCTGCGGGTCGTCGGGCGCCAGCGGCCGCTTGCTGATCTGAGCCGTGCGCCGCGCCTCGATCTTCGGAATGGCGGCCGTTTTATAGCCTTCGACGATGATCAGATCGGCCGGCTCGAGACACGCGATGACCTCCTCGAAGTTGGGCTCGGGTGCGCTATCGAGTTCCGTCACGACGGCCCATCGCTTGCTGGAAACGACGGCCACTTGCGACGCCCCCGCCTTGCGGTGGCGCGCGCTGTCGGTCTCGCCATCGTCGATCTGGAATTCGTGGTGGGCATGTTTCACTGTCGCGACCTTCAAGCCCCGGCGCGTGAACTCGGCGACCAGCCGCACGGTCAACGTGGTCTTGCCCGACTTCTTCCAGCCTGCGATGCCGATGATCGGCGTTGTTCTGTTGGCCAAGCTGGCCCCTCAAGCGTGTTTTCGGGCCGCGAGGAGCCGTCGCGCTTCCGCGAGCTCGTCGGGCGTGTTGGCGTTGAAGAACGGGTCGACGGTCTCGGTGCCGAACCGTTCGGATTCGAATTCAACGGGGATCGTACCATGCCGGTCGGTCCACGCCAGCACCTTCCGAACGCCTTGGTTGAGCGCGCCTTCCAGGTCGTCGGCGAGGGCGACCGGCCATAGCCCGATCACCGGATGCAACGCGCCGCCCGATTGCGCAAGCGCGATGCCGCCGGGCTGATCCCGTTGTGCCGTGGCCAGCCTAGCCACCAGATCGCCAGGAAGGAACGGGGCGTCGGTCGAGACCGTTGCGATGAAGCGCGCGTCCGGTGCCTCTCGCGCTGACCAGCGCATCGCCGCCAGCACTCCGGCCAGCGGTCCGGCAAAGCCTGCAATGGTATCGGCAACGACCGGCAATCCGAATTGCGCGAACCGGCCCGGATCGCCATTGGCATTGATCACCATGCGACCGACTTGCGGCGCAAGGCGTGCGATCACGTGGCCAAGCATGGGCTTGCCGCCGATATCCAAAAGTCCTTTATCGCCAGACACGGGCGAGCTTGTGCGCTCGCCGCCGCCAAACATGCGTCGCGACTGGCCGCCGGCCAGCAGCACGCCGGTGATGTCAGTCCGCCGTTCCGTCACGCCTCGGCCTCCGCCGCAAAGTAGTGCAGTGCCCCACGTGCAACGCGGTGGCCGCGTGGTTTCCCTTGTAGCATGGCGGCAAGCACACCATCATAGTGCAGGATTTCGGCGAACTCGGCTGAGAACAGGCTCTCGAACCCGGCAACGACGAGGTTATCGGCCGAGAAATGGCGGCGGATCAGGATAGCAGCTTCGTCCGCGCACCTTGCTTCGGCTGCTGCCCATGCGTATGCGCCCTCCACCTCCTCTGCGTAGAGGATGCCGCTGTCGGGCTTGCCCACCTCGACCAGGCCAAGCCACCAGTGCGGTTCTGGTTCGATGTCCATCGATGATGCGAGCCGGCCCATCAGTCCATGTCCGCATTGGAGCCCTTCCGGGCACTGGTCCGTTCGTCCCCGTCGATCGCTTTCGTGTCGGCATCGAACACCACACGCTCTTCGCCAGCCAGGCAAACGAACCTTTTGCCCCGCGCCCTCCCGACGAGTGTGAGGCCGGACTTTTTGGCCAGTTCAACGCCCCACGCGGTGAAACCCGAGCGTGATACCAGGATCGGGATGCGCATTTTCACGCACTTGATGACCATCTCGGAAGTCAGCCTGCCGGTAGTATAAAAGATCTTGTCGTCGGGCGCGACATGGTGGCGGAACATGTACCCCGCGACCTTGTCGATGGCGTTGTGGCGGCCCACGTCTTCCATGTAGACGAGCGGCTTGTCGTCTCGGCACAGCACGCAGCCGTGGATCGCGCCGGCCTTGAGATAGAGGCTCGGCTCCGTGTTGATTTTTCGCGTCAGCGCATAAAGCCAAGACGTCTTGAGGCGCGCGTCGGGGTTGAGCCGGATGCCGTCGAGTTCGTCCATCAGGTCGCCGAACACGGTGCCCTGAGCGCAGCCAGACGTCTGCACCTTCTTCTTCAGTTTTTCCTCGTAGTTGGTCTGGCGCTCGGTGCGGACGACGATCGTTTCGATGTCGTCGTTGTGGTCGATGCCGGTGATCACGTCGTCGGCTTTCAGCATGCCCTGGTTCAGCAGGTAGCCGATGGCCAACAGGTCCGGGTGATCGCCGATGGTCATCATCGTCACGATCTCGCGCGCGTTGAGGAACAGCGTCAGCGGCCGCTCGGTCACGACGTCGGTCGTCACCGTCCGGCCCTCGTGGTCGATGCCGGCTACCGCCGTCGACAACCGCGGATCCTCCGGCGTCGGCCTGATTTCGAATTCTTTCACGTGCTTTCGCGGTTGTGCACCGCCCTCCGGTTGGCCGCACTCGACGGCTCATGATAACCTCTTTAAATAGATGACGTCGAAAGGCAATTTCACGATTTGCTTCACCGCCGAGCAACCCGCAGCGGCGGTGGATTCGACTGGGGACGCGACGATCCCGGCGGCAAGGGCGAAGGCAAACGCATCAGCGAGGGGATGCAACTGTCAGGCTTCATTGATGCTGCCGGTCCTTTGGGGCTCAATGTCGACCCAGCTTCGAAGAAGCATCGTGCTCCGCCGAACGACAAGCCTGATGCCGAGTTGACCTGCGACGCTGTGCGCTGGGGAGTGGAGTTGACTGAACTCTGTTGCCCGACGGTGCGCGAGAACAACCGTCGCATCTTGGACACTGAAACATCGGCGAATGGTAGCCGCTCCATCTTTCCTGAGGGCTGGAAGTATCGCGAGTGGAACACCGAAAGTCTGCGATGCGAACTTGCGACCCGCGTTCGCTCAAAAGA
>PEQZ01000073.1 GCA_002928395.1 Hyphomicrobium sp.
TGGCTGGCGACGACGTTGGCTTCGCAACGACTGCGGGGACCGCGTTGGTCATTGCCGCGACAGCCCTGATCGGAAACGATACCGACATTGAAGGCGACACCCTCACCATCGCGTCCGTGGGCGGCGCCATCGGCGGCACGGTTGCGCTCGAAGCGGATGGACGCGTGCGCTTCACTCCGGCCACCGGATTTTCCGGACCGGCCAGCTTTTCCTACACCTTGGCTGACGGTAAAAATGGCACGGCGACGGCCACGGTCTTGATCAATGTCACGAGCGCGGCCGGCCAGATTTTTGCGGGCACCAGCGGCAACGATGCGATCGCTGGCACCGTGAACGACGATATCGTGACCCTCGTGGGCGACAGCGGCTTCGACACGATCGACGGTGGTGGCGGCCTCGATACGATTCGCGGCAGCATCCATAACGACATCGTGCGGATCTCTGCGCCGGCAAGCTACATCAGCGTCGAAGTCATTGAGGGCGGCGACGGCAACGACCGCGTCCTCGGCGGCACCGGCAACGACGTCATCGACCTCACGGGGATCACGCTCGTCTCGGTCGAGCAGATCGACGGCGGCGCGGGCAACGACACCATTACCGGCTCAGCGGGCGACGATGTGATCACCGGCAATACCGGCAACGACACGCTGTCGGGCGGTCTCGGCAACGATGTCTTCACGCTCGCAGGCGACGGAGGCAACGACATCATCGACGGTGGCGCGGGCATCGACACCATCCGCGGCAGCATATCGAACGAAAACATTCGAATAGCCGCGGGTGTAGCCGGCATAACCGGCATCGAGCGGATCGAGGGCGGCGACGGCAACGACCGCATCCTCGGCGGCACCGGCAACGACGTCATCGACCTCGGTGGTGTGCTTTTGACCAGCATCGAGCAGATCGACGGCGGCGCGGGCAACGACACCATCGTCTCGAGCCTTTCGGCCGACGTGTTGACGGGGGGAACAGGTGTCGACAGGTTCGTTTTCCGCAGTGATAGCGGCCACGATGTTGTCGGCGACTTTCGGGGTGCCGCAGTCACGGCGAACACAGGCGACCAGCTCGATCTTCGGGGGCTTGGGTTCGCGAGCTTCGAGGACGTGATCGCCGCATCTAGCCAGATCAGTACCTCGGACGGCCTCATCACCATCGACAGCCAGACCTCGATACGGTTGCAGGGTGTCGTGATTACAACGCTGACGGCCGACGACATTCTGGTGTGAGACCGGCGTCTGGCGTCTGGCGGCGTGACGTGCGACGGTCGACGGCTGCCGCGGAAGCGGGCTAGCCGACGACTGCGCACACGAGCAAACGCGGAGTGCGTTGCGCCAACGAAAGACATGTCAGCCAGTGGAACGCCAACTCGTGACGCGCCAGCCTGCTGCCGGTCGACCGGACGGCTTCGGGCGTGACCGTCGACCAGCGTTCGGCATTCGGCACGTCGCGCCACGATCGACGATCCGCGTTTCTGCCTTGGCCACCCTCGGCGCTTGGCTCGCACTGGCCGCGTCGACGACGGGTGTCACGGCGGTCGAGCAACATGATGCCGCGAACGCCTGCCAGCTCGAAGCCGGACCGTCCCGGGCGGTGACGAGGGTGATCGACGGGGAAAGCCTCGCGCTCGACGACGGGTCCGAGGTCAAGCTGCTGGGGCTCCTCGCCCCGCGCGCGCTCGACACCGCGACGACCGTAGCAATCTGGCCGCCAGAGCGCGACGCCGTCGCCACCTTGTCAGCTCTCGTTCTGGGGCGCTCGATCGAGCTCGCCTTCGCCAACAAACCCCGCAACGATCGCTACGGCCGGCTGCTCGCCCATGCATTCGTCGATCGCGACGGCGCGCGAACGTGGGTGCAGGGCCATATGGTGTCGCTCGGGCATGGCCGTGCGCACGCGCTGGCAGACAATGCGGCTTGTCTCGATGCGCTGCTGGCCCACGAACGGCCCGCGCGCGACGCGCGGCTGGGCCTGTGGTCGAACGCCGCCTATCACGAGCGGGCGGCCTATCGCACGCGGGAGCTGATGCGGTTCCGGAACACCTTCCAGGTCGTCGCTGGACGGGTGCGGACGGTCGTCGAGAAAAAGGGCGTGCTGCTGCTCAACTTCGGCCGCGACTGGAACGACGATTTCACGGTCGGGATCAAGACGGGAAAGTTGTCGCTTGAGGCACCGGGAGGCGCCGAAGCTGTTCGCGCCCTCGAAAACCGCCAGGTGCGCGTGCGGGGTTGGATCGAGCGGAGGAATGGGCCCTACATCGAGTTGTCGCATGCCAGCGAGATCGAGGTGCTCGACATGCCGGACGTCCGAAAGACGTCTCGCATTGCGCCGACGGATGCCGCGGCGGCAGGGGGTGGGGCGGGTGCGCTACCCTCGGCGTCATCCCGCACAGGGGCCACCGCCCAACAAGAACGCCCGGAGCGGTGAGCTCCGGGCGTCGAATGCTTCACCGGTTGCGGCCGGCCTCGTCTTGTCAGGCGGCTTTGAACTCGCCCTCTTCGCTTGCTGCGGCCGCAGCATCGCTTTCTGCCTGACGGCGGCCCTTGGCACTCTTGGACAGGACCTCGGTGATGCGCTGCACGGCGCCCCGATCATCGAGCTTGTCCACCGCAGCGATCTCTCGTGCCATGCGGTCGAGCGCGTCCTCGTAAAGCTGGCGCTCTGAGTACGACTGCTCAGGCTGGGCCTCGGACCGGAACAGGTCGCGGACCACCTCGGCAATCGAAATCAGATCGCCCGAATTGATCTTCGCCACATACTCCTGGGCGCGGCGGCTCCACATGGTGCGCTTGACGCGGGCGCGGCCCTTGAGCGTTTCCATGGCCTTCCTGACCACGGCCTCGTCGGCGAGCTTGCGCATGCCCACGGTCGCGAGCTTGCCGGTCGGCACGCGCAACGTCAGCTTCTCCTTGTCGAAGGTGATGACAAAGAGTTCGAGCGACATTCCCGCGATCTCCTGCTCCTCGATGCCGATGATGCGGCCGACGCCGTGGGCTGGATAAACGACGAACTCGTTGGTCTTGAAACCGTGGCGCTGGCTCACAGGCTTTTTCTGCGCGCTGATCATCTGCCGCTGCTGGGCCGCCTTCTCGGCGATCGCCTTGGGCGTCGGCACGGCCGCGGCCGGTGCGAGTGGCGACGTCAGTTTCTGGCCAGCCGGCTTGGCAACGATGGCTGATACGGTTCGAAACGGCTGTGGTTTTTGCGGCGCTGCCTGACGCATTGCCATGGTTGCCGGTGAAGCGACGGCCTTCGGAACCGCCGGCTTGACGACGATCACTGGCGATTTGACCGCCACGGGCGTCGGCGCCTTTGCCGCCACCTTGGTCGGCACTGCGGCCTTGGCGACAGCGGGCTTGGTCACAGCGGGCTTGGCAATCGGGGCTACTGGCTTACGGATGGCGGCCTTCGGGGGAGCCTTGTCCACGGACTTCGGCGACGACTGAGCAGAACTTGCTGATTTCATGGTGTGTTTGATGACAACTGGCTTTTGAGCCTTTGAGGCCTGTGGTTGAGACTTGAGCGGAGCCTTCTTCGACGCGGCAACGGCTTTGGCCTTGGCAGCGGTCTGTTTCACGGAGGTAGCCACGGGCTTCACGGACTTGGCCTTGGCTTCCACCTTTTTCTTCTGAGCCATGTTGTCGTCTCACTTTCTCATGACGCGTACGACGGGCGGGGGCTACCGTCGCATTCGGCCGAACACAGTCGTTGGGCCGCAGTAAACCCGGCCGGGGTATCACGACCCCCGATCCGGAACGAACAATGGACTGAAGGAAACGGCTCCACGCGGGAGCCGTCACATCCGATCCGGGTTGGGGCGGGTATGTTCACCTTTTAACCCTGCCTGTGGAAGTCGACGTCGACTCCTCTCTGGGCTTTAGCGAGGTTAGCAGGCAACTTTGACCTTGTTATGTTCGCCGATGTTCCAGCGAAGTTTACAAATACGCCACAACCTGATCCTTGTAACACAAATTTCACGCCAGATGAAGGCCGACGCGGCAATTGGGTGCCCGCCCGCTTAATTCGCAGCATTAAATTGCGCCCAGGGACAAGCCTTTGGACCTTGTTTCTCAACACTATTTTTTGTTACGAGAATGTCGCAGGCAGAGCCCGCTCAATCACCACTTCCGGGCTTCGGTGAGAAGTACTTTTCGAACTTTCCTGTCTCGTCCTTGTGCTTGTCGGCGTCGGTCGGCTGGTCCTTCTTGGCCGTGATGTTCGGCCACTTTTCCGCGTAGTCACGGTTGACCTGCAACCACTTCTCGAGTCCGGGCTCGGTGTCTGGCTTTATCGCATCGACCGGGCACTCGGGCTCGCAAACGCCGCAGTCGATGCACTCGTCAGGATGAATGACCAGCATGTTCTCGCCCTCGTAGAAGCAATCGACGGGGCAGACTTCGACACAGTCGGTGTACTTACACTTTATGCAATTTTCGTTGACGATGTAGGTCATTCAGCGGGGTCCATACTTCTCTTGTTTCGGCCGTTCGTCGTGTCTTGTCGTGCGGTGGTTCGTGCTCGGGATCGTCATCTATTGGGTCGGTCGTTTGAAGGCGCGATGCCTCGAGAGGTTCGAAGCGCCCGCGCTCAATCACTCGAGTTCTTCAGCCGGTCGATCTCGCGCCGGTCGCGCTTGGTCGGACGGCCTGCCCCCGGTTCGCGCTCAGCATGGGTTCGAGGATCAACGAATGCCTCCATTCGACCCCCTGCCCCGTCAGCACCGGATAGGCGAGCTTTGGTCCGATCGGCAGCCGGTGTCAATTCCTCGTAGATCGCGGCTGCCTCGGCCGCAGGCCCCCGACGCTCGACGAAGCCCACGACCTTCAGGACACGCACGGTGCGGTTGACCGTCGCCGTCACCACATCGCCAGGTCTGACCGTCTGGCTGGGCTTGTCGGTGCGCTCCCGGTTGACCCTGACGCGTCCTTCGCTGACGAGCGCCGCTGCATGCGTTCTCGACTTTGTGAGACGCGCATACCACAACCATTTGTCGAGCCGCTGTTCGCTCGGACCGCCGCCAGCACGTTTGCTGCCATCCGCCCGTTCGACATCGCCGCTCATGGGGAGCTTTTCTCTTTGGATTGCTTTTCCATGGCTTCGCGCAACGCCATGAGCTTGGCGAACGGGCTATCGGGATCAGCGCCACCTTTGCGCGGCGGTGCTGCCGAGATCATCTCGGGGCCACGCCTCGGCTCGTCGCGCCGACGCTCGCCCGTTTTGCCGTCACCGCGATTATCGCGATCCCGTCCGTGCGGACGAACGCCATCACGACGCTGGTCACGTCCGTGGCCCTGGCCGCGATCCTGGTTCGGTTCGGCACCCCGGTTTGGCCCCCGTCCCCGCTGATCGGTCCGGCCCGCCGCCTCTGTTGCAGCCGCCTCCGGTGCCATTCCCGGCGGGCCCTGCACTCCTGGCTGCCCCAACGCTGGCACCTGCTGCTGCGGCTTGTGACCGCGACGGTGATGATCTGGCCGGCGGTCCCGATGCGGACGCCGGAAGGGCGCCTCGGCGCCCGGCGCGGCGGCCACCGCACCCTCGGCTCGTGCGCCGTCGCCCAGTCCATTCGGATTGCCCGTAGTGGGATCGACGGCGACCGCGCCGGGCGATTGAATTCCTGTCGCTGACCCGATCGCTGGCCCCATCGCTGGCCCCATCGCTGGCCCCATCGCTGGTCTGTGCCCGCCCTGACGATTGTCACCCGGCCGATGTGCGTTGGGGCCGCGGCCATGACGGCGTCCGCGATCCTGGCGGGCTCCGCCTTCGTCGTGCCGGTGCCGGCGGGGCCGCCAGACGTCTTCGTACTTCTGTTCGGCGACCTCTGGAGCCGCCGGCGAGGCCGCAGCGCTTCCGTCAGCGACGTCGGACCCGGCCTCGATCCTACCTGCCGACCGAACCACTTCTGCCTCTGGTGTGGCGATGATCGCCGTTTCGGCGGCGTCCACTATTTCAGAAACTGCTTCAGCAACTGCGGCCGGTGACGGCGCATCCGGCTCGGCAGGGTTGGAATGATCCGAAGCGGCCACGCCGTCTTTCGCCAGCGCCGCGTCGCCAGCAGCAGCCTCGACCGGACCGGTAGCGATCGGACCGGCGTCAACCGATGCCGCGTCCACGGGAGCGGCCTTCGGGGCCGCCACGAGAGCAGGCGGCGTAACCAGCCGGCGATCGAGCCGGAAGCCGAGCGCCTTCAGAACTTGGCTCAACTCCTCTGGCGAGCAGCCGAGGATCGACATCATGTCGGGGGTTACCGTGAACCCGCCGTCGCCGGTCGAGCCCTTGGGCGGCATCGCCGGTTCGTTTGGTTTTGAGCGGAAGGCGAGCAGCGGGCGGATCAGATCGGCAAGCCGCTCGAGAATGTCGAAGCGCACTGCGCGCGGACCGCACACGTGAAAACCGTAGGCGCGATAGAACGCCTCTGGCACGGCCGGATCGGCGGCAACCGACGTGAGCCCGGGCCGCGGCCCATCCGGCAGCGCGTCGGGATTGAGGCCGGCGGCAGGACCGCTGCGCAGGGCCCAGTAGGACAGCAGCAACTCGGCCGGCGCGGGCTTCAGCAGAAGTGGGAAGAAGATGTTGAATGCGCCGAAGCGGACGCCGTATTTGCGCAGCTGGGCACGGGCGGCCTGGTCGAGCGACTTGATCTCGTCGGCGACAGCCTCGCGCTTCAGCACGCCCGAGCTCTCCGTCAGCCGGAACGCGATGCCGCGGGCGAGCCCTGCGATATCCTCGGCCTTCTGGATGTCGACCAGCGGCTTCAATTTGTCGGCCGCGATCTCGGTCAGCCACTGGTCGAGCCGCGCCTGCACTTTCTCCCGATCGGGGCCTGAAATGTGTTCGTCAGCAATGAGTACGAACCGCGGTTTCAGCGGATCATCGCTCGCCTCGATCTTGCCGATCTCCTCGTCGCGCCAGGTGACGCGTCCGTTGCGCTGCAACTTGAAGGCGTCGGCTTTGGCGGCCGCCACGCGACGAGCGCGCATCGAAATCTCGCGTGACAGCACCTGGGCCGCAGCCGAGCGTGCGGCCTTGCCATGCACGTTGTCGGCCTGGCTGTCGGGGGAGAACAGGAAGCCCTTGAGGCGGCCGACATAATGGTTCTCGACCCGAATGGCGCCGTCCTCGGCAATCTCGGCGCTCAACTCGTCCTTGTCCCGCATGCCCTTCATCAGTGCGCTGGTCCTCTTGTCGACGAAGCGCTGCGTGAGGCGTTCATGCATGGCATCGGAGAGGGCGTCCTCGATCTCCCGCGTGCGGCCCTGCCAATGGCCTGGATCCTTCAGCCAGTCGAGCCGGTTGGACACGAACGTCCAGGTGCGGATGTGGGCGATACGGTTCGACAGCGTGTCGATGTCGCCGTCGGTGCGATCGGCGAAGGCCACCTGTTTTGCGAACCAGTCCTCGGGAATGCGGCCTTCGGATCCCATCAGGAACTTGTAAAGCGTCGAGACCAGCTCGGCGTGGTTCTGTGACGAGATCTTGCGATAGTCGGGGATCTGGCAGACATCCCACAGGCGGACGACAGCCGCGGGCGACGATGCGAAGTCCTCGATCTCCCGGTCGCGGGTCACGGTCTCCAAGGCGGCCACGTCGTCGGCCATCCGCGCGCGTGTGAGCCGCGCCTCGTTCGGCAGTTCGCGCAGGCTCTCGCGGAGAAGATCCAGCGTCTTGAAGTCGAGGTTGCGATTGCGCCATTGCAGGGTGCGCACGCTGTCGAAATTGTGGGTCTCCAACCGCTCGACGATGTCCGCGCTGAAAGGCTCCGCCCCGCCGGTGACACCAAACGTTCCGTCGTTCATGTGGCGGCCGGCGCGGCCGGCGATCTGGCCGAGTTCGCCCGGCGTGAGGCTGCGGTGGTTCTGGCCGTCGAATTTGCGTGTGGCCGAGAAGGCGACGTGATCGACGTCCAGGTTGAGGCCCATGCCGATGGCGTCAGTGGCCACCAGGAAGTTGACGTCGCCAGACTGGTACAGCGCGACCTGGGCGTTTCGCGTGCGCGGGCTCAAGGCACCGAGCACGACGGCGGTGCCGCCGCTCTGCCGTCGGATCAGCTCGGCAATGGCGTAGACCTCGTTGGCAGAGAAAGCCACCACGGCGGTCCGCGCCGGCAGCCGTGTGATCTTCTTTTCGCCGGCATAGCTGAGCTTAGACAGCCGCGGCCGGGAAATGAAGTTGGCCCCGGGGATCAGGTCGCTGATCGTCTCGCGCATGGTCTGAGCGCCGAGCAGCAGCGTCTCGGATTTGCCGCGCGCATGCAGCAGCCGGTCGGTGAACACGTGCCCGCGCTCGGGATCGGCGCAGAGCTGTATTTCGTCGATGGCCAGGAAATCGACGTCGATATCGCGCGGCATGGCTTCGACGGTGCAGACGTAAAAGCGCGCCCGCTCCGGCCGGATCTTCTCTTCGCCGGTAATCAGCGCGACCTTGTCGGCGCCTATGCGGTTCGCAATTTTATCGTAGACCTCACGCGCCAGCAGCCGCAACGGCAAACCGATCATGCCGCTCTCGTGGCCGAGCATGCGTTCGATGGCGAGGTGCGTCTTGCCGGTATTCGTGGGCCCGAGAACCGCCGTCACATGGCGGATACGTGTCTCGAGGTCGCTGCCCATCTGGTCTTCTCCCAGTGATCGTGGCCACTGGCATTGCATTGAGGCCGGTGGAGATCAAGTGGTAGTTGCTTGCGACCGTCCCGGCCTCGGCTCTGCCTGACGACGCCGAAGGTTGCGGCACGCTCGCGGCCACCGGTCCATTTGCTTTCAGTTCGTAAGTGCGATCAATCCGCGGTTCTGGGTCGTGATATCGACGCGGTCGGCCGTGAGCGTGGCTGTGCCGGCACCCGTCGGGATCGTCACCTGATGGGGAACCAGCAGGTTCGCGCTCGGCACTGGACGCAGCGTGATCTCGATGTTGGCATTCGAGGCCAGGTTCTTGGTTTCCTCGTTGTCGCGATAGCCGGCAATCGGCACGTAGCGGACCCGACAGACGAAGCCCACGCTCGGCTGGCCCGAGGGGCGTGCCTCGGCAATGCGGACCTGCCGGCGGGGCGAAAGCATCAGGTCAAAACGCTGTTTCCCGTCGAATATCGATATCTTGCGATTGCACGGGTTGTGTGTCCCGCCCAGCGACATCGCCATGACGGCGCTGAGCGGATCGAGCACGTTCTGGCGATGTGCCACGGTCAGTGGAACCATGTCCGGCGGCGGCGGCTTGGACGGCACCACGACGAGGCTGGCGACCCCGCCATCCTTGAAGTCCATCTTCACGGTGCCGGTCTTGTCCTTGCCGATGATGGCGCTCGAATTGAAATCAAAATTGTAGTTCGAGGGTTTGGGGCCGATCGAGACGGTGCCGGCGCTGGTGGTCGTGCCTTTCCATTCGAACGCGCCCATGACTGCCCGCACCTTTGCGTCGCCGGTCAGGGCATAGGTGTTGCCGGAAACTTTGGACTGGAAGCGGAACGAACCGATGTCGAGGCCGCCGAAATTGATCTTGTAGACGGCGTTGACCTGGGTCGGCCAGCTCGGTTCAGCCATGGCGGGACCAGCCGACACGACGATGTAACCTGCAACGGCAAGCGCTCGGCCAAGGCTCGCTCTTGATGGTTGCTGCATGAAACGCTCCCCAAGCCCATCTAGAACCCACGAGCGGCGGTAACGCTGGTTTTGGTCGAATCTGTGTCTTATCCGGGTCTGAACTGGCGCGGACCCACGAGACCGAAACGAAAACCCGTCACGAGGCCTCGCGAGCCGCGGCGCGAAACTGGCGGCCGTTGGTCGACAGTTCGTTAACGACCATTTGACAGAGGCATTGTGCGACCTCGAAACGGATATCCCGTGCGGCCACGGAGGAGGGGCGCTTACCAAGCCACCGCACCAAGATTGCCGCCTTGACGCTGGCGTAAGACCTCAAGTATAGACCACGAGAGTGCCCCGCTGGTTCGATCTGGCGGGGTTATCCTTTCTACTGCATCCTTGAGATTGAGGGCGCGGGCCTGTTTCATCATGGACGGGGTGCCGCGAGGGAGTTCGAACCTATGACCAGGCGCTGTGAGCTGACCGGCAAGCTGCCGATGTCCGGCAACCTTCGGAGCCACGCCTTGAATGCCAAGCGGCGCGTGTTCCGGCCCAACCTTTGCAACGTGACGCTGATGAGCGAGTCGCTCGGTCGCAAGCTGCGGGTTCGCGTCAGCGCGCACGCTCTGAAGACGGTGGAACACCGTGGTGGCCTCGACGCCTTCCTGATGAAGGCCCGCGACGAAGAGCTTTCGGCCCAGTGCCTTAAGCTCAAGCGTGAGCTCAACAAGGCCAAGGCTGAGCAGCCCGCCGCCGCCTGATCGGACGAGCTGGGCATTCGACATCGAGACGACCAATTGGCTGCGCGCGCGACGGTACTTTCCACCGTGCGATCGCGGCCTTTTGTGTTCGCTACGCCGTCTTGTCCTTGAACCGGCAGAGATCGCGCACGGGGCAGCGCACGCATTCGGGTGACCGCGCCTTGCACAGGTACCGGCCGTGCAGGATCAGCCAGTGGTGGGCATGAAGCCCATAGGTTGGCGGGACGATGCGCATCAAATCCCGCTCGACGGCCTCCGGGGTTTTGCCGCGCGAAAGTCCCATTCGATTGGCGACGCGGAACACATGCGTGTCGACGGCCATGGTCGGATGCCCGAACGCCATGTTCAGCACGACATTCGCAGTCTTGCGGCCGACTCCGGGCAAGCTCACCAGCGCGTCGAGATCGTCTGGTACCTCGCCACCGTACTCGGCCAGGAGCTTTTCCGACAGCAGGATCACGTTCCGGGCCTTGTTGCGATAGAGCCCGATGGTCTTGATCCGCTCGCGCACCTCGTCTTCGCCCAACGCCAGCATCTTGGCGGGCGTATCGGCCACCGCAAATAGCCCACGCGTGGCTTTGTTGACGCCGGCGTCGGTCGCCTGAGCCGACAACACCACGGCGACCAGCAGCGTGAACGGGTTCGAGTGCTCGAGCTCGCCCTTTGGTTCGGGCTCGATTTCGGCGAACCGGCGGAAGATCTCCTCTACCTCGGCGCTCGTATGCCGGATGGTTCCCTTGGCCGGTCCTGGCTTCGACGCGGACGCATTCGGGGCCGCTGGCTTTCTTGCCGGGAGGTCCCTGCGGGTTTTGGTCTCGGAACTCGTCACTGTCCCCCCTTTACAGCCGCTTTCCGCGGGATACGCTCACGACATGACAGAAAAGCACGAGCCGTCACAGCCCACCCACGAGCCCGCACGCGCCACCGGTCCCGGCCCCGGCTTCCATGTCGTCTTGAGCCCCCACCGTTCGCTCGGCCCCAAGGGCTTCGTCATACTCATGTCGGTCTTCGGCGGCGTCAGCTTCATCGCGGGCATGGTGTTCCTGACGCTCGGCGCCTGGCCGGTCATGGCGTTCTTCGGTCTCGATGTGCTTCTGGTCTACATTGCGTTCAAACTCAACTACCGCGCGGGGCGGCTCTTTGAAACCGTTGATCTCACGCCGGAAAATCTCAAGATCACGCGGGTGCATCCATCGGGCAAGCGGGAGAATTTCGATTTCAACCCCTATTGGGTCCGCGTCGCCTTGAAGGAATGGCCCGATGGCCGGACCGACCTCAAGCTCGCATCCCACGGCCAGGAGTTCTCCTTCGCCCGCTTCCTCAACGACGACGAGCGGCGTGAGTTCGCCGAAGCGCTGAAGGGCGCGCTGGTCGCGACCCGCGGCATGCTTCATCCTTGAACGTGCCAGTAAATTTGAATCTGGTGTCATGGTCGGGCTTGTCCCGACCACCCATCGTGCAACAACCGACGGAACAAGCGGAGCGCTGGATCCTCGGGACAAG
>PEQZ01000074.1 GCA_002928395.1 Hyphomicrobium sp.
GGGCTCGATTGGCGATGCCGAGCAAATGCCGAGCGCCTGACGGACTTATCCTTCGCCTTCGCCGTTGCGTTCGCGGTTGCCTTGGCCGCGGCGTCGGCCTTTGCGACCGTCGTCAACCAGCTTCCTGTCGAAGCCGAAGAGTGCGTCGCCGGTTGGTCGCCGGGTTGCCAAGCAGCTGCCCGTCGGGACCGCTGCAATTTGATCCGCTCAATCTCGGCCCGCGCCGCGTCGATGGCGGCGTTGCGGGTGGCTGCCGGGTAGTTTCGTGCTCGAGACGCACCATAGCAGCCCGCCACGCAACTGATTTGTTCAGGTTGTGGCGTAGCAGCGGTCGCCCCCTCGGCGCTGATCGATGCTGCGGTCAGTTGCAACTGGCCGGACGAGGATGCTGCGGCGACCGGGCTTGTGTTGGCCGCGCCGATCATCCGGATCGGCTCGAACTGGACGAGCTTTTGAGAAGTACCGTAGCAGCCAGCTTCACACACGACGACGTTGAAGCCGGGATAGGCAACCTGCAGCGAACGCTCTCGTGATTGCTGTGCCTGATCGCCGCCAAGCAGGCCCTTGGCGCGCTTGGCATAATAGTCGTCCTCGGGCAGGCTTTTTGGAACATTCTCAGCTGCCGAACGGGTCTGCTGACGGCGTGCGGCATCGGCGGGCGTACCACCTTGGTCCACTGCCGGAAGCGTCGGCTCCGGAGAGGATGGCCGGTCTGTGGATGCGGATATGGGTACGGATTGATCAGCGACTTGGGGACGCGTGCTGTCGCCTTCGTTGGATGCGGTGGGCTGGGCGGCAGCGGTGGCCACCGACAGACCGAACATTCCGCAGACCAGTCCAACGACCATCGCGACCGGCCGCGCCTGCGAGCCTCGAAGAGTTCTTACGTTCAACATCCGCCCCACCGCAACCGACGCCTCGCCACCACAACGACCCCTGGATTGTCACAAGAAGGGGTTAACGAACCGCTTAAGGTGCATTCAGACTGATCCAGAAAACTCATCGCAGGTGACGGTAGAGCGCGCTGTCGCCGGGTTGGGCGTTCAACACGCGGACATTGCGGAAATCCGTTTCCGGATGTGCAACTGGCGGTGCTGGCGGGGCGCGATCGACGATGCGGCCAACGGTGCCTGAGGGCTGGGATGCGGCCTGTTGCGCGGGCTTCGTCAACGCCGGATCCGATGCCGGGGCGCGGTCGACCTTCCGCTGACCGCTACCCGCCGTCTTGACCACTGCCAATTCTGCCGGCGCCGGCAAGTGGGCCTCAGTTGGTCGAGCCCTTTCATTCTCAGGTGCCGCCATAGGGGCTTTCGGCTCTTGCAAGTCGAGACGGTAATAGGCCGCGATGCATGGATCCGTCCGCTTGAGCAGATCCAGTTCGCCGAACTTCACATAGATCACGCGGCCGCCTTCACAGACGTAAGCTTCTTCCGCTTGAACCGGGCAGGCTACAAACCCCAACAGCGGCATCAAGAGCAGACGACCGAACGTGATAACGCTGCGCATGAAGCCCCCCGACAGCAAACCCTCAGCGCGAGCGCTCGAGATGGCCGTGCATCCCGGGCGGCTGCGCGCTCTACTTCGATTAGGAGACTGATTGACACTCACGATGAGATGCGTGCCGCATCCATCCCGACCGACCAAGCTCCACATTGCCAGAATATGGGACGGCCATTTAGAAAGCGTTGACTGCGGCGCCGCCTTGGGGCCGCATCAGTCCTACTTCGGTGCGCCAGGATACCGCCAGTACTCGCCCTTCGCCGTCTTCACACTCTCGAGAATAGGCACCCGGAGATTGGGCGGCCGCTCGCCGGTTTGGATCAACAACCCGATGTCGTTTAGAAGCGCATTGTTCTCGGCGTAGCCCGAATGATTGATTCCGAGCCCGTCGGTGCTCGCCGCACTCACGTCGATGGTGTCCATGCCCGGTATCAGCAACGGCCCCTGCTCCGGCACGTCGCCGGCCCGCGGCACGCCGCCGTGGAAGCGGCGGGAGACCAGCAATGCGCGGTCGTTTGAGGCCGCATAGAGCGTCACACCCTTGGCAAAGCCCTGGATCGCGCGGGCAATATTCTCGAAGTTGTCGCGGTCGACGTCAGGCGCGGCGGAGATCACCTGGTTGATCGAAACGCCCGCTGGAGCCTGCAGTTTCAGCTCCTTCAGGACCTGCAATAGCGGCTGGTTGCCCATGCTGTGCGCGATGACGCTCACCGATTTGGCGCCGGTCTCTTTCACCACCATTTCGAGAAACTGGCGGAGATGGGGCTCGGATTGGCCAGCGCTCTCCCGGTCATAGGTGTAGCTCGCGACCTGCCCGCCCGACGGCCAGCTGTAGAGAAATGGCGCGCCGTCAAACTTCAAGTCGTAGGCGATTTGCGCTGTGCGAAAGACGGCGTTGTCGAAGCCGGTATTGTAGCCGTGGACGAAGATCAGCGCGTGATCCTTGAAGCGGGCGGACGCAGCAAGCCGCTCCCGCACGGCGGCCAGGAAATCATCCTTCGACAGCGCCTTCACTTCGCGCATTGTGAAGTGCTTTTTGGGATCCTCGGTCTCCTCGTAGACCTTGTACTGGAAGTAAGGAATGCGAACGACCCACGGCCGCTCGACCATGGGCACCTTGTGGGCGCTCGGGACAGAGACCAACGCGCGGCCGATCGACAGCTGGCGCCCGCGCTCCCAGTTGTATTTCAGGCGCTTCGGGTCCGCCTCGACCGCGCGATCGGTTCCGAAATAGACGGGCACGACCTCATAATCGGCGTTTTTGACCTCGGCGACGGGCGGTGGAGGTGGAATCGCAGTGGGTGAGGATTGTTCACCGCCGCTGCCGCCCGGGGGCTGGACGATGCCGCGCGTGCGGCCGATATCGGGCTTGGCGTCGTCGGGCTTAGTCTCGGCGTCTCTGGCCTCCGCGGATTTCTTGCGCGCCTTCTCGAGGCTATCGCGCGCGGCGCGCTCCGCCTCCTGCCTAGCGGCAGCCTCCTCCTGCCTGGCGGCAGCCTCTCGCTCGGTTTCCTGCCGGGCGCGTTCTTCCGCTTGCTGTCGCTGGAGTTCATCGGATTTCCGTTCGGCCTCGGCCGGACTTGGTTTGCCCGGCGCCGGTGCCGCCGCTTCAGGCTCAGGCCGCGTCGATGGGCGCGGTGACGCTGGTGCCTGCGCCGCAGGGCGCTCAGGAGCGCGGCTCGCGGTTTCTGGCAGACGATCCGCCTGCAACAAGATCAACAGCGCAAACGGAACGAGTATCACCGCAGCGAGAACCAGTCGGGCCGCGATGCGAGCCAGCAGCGACATTCCGCGCACCGCTCGCCAAGCGAACACGTAGAGCAACACCCCCAGCGCCGAAACGAGCGCTGTCACGACTGCCGGTGGCAGATCCAGTTGAGACAAATCCGACATGTCAGCTTTCCCGCCTTGTCATCCCTGGTCGCGCGTCCGCCAAAGTCGCTGGCTGGCGGCAACATATAGAAAAACGTCGGTCACCACGCCCAGCAAAAGTCGCCCGCGATCACGGCTCTTTTCAAACAGCCGCCTTAACAGCTCTACAAAACCGTTCAATACCCACGGCAGCTTACGCGCCGAGCTTGGCCTGAACATGACGACGCGTTACGAGGGTAGCAAGGCTTACGAAGCCTGCTGCCAAACAATGCTCGATTTGGGAACAAGTCGCCGATGTCCGAAGCTGTGGCCGTCAAAGCCGATCGCGTCGCGCTCGAAACCTACGTCCGTGGCGTGATGGCCGGCGACCGGGCCATCCTGGCGCGTGCGATCACCCTTGTCGAAAGCACGCGGGCGGAGCACAACGTCCAGGCTCAGGCACTGCTGCAAGAGTTACTGCCACATACGGGACGGGCGTTTCGGGTTGGCATCACCGGCGTGCCTGGCGTCGGCAAGTCGACGACCATCGACCAGCTCGGTATGAACCTCGTGGCTCAAGGCCACCGCGTTGCCGTGCTGGCGGTGGATCCGACGTCGAAGCGCACCGGCGGCTCCATCCTCGGCGACAAGACACGCATGAACCGGCTGGCGATCGATCCCCGTGCGTTCATCCGGCCCTCGCCCACGGCTGGCACGCTCGGCGGTGTCACCCGCAAGACGCGGGAGACCATGGCACTCGTCGAGGCTGCCGGCTTCGACGTCGTCATCGTCGAGACGGTTGGGGTGGGCCAGTCGGAGGTTGCGGTCGCCGACATGGTCGACTTCTTTCTCGTGCTGCTTTTGGCCGGCGGCGGCGACGATCTGCAGGGCATCAAGAAGGGCATCATCGAACTCGCCGATATGATTGCCATCAACAAGGCTGATGGCGACAACATCCCGCGCGCCCAGCGCGCCGCCGCCGAATACCGCGGCGCACTCCAGATCCTGACGCCGCAGTCGGCGCTTTGGCACCCGCCAGTGGTGACCGTGTCCGGCGCTCACAATCTCGGGCTCGACGCCCTTTGGAGCCACATCACCGGCTATCGTGACAAGCTGACGGCAAGCGGCGACTTCCAGAAACGGCGGCAGCGGCAGGCCGTCGAATGGATGCGCGACATGATTGGCGACCGGCTGCTGGCTGCGATGCGTGCGAACCCGGTCGTGGCGGACGAACTGCCCGCGCTCGAACGCGACGTCCGCGACGGTCGTCTGCTGCCCACACTCGCCGCCGACCGCGTGCTCGCACTTATGGGGCTTGGATCGGGTTGAAAGTCGCATCGCATTGCGGATTTGATGGCAGTCATGAAAAAGGTTCCCCCGCGCCTGGTGTTGCTGACAGGCTTCGGGCCGTTTCCAGGCGTGGAGCGTAACGCGAGTGGACTGCTGGTCCGGAAACTCGCCGCGGCGGCCAAGCGGCGCTTCGAGGTATATCGGTTCGAGACCGCGATCCTGGCGACCGATTGGGACACGGGACCAGCGAAACTGGCGGCGATTCAGACCTCCCGCAGCCACCTGCTTGCGCTCCATTTCGGCGTGTCGCGGCAGGCGCGCGGATTTGTGATCGAGACCGTCGGCCGCAACGAGCGGCGCGATGCGGAAGACGCGGCGGGCTGCAGGCCGCAGTCTAGTTGTATATCTGAGGACGGACCGGCCAGGCTTTTCACGCCCCTGCCGGCCACCGGAATCGTGGCGCGGTTGACCGTGGCGGGCCTTGCCGCCACGACGTCTGATGATGCCGGCGGCTACCTATGCAACGCCATTTTTTACCAGTCGCTGGCCCACTGCTCGGCGCAGAATGGTGCGTCGCGCGCGGGTTTCATCCACATCCCTGCCGACCTCGGCGAGCCGGGCGCTGAACTCTCCATGGACGACGGAGTACGGGGCGGCCTCGAAATCCTGGCGGCCTGCCTTGACCAGCGGGGGCGTGTCGGCACCTGAAGCGACATGATGGTCCCCTTCGGCCTGGTTCTTGCTCGTCCCACGTTTGAAACTGGAGCAACGCCCATGGGTGTCGACCGCCGATCCTTGATTGCCGTGAGCCTTGGGGCCGGCCTGGGCGTCGGGCTTGCAGCTACTGCCGTCGCTGCCGGGCCGCGCTCGGGAACGGGTACGGGTACGGGCAAGAGTATCGGTACGACGACCACTTCCGGTGCGGGTACTTCGGCCCCGGACCTGGTCGCAAACTCCAACCGCGACCAGACGACGGCCCTCCAGTCGCTGATCGACCGGACGGGGGAACGCGGGGAGACTCTGGTTCTGCCCCAGGGGACCTATCGCACAGGCCCTCTTGTCCTGCGGCCGGGCTCGCGCATTCGCGGTGCCGGTGGGGGCACTGCCCTGCAACTGACGGGTGGCGGAGCGCTGATATCGGCAATCGACGCCGACAACATCATGCTCGAAGATCTCAGTTTGGACGGCGCACATGTGATGATGGGCACCGGCGCCAGTGCGGGCCTCGTGACGCTCAAATCCTGCCGCAACATACGCCTCGATCATCTCGATGTTCAAAACAGCACCGGCCACGGGATACTGCTCGAAGGCTCGGCGGGACGGATCGAGGCCTGCCGTATCGCCCACGTTCTCCAATCTGCGATCCATTCCATCGATGCAGCGGGGGTCGCAATCGCGTCCAACGACATCGCCGACTGCGGCAACAATGGCATCCAGGTCTGGCGCTCGGCCGTCGGCGAGGACGGCAGCCAGATCTACGGAAACCGCATCGCTCGCATACTGGCGCTCGGCGGCGGCTCTGGTGAGAACGGAAACGGGATAAACGTGTATCGCGCCGGGAGCGTAGCAATCGCGAACAACCGCATCACCGATTGCGCCTACTCGGCCATCCGCGGCAATGCCGCGTCCGACATCCAGATCCTGGCGAACAGCTGCCAGCGGCTGGGCGAAGTGGCCATTTATGCCGAGTTCGGCTTCGAGGGGGCGCTTATCGCATCCAACATCGTCGATGGTGCCGCAACCGGCATCTCGGTCACCAATTTTGACGTCGGCGGGCGACTGGCCGTGATCCAGGGCAACCTCATCCGCAACCTGTTCCGGCGCGAGCACGAGGTGGTGGACAAGCGAGGCGAAGGCATCGCGGTCGAAGCCGACGCTTCCATTACAGGCAACACCATCGAGGGCGCGCCAACCTGCGGCATCATGATCGGCTGGGGCCGCCACATGCGCGACTGCGTCGCGACCGGTAATCTGGTGCGCAATGCCCGCATCGGCATCATGCTGACCTCGGACCCGGATTCGGGCGCATGCCTGATCTCGAACAACATGATCTCGGGCGCGACGGACGGCGCCATCCGCGCCATGGTGCTCGGCAGACCGCACGGCCCCGACCTCGCGTTCGCCGGCACAAGAACGGCGCGCGTCGCGATCAGCGGCAATGTGGCGGGATGACTACAACTCGAGGCTGTCGAGTGCGCGATCGTAGCACGCCGACGAACGGTTCATGCCGACCTCGAACCCGCGCCAGTTGCGCATCACGCGCTTGTCGATCAGTCCGCGCGCCGCCGGAACCACGCGTTCGATCAGTGCCATCGCCGCACCGGCCGACGCGCGCTTGGTGCCGTCGTCGATCTTGAGCGCGAAGCCGAGGCCGAGGCCCGGAAAGCTGCCGCAATAGACGCCCTCGGCGCCAGTCTTCAGAAAAACTTCGCCCGGCAGCCGCCGCATGACCACGGAATCGGCACGGCCCGGCCCGGCGACGAGTTCAGGCTCCGCCCAACAGGATTTCATGATCCGCTCGACGGCCGCGCGACGCGTTTGCGACAGACCTTCACCTGTACCCAGTGTAGCAAAGATGCGCGCCAGAGACCGGAGCGGGATCGCCCATGTCGGCACCGCGCACCCGTCGATCCCCAAAACGTCGTCGCCAACCGGGATGCCACTCATCTCCGCCATCACGGCGCGCACACGCAGCTGCACGGGATGGCTCGGCTCCCAGTATCCCGCAAGCGGTTCGCCGAGGTGCTTGGCTGTCGCCAGCATGCCCGCATGCTTGCCTGAACAATTGTTGTGGAGCTGGCTCGGCGTCTCACTTTTGAGAATGAGCGCACGCGCGGCCCCTTCCCCCATCGGCGCGTGAGCTCCGCAGCCGAGCGCACATTCTTCGAGACCCGCGCGGGCCAGCATTCCGGCGGCGATCGCCGCATGCCGTTCGCTGCCGCTGTGGGAAGCGCACGCGAGCGCGATTTCTTCAGCCCCGAACCCGAACCGGTCGGCGGCTCCGGTCTCGATGAGCGGCAGGCATTGCAGCGCCTTGACCGAAGACCGCGGATAGACCGGCCGATCGATATCACCAAGCTGGAGCGCGATCTGGCCGTGGCTGTCCGCGAGCACCAAGGCACCCCTGTGCGCGCTTTCGACGAGCGGCCCCCGCGTCACCTCGATCAGGATCGGATTGTTCATGGAAGTCCGCTCGACCCGTCGCCGCTGGATTGGAAGTTTCACGCTTGACGCGAAGGGAACGGCAGCTACGCCCGCCGGACGCCGCTACCGCACCGCACAATCGCGCGCAGCTTTGGCCTTCCTACCGCTCCAAATCAAGCCCCGACGAGCCTGCAAGCTCGCGAAATCGCCGTTGCCAGTGAGCATCACCGGTGCATGCCAGTGCAATCGTCATTTTATTGGGTTCACATCGCCCGCCGCGAGCTGGATCGTGGATGTGTCGAGTGGAAATCCGAAGCACCAGGGCGGCACGTGTCTGGCACCACGTGCGCCAACCGAACACCTCGCACGTCGGCCGTCGTCGCGCTACAACCTGCCGATGACCGAAAAACTTCCCTTCAAGACCGAAATGGCGTTCGCCTATGGCGAAGCGGCCGAGATGGTGCCAGGCGTCCAGCGGCTGGTCGCGAACAATCCGGGACCGTTCACTTTCAAGGGTACCAACACCTATCTCGTTGGGCAGAAGACGTTGACCGTGATCGACCCTGGCCCGGTGGACGGCGCACACCTCGCCGCGATCCTCGAAGCGGCGAATGGCCGGCCAATCGCCACGATCGTCATAACCCACACCCACAAGGATCATGTCGAAGGGCTCGCGGCTCTCCGGGCCGCGACAGGCGCGAAGTCGGCCGGTTTCGGCCGCGCGGCCGCGCTCATGAGTGGCGGCGACCACCCGACACCCACCGGCGCCGAGTTCGTGTTTCCCGATTTCGCGCCCGACATCGTGATCCGCCACGGCGACCGCATCGAGGGCATCGATCACGCACTCGTGGCGCTGCATACGCCGGGGCACGCGCCCGACCACCTCTGCTTCGCACTCGAGGGCTTCCCGGCCGCCGCGCTGTTTTCCGGCGACCATGTGATGGCCTGGAACACATCTGTCGTCGCGCCGCCGGAGGGCCACATGGCCGCCTATCTGGCATCGCTCGAGTTGCTGATCGGTCGGCCGGAAACAGTTTACCTGCCCGGACACGGAGGCCGTCTGGCAGACCCGCAGCGGATGGTGCGCGCGTTTCTGCTGCACCGGCGCTGGCGCGAGCAGGCTATCCTGGCCGCGATCAGGTCAGGCCGCGACGGCAGCCCAGCCGCAGTCGGAACATCCACGACTATTCGACAGATTGTCCCGGTCGTCTACCCGGAACTCGACGCTCACCTGCTGACGGCGGCGACCCTTTCGGTTCAGGCCCACGTTGAGCATTTGATGGAGCGAGGCCTCGTTTCGATGACGGATCCTGGCCCTTCGAGCGGCCCTTGGGATCGAGCGCTGACGGCCGTTTAGGTACCAGCCGGTCGATCTTGGAGCGGGTGCGGAGGACCCGCTCTCCGCTCGCCGTCGGTACCGTGGCTTCGAGCTGCCCGGCGATCTCGCGCATGATGCGGCGCATGCGCTCGGCGTTGCGGCCAAAATCGTGATGCCCGTAGCGGGACGCTGACCGAATGTCGATCCGCGCGCGGCGCGCATCGCCGGTCACGCGCAGCGCCACATCGTCGTAGAAACCGAGGATCAGCGTGCGATCAACCGCTTCGAGCGCGCCGGGCGTCGAACCGCTCGGCGGATCCTCGCGGACGATCGTCATCTTCAGACGCTTGATGGCGCTAGAGGCGACCTCGAACGTTTCCTCACTGGAGCGCTCGATCAGCAGTGGCTGCAAGTCCGGATAAGCGGCGAGCTGCGCGCTGGCAAACCTTTCGCCGGGGTAGGCGGCCTTGTTGGCGCCGATCCCGCGCTGCTTGGCGAGCGTCTGAAGTGGGGGCGGGGATGCCGCGTCCGTCGTCAGGTCGTTGATCGGCGGCAGTCGCTCGAAACTCATCCAGAGTACGGCCGGCAACGCCAGCACACCAAGCCCCACGATCAGGCCAGCCACGACACGCGAAGTGCCGGGACTGCCGTCGCTCCAGATCCGTGTGCCCGCCATGACGCCGAGCAACACGGCGACGGCTGCCGCGACATAGCCGGCAGCCGCGATGTTGATGGCGACCGGAGTCGGCATTGAAAAAGCCCGGTGCAAGAACATCGCGACCAGGATCAAGCCCAGACTGAAGAATGCAATGCGGCTCGTCCACCTTGCGGAGGATGGCGGCAGATCCGTGGCGGCGAGCCTCATGATCGGCGGCACCTTTCCCGACCCGGACGGGTCCGATCCACAAGCGGAGGATTAGCGCGGCTCATCTCGGTCCCTCGGGCTTTGGCAAACGGCACGCCGACATGCGGTGTGGCGGTCGCGGCACAAGCCCCCCACACCGCAGGCCGACCATAGCCGAGAATCGGACGAAATCGAGGGCGGCTAACGGGCTCGTCAGCCCCGGCTCGTCGCGACACCGAGCGTCAGGGGTAAAGGCGCGACTTGGTCCACGGCTCCATGCTGCTCGGGCGCCGGAACACGACGCGATCGTGCAGCCGGAACGGGCGATCATGCCAGAATTCGATCTCGAGCGGAAGGATACGGAAACCCGACCAGTTCGTCGGCCGCGGAATGTCACCGACCCCGAACTTCAGAGTGTAGGACGCCACCGCCGCCTCGAGCGCGAACCGGCTTTCGAGCGGCTGCGACTGGCTCGATGCCCAGGCCCCGATCCGGCTGCCGCGGGGACGCGATGCGTAGTACGCGTCGGCCTCTTCGGCCACGACGGGCGAGACCAGCCCGCGCACACGCACCTGGCGCAGCAGGCTCTTCCAATGGAACAGGATCGCCGCCTTCGGGTTGGCGAGCAGTTCACGGCCCTTGGCACTTTCGTAGTTCGTGTAGAACACGAACCCGCGCCCGCTCACCTCCGGCTCGTCGAGCCCCTTGAGCAGCACCATGCGGACGTTCGGCAACCCTTGCTGGTCGACTGTCGAGAGGGCCATGGCGTTGGGATCGTTGGGCTCGCTGCGGCTGGCCTCGGCGAACCATGCCTCGAACAGCCGGAACGGCTCGTCCTCGACCGTGAAGTCGACCGCTCCAGCGGTGATCACGCTTCTGTCGTCAGATGCCGTCACGCCGACTGCTCCATTGCTTGGTCCGTACCGGTTTGATACGAGCGGAACAGCCGTTCAGCTCGTTTTAACCGTCTTGGCGCATTCTTTCAGCTGTGTCACCGCCCCGCGGTTCGTCGTGTCCCAGTTGGAAAGTCCCGAGTCATGAGTTCCAGTTCTTCTCTCGTGGCCATTGCCGCGTCGGCCGTGGTTGGTTTCAGCTTGGTCGCCACTATCTTCCTCGCCCCCGAATTTGCAATTGCCGCCGAAGCATCCACCAATACCTCGCCTCCGGCCGCTCACGACATTCCCCACAAGGCACCCTCAAAGCCTGTGCTGAGCCCGAAGCCCGACAACAACTCGGGCCGAAACTCGGGCAACGGCAGCTGTACCTGCCCGCTCGACAAGGAAAAACTCTGGTCGCGCCCGAAGTTCGCCGATTTGCGCAGCGCGCTCGACGAGGCAGACGAAATTGCGGCCCTTGAAAGCGTCCAAGTGGCGCTTTCAGAAGTCGGTGACGGCTCGAGCTACGTTTGGCATCGCCGCAATGGCCGGCTGTCCGGCATCGTCCAGCCCACCTCCTCGTTCAAGGACGCCGCCGGCCAAGTCTGCCGCCATATCGTCGTCGTGCTTTCGGCCGGCTCGGACAGCAAGAGGGCTGAAGGCATTGCATGCCGGCTCACCAACGGCCGCTGGCAGCTGGAAGGCTAAGTCTACTCTTGAGAACAAGGGCCGCCCAATTGGCGGCCACTGCCCCACCGGAATAAAGCCCCGCAGCGGACACCACATTCAACGGAACTTGATCGCGGCGAGCCAGTCCCACACCCGGGCCCGGCCCACAGCTGTCCGGTTCAATTTTGAAGGATGAGGCAAACGGGCAGAATGGCAAGAACTCGCCTCTCCCCATCGCGCTGTAAGCGCGTCTCCGACGCGACGGGAGAGGTCGGCGCGGCCATTGACGCCAATATTAGCATTATAA
>PEQZ01000075.1 GCA_002928395.1 Hyphomicrobium sp.
CCACTGCGCTCTGCAACGACGCCGACGCCGCCTCGTACGCGGCGACGATCACGGCTTGCGCGGCATTTGCGGCCAACGCGTCGGCGAGATCGCCCTCGGCTGCCGTCAGTTGCTGGGTCCGCAGTGTGACGAGGTCGTTGGCGGCATCGATGGCGACGCGCGCGTCCTTCACGGCCAGGACCGCTGCAGCGAAGTCATCGAGAAGGCCGAAAGCCGTCGCATTGTCGAGGCCGGCCGCTTGCAGCGCTCTGTAGACCGCGGCCGGGTTGTTGGCGGTCTGGTCGACGATGAGGTTCGAGATGATGCGCGGATCGGCATCGACCACGTCGCCGGGCTGGATTCCGCGCGGGTCGGGGTTGGTGTTCTCTGCCCGCACCCCGTAGTCGGTATTGGTGAGGAGTGTCACACCGGGGATCGCAGGCGTGCCGGGCGGGCCGAACTGAATGGTATCGCCATCCGCATCGTTGCGGAAATCCTGCAGAAGCGAGCGCTTGAAGGGCTGGTCGGCGCTGCCGAAATGCTCCTGGCCCGGAATCAGGTTGTTGTTCGAGCCATCGACGCGGCGCAGGCCCCATGGAAGTTCGACATTCGGCACCAGCCCCGCGGCCACGATATCGATGTTTGCGGCGTCCGCCTCTGCAATCTTGATCTGGGCGAGAATGAAATCGAGGTCGGAGCGGATCATCGTAACCATGGAAAGTCTCCTCAATAGGCACAAGTTTGGATGCCCGGCCAGGCACATGCCCGCCGGCTGTCGAAAAACTCAGTCTTCGGGTGGAACGCGGTCCCTGCTTCGGGATCCAGCGTGATAATCAGCGGACGGTCCAAGTGGCGGTTTGAATAAGAAGTCGCCGCAACCAAGTCCCGTGTGTTCCGTGGGTCTCCTGAGAAATGCCTGAGACGTCGAATTCTGCTCGAATGTCGCACACGGCGCAGATCCCACAACGGGCCAAGGCCCGCGGTGTGCGGCTGTCTGAGGTCCAAGACCGGGCGGACGCAAAGTCGCCTGGCCGGATCGGACTAAAGGCCAATCCTGGGACTGACGTCCTGGCCCCAGGGTCTGATATCTGAGGTTGGCGCATGGCTTGCTGACCTGTTCCTTGCCTCATATTGATCACTCGCCAAACTGTGCCCACCCGACGACGGAGCCGCCTAGCCCGACCTTCTCACAGGCTCGCGGCTCGTCATCGCATGAGCGTGAGCCAATCCGCCAGGAGGGCGCTAAAAAGCGTAGCAAATGCTACGGTTGAGGCGTCCGACGCCGCGGTTGGCCGCGATCATGCGACCCGAAGGGCGGGCCAAATTCGACGACAGGCTGCGTCGAGACGAACTTCCGTAGGTGGACTACGCTGCGCCCGTCTCTCCTGGCCTGTCGTCAAATTTGGCTCCGTGCCGACCGCGACCCTGTGAGAAGGTCGGGCTAGAACCGCGCAACCTGGAACCTTCTCGTCCGTGTCCAACGAACCCCATCCACGTCCCGCACGACCGTCGCCAGCCGCGGAGCCGGCCTCGAGGCTTCACGGCCAGCGGCCTCGCCGGCTTCGCGGGGCTCGGTCTCGTCATCGCGCTGCCGCTGCTGTCGAGCCCGTCCGGCTACGGGATGCAGCCGATGGTGTTAGCCGCGACAGCGGTACTGGGGAGTGCACTCGCCATATTGAGCGCGATCGACTTCGAGACCCGGCGGTTGCCGGATTTTTTGACCCTGCCGCTGATGGCGATGGGGCTGGCCGCCGCTCTGGCACTCGATCGTGAGGGCCCAGATTGGGCCGTGCTCGGCTGGCGGATCCTATCGGCCGGCTCGGGCTATCTGATGCTGTGGGGCGTGGCCAAGGCCTATCTCGCTCTCAAGGGTCGGCCCGGCCTCGGCCTCGGCGACGCGAAGCTGATGGCGGCGGGTGGGGCATGGCTCGGCGTCGAAGGACTGCCGACGGTCTTACTTGTAGCTTCGTTTGCGGCGCTGCTGCTGGTCGCTGGCGCAGTCCTTCGCGGCCAGAAAATCACGGCCAAGACATCACTGCCGTTCGGCCCGTTCCTTGCGCTTGGCATCTGGCTGGTTTGGCTGTACGGGCCGATCGCATGAGCGCGTGCCGGTGCGCTCACTGGTCCACATCCGTCACTTGCTTCCGCGCTCATGGTGGCGCAGCCTCTGTCCCTGATTCAGGAGCATCGAACGTCATGCCGAACCCAGTCCCTGCCCGCTCTCACCGATCGGACGCGCAGTTCGCCCGTGCCGATGCCGGGCTTACGCTGATCGAGCTTCTGGTCGTGCTCGGCATCCTCGCGCTGCTTGCGACCGTCGCCGGCCCCCAGGTTCTGCGCTATCTCGGCAAGGCGAAGAGCGACACGGCCAAGGTGCAGATCAACGCGATTGCGAGTGCACTCGAACTCTACGCGCTCGACAACGGTGGCTATCCTGCGGGACAGGCTGGGCTTGCCGCGCTCATGCAGGCGCCGGGCGGGGCGACGCGTTGGCAGGGCCCATATCTCAAGAAGGCCGAGGGGCTGGCCGATCCCTGGGGCCGACCCTATCAGTATCGCGTGCCGGGGCGGGCCGGGCCGTTCGAGGTGTTCACGCTGGGCCGCGACAACGCCGTTGGCGGCGGCGGTGAGGATCAGGACATCTCGAGCAACTGAGAGCGATCCGTCACGGAGCCTGCCTGAGCCGCAGCGCCACAACGAGCGGCTGCAATGTCCGGCCGGCCGCTACACCCGCGCCAGGGCCAGCGGACAACTCCACAAGCTCGGGCAACAACGATCGAGACCGCCATTCGCCATGCCAGGAGCGGTCGCCGTCGTCCCGCACGGCACCGAAATAGCGGAATGTCGGCGCTGTCAGTCGATCGAACAGCACGCGCCGATCGCCTGAGCCAGGGCCTTGCCCAGCGGCGGAGCCGACGGCGGGAACCTGTCTGAGCACAAGCGCGTCACCGCCGGTGCCCGGTTCGATCGTCAAGTCGAAGCTGTAGAGACCGCCACCAGCTGGCCCAGTCGCCGATTGCGCGACGAACCTGAGACGGCGGCCATCGCCCTCGAACGCGAACTGCCGCTGGCCGGTCGGGTCCGGGATCGACACCGGAAGAGCCTCGGCGAGACGCTGTTCGAGAAAGCTCCGCGCCGCCATCCGGTCCTCGCTGCGGTCGATCCGTGCCGTTGTTTCCCATGCGCGCTGGCCAAGCCGGAAAGCGCCCGGCAGCGAGGCAAGAAGCAGACCGAGAATGGCCAGCGACACGATGAGTTCGATCAGCGTGAAGCCATCGTCACGATTGCCAGGACCCGGTACTGCGCATCCCGTCATGGTCGCGCGCCAAGCTTGATGGTTTCAAGTTCCACACGTGCCGAACCCGATCCTGATCGAGGATCTGAGATCGCACCTCCGGCCGCCGCACGGCCCGCTCTCACGACCACCCAATAGGCGTCCGCGACCTTGCCGACCGTTCTAGCGTCGATCTCCGCCGATTGCGCTCGAGCCGGAACGTAGCGCCGGACGTCGACCTCCCACGTTACGCCGTCTGGCGTGCGGCCGCTCTGGCGGCCTTCGACAAGAGCCGTTTCGATACCGGTGACGGCGAGCCGCGACTTAGCCACCTCCAGCGCCTCGGCCTCGATCTCGGCGCTCAGCACACCACGCCATCCGCTGTCGAAGTTGCGATAGAGGGCGCCGAAGGCGAGTGCGAAAATTGCGAGCGCAACCACCGTCTCGATCAGCGAGAACCCGGCCTCGCGGGATGGCGGGCCCACATGTGCGGCGTCGCCGGAAGCGTCAGTCGTGCCAGTGCACACGGGTTCCTCCCGTCAGCCAGTCGATGGTGACCGCCGCCGATTGCGCGCCGGATCGGAGCACGACACGGCCTCCGGTGGCGCTGCCGTCGGGGTAGAACCTCAGCCGGCCCGTGGCAAGGCCGCTTCGCTCGCTGCTGATCGTCAAGATCTCCAGCGAAATACCGGCAGGCACGCCGCGTGGCCTGAAGTTGCCTGATGTGGCATAGGTGCCCCTTACGGTATCGATCTCGACGGACTGCTCGAGGTTTGAGCGCAAGGCCGCCGCACGAGCGGATTTCAGCTCGGCGGCAACCGCGATCGCCGCAGCCCTGAGCTCGTGCCCTTTCCGGCCGGCATTGGCCAGTGGCAAAGCGACCAGCACCACAACCGCGACGACCCCCAACACAACCAGCAATTCGATCAGCGTGAAGCCGTCGTCGTGAGCCGCCCTTCGATGCCCGTGCCTGGTCATCTGAGAGCCAGCTCGTTGATGCCGGCGAGTGCCCCCATGACGGAGATCACCAGACCGCCGACCACGAGGCCGATGACCAGCGTCAGGATCGGCGTCAGCAGCGTCGTCACCCTCTGCATCTGCTGTTCGAGGGATTGGTCGAAGATGTCCGCCACCCGCCCCAGCATGGTTTCCAGCTGCCCGGTCTGTTCGCCCGCCGAGATCAGGCGCAGCGCCAGCTCGGAGAACAGTCCTGACTGCCGCAAGGGAGCCGTCAGCGTGCCGCCGCTTTTCAGCACGTCGCGCGCTTCGAGCACCGCACTGCTCAGGGCGCTGTTGCCGAGCGCGCCAGCGGCGGTTTCGACGGCCGCCAGAAGGGGCACGCCGTTGCGTGTCAACGTGGCGAGTGTGCGTGCGAAGCGCGCCGTATCACGCCGTGAAATCAGGCTCCCGATCAGCGGCAGTCGGAGCGCAACCCGGTCCCGCCACAGGCGGAACGCCGGTCGGGTGCCGAGCGCGAACAAACCAACCGTCGACGCCACGACTGTTCCGGCCATCACCGGCCACCAATGCGTCATCCAGCCGCCGGCGGCGGCCAGGAATGCGATGATCGCCGGCGGCTCGGCCCTGGCTTCCTCGAACAGAGGCAGCATCGCGGGGATCAGAAGGCCCATGATGACGCCGAGCGTGAGCGCCGCCGCCAGCAGCAGGATCGCGGGATAGAGTAGCGCCGACCCGAGCTTGGATCGCGCATCACCCGATTTATCCAGGAAAGCCGCGAGATCGTCGAGGACGGCACCGAGCTGGCCGCTGGCTTCCCCGGTCTCGACGATGCGGCAGTAATAGTCTGGAAACGCACCATTGCCCGCGGCCAGCGCCTCGGACAAGCTGCGACCCTCGACCACCGCAGCGAGAACGCTTTCGGCCACAGTCCGCGTGCGCGCCCCGATAAGCGGTTGCATGGCGACGATGCGGAGCGCCTCGTCAATGGCGATATCGGCCTTGACGAGGGTGGCCAGCTCCCGGGTGAAGAGCGCAAGGCCCAGATAGGGCAACGGCCGGTCGCCCAGCAGATCCCGCTGCCACCACGGCAGGTCCGGGCGGCGTCCACCCTCTCGCACCTCGATGGCGTGCTCGCCACGGCGATGGAGGATCGCGAGCGCGGAATCCCTGTTTTCAGTGAGGATTTCGCCCGTGACCATCGCGCCGGACTCGGCATAGGCCCTGTAAGTAAATCGTGGCATCAGGTCGTCCGCGTCACGCGCAGAACCTCGTCCATCGTGGTCTCGCCTGCCAGCACCTTGCCGACGCCGTCATCGTAAAGCGTGACCATGCCGTTCTTGCGCGCCTGGTCCTCGATCGTCTTCTCGTTGGCGCCCGACAACACCGCTTCCCGCACCGCGACCGACATCGACAACAACTCAGATATCATCGTCCGGCCGGCATAGCCCGTGTTCCGGCAGCATGGACAACCCACCGCCTTGCGGGGTCGGGCGCGCAAAGCTGCGGGCTGTTTCAGGCTCAACTGCCGGGCCCACGGCTGGACGTTCGCATCGACCAGCGCCGGCGGCATGTCGACCGGCGCGGCGCAATCGTTGCACAGACGGCGCACCAGACGCTGCGCCAGCACGCCTTTCACGGTGGACGCCAACAGGTAGCCCTCGACGCCCATGTCGAGCAACCGCGTAATGGTGGCCGCCGCACTGTTGGTGTGTACGGTCGACAACACCAAGTGCCCAGTGAGCGAAGCCTGGATGGCGATCTCGGCGGTCTCGAGATCGCGGATTTCGCCGATCATCATGATGTCGGGGTCCTGGCGCAGAATCGATCGCAGGGCGGAAGCGAAGTTCAGCCCAATTTTCGGCTGCACCTGGATCTGGTTGATACCGGCCAGCTGGTACTCGATCGGGTCCTCGACGGTGAAGATCTTGCGGTCAGGGTCGTTGAGCGTGGTGAGTGCGGTGTAGAGGGTCGTGGTCTTGCCGCTGCCGGTCGGGCCGGTGACCAGCATGATGCCGTTCGGTTGCTCCAGAAGCTGCTCGAATTGGTCGCGCACCGGACCGGCGAAGCCGAGCGCGGAGTAGGTCAGGTTCACACTCGACCGGTCCAGTAGCCGCATCACCACGCTCTCGCCGTTGAGCGTTGGCATTGTCGATATCCGCATGTCGATGTCACGGCCGCGCACGGTCGCCTTGATACGGCCGTCCTGCGGCAGCCGGCGCTCGGCGATGTTGAGCCTCGCCATGATCTTGATGCGCGACGTCACCGCAGCTTTGAGAGACAAGGGCAGTTGATCCACGGTGTGCAGAACACCGTCGATGCGATAGCGCACACGGACACATTGCTCTCTGCCGGCTCGATGTGGATATCGGAGGCCTGCGCTTCCGCCGCGCGCGCGATCAGCTCTTGCACCAGCCGAATGACCGGGGCTTCGCTGGCGAGGTCGGCCAAGCGCCGCACGTCATCGTCGCTCGCGCTCGATGATCCGTCGTCGACCGCGGCCGCCTCTGCGACGCCGTCACGTCCTTTGCCGTAGATGCGATCGAGCGCCGCCTCGATCTCGCTCGCCGGCGCCAGGCAGCATGTGACCGGTTGCTCGAAAAGAAACGCGACTGCCGCCACCGCCTCGGTATCGAACGGATCCGACATCGCGATCACCAGCCGATCGGACTCGTCTGCGAGCGGCAAAAGGTGATGCGCCTTCAGGAATGCCAGCTGCAACCGATCAGCGTGAACGGGCGTGTCGGGGAAATCTGTTCGCAACGCCAGCGGCATCGCGAGATAACCAGCGAGCGCCTTGACGAGGTCCGCTTCAGGAACGAGGCCAAGCCGGGTCAAGACCAGATCGAAGCGTTCTCCGGACTGCCGCTGAGCACGCTGGGCACGCCGCACGGCCAACTCGTCGACGAGACGGCCGTGCAAAAGAAACGCGCCGAAGTGTTCGGCGAAATCTGCGCTGTGCGGATCCACCTGCCCCGACCCCCTCACCGGAAGCACTTCGTTCATCTTCAACCTCGCAGTCCGATTCGGGTATTGAGGCGTCCGCCAATCGCGTGTTCGGCTTCCAACATGTGCTTCCCGTCGCGGCACGGCTCCGGGCGAATGTCGGAACCATGACAAACACGAACCACTTTATGGCTCCAGCGTGATCGAGATTTCGAAGTCCGCTCGGGTGGGAGCTGCGAGAATGAAGCGAACTTCGAAACGATCAAACTCGTGCAACTTTAGCATCTGACGTCTGGCTCAGCCGTCGGCCCCGCGTGAGGACCAAACGTCGGATGCGCCATACTAGGCATCTAAATGCGTCTCTGCCAAGTTGACCAAGGTCCAACTCTGGGCTGGATTTGGTCCAACTGACCGTTTGCGTTCGCTTGTAACAATTACAGACATATGAATATATCAACCGTCGTCGCCCGATATGGTAACGCCAACAGCAAAATGGCCGTTCCTGTCCATCAAGCACGTGGTATCGTGGCCGAATGTCGAGCGTCGTCGTCAATCATGTCTCGGACTTTTTAAATTGGTGGGGCCGGGAGCTTTCCGGTCTTGTACCAAGTGGATGGCGCGTTTCCAGAGGTGGGCGGGGGCCCGCAACCGTCATTTCGCTCGGGAAATCGAAACTCGAAGTCATCGAGGATCGCGGCCGTGGTGTCCGCGTGCTGGCCACCATCGACCGGGGTGCGGAACCCTGGGGGCCGGCTTCCCTGGCGGTGCTCGACAGGCTGTCCGTCAGGCCGCCGGTTGGGCTCCGCGTGCCACTTGACACCTGCTTCGTTCGAACCCTCGACATTCCGGCCGCCGCACGCGCCGATGCACTAGCCCTGGCGACGCTCGATCTCGAGCGGGCGACGCCTTTTCGCAGGCCCGAGGTGATGACGGCGGTCTACGTCGACGCAACCGCAAAGCCGATCCGGGGCAGGATCGTGCTACGCCAGTTGGTCCTCAAGCGCGCGGTCGTCGAGGATATCAGCGCAGGGCTCGACGCACGCGGATTGGCGGTCACACGGATCGACTGCTGGAATGGCGAGCGAACAGCGGCGCTTCCGCTCGATTTTCTCTTGGGCGACGTCGATCGCACGGTGGCAGCCGGCGTCGGGTCGAGCTGGCTCAGTCGCGCGCTGGCCCTGGTGACGGTTGCATCGCTCGCCGCCGCGCTCGCGCTCGTCCTGATCAAGCACGAAAACGCCCTTGCCGTGATCGGCCAGGAGACGGCTGCGGCGCGTTCAACAGCTTCAGAAATCGGTCAGCGCATTGCGACGTCGGAGGCTGCCTTGGCGGCGGCTGACCGTCTCGGCGTTTGGCGCCAATCGCGACCGCTCGGCGTCGAGATCCTGGCCGAGGTGACGCGGCTTCTGCCAGATGGAACCTACCTGACCGAATTCAATCTCGACGGCGATCAACTCGACCTGACGGGTTTTGCCACCTCAGCTGCGCCGTTGCTGGAGGCGTTCGAGCGCTCCGGTCTGTTCAAGGACGCGCGCTTTACCACACCCTTCCGGCTCGAACCGAGGGAAGACCGGGAGCGGTTTTCAATGCGAGTCCGGTTGCGCGATGCGCCCGGCAATGCTTCCGCGAATGCCGATCGGCAGAAAGGCTGATGCGATGGCCGAACTCTCAAAGCCGATCCGGCAACTGGCGGCAGTCGGGCTCTTGATCTCCGCACTGGGTGCGACTTTCACGCTGCTCGTGGCGCCTGGCTGGAATTACCTTTCCGGCGCCCGCGCGCAAATCGAGGACGGCAGAATTCTGCTCGGCCGCCTCCAGGACACCGCGGGGCGCCGCGCCGAACTTGCCGAACTGAAGCGGGCCGCCGATGCCCTGCCGGCCGAAGCGCTGACGCTCAAGGGAGACACCGAGGCCATCCAACTGGCTGGCCTGCAAGCGTTGGTCGGCGAACTTGCATCGGCGCAGGGTGTGCGGGTGACGTCGGCCCGGCCGCTTCCCGCGATGGAGCGTGACGGCTTGCGGCTGGTCGGTCTCAGGTTCGACGTGCGCGCCGATCTGGAGATCGTGCAACTGCTTGTACACCGGCTCGAGACCCTGGAGCCGCTGCTTGTCGTGCAGGGCCTCCAGATCCGCTCGTCGGCCGTGCCGGGATTTCCGGCCGAGCAGCGCGATGGCGCGCTGGACGCCGCGATCAGCATATACGGCGCCCAGCCGCCACCGTCGAACAAGGGTTAGCCACCATGGCGTTATCCGCTCACCGGGCTTCGGGCCACTCGACGTCGATCGCGGGCTTGGGAGTGCTTGGCACAACGGGCGTCCTGGCGCTCTGGTTCGTTGCAGAATTGGAGATCGAAACGCGACCGCTTCCCGCCCGGCCATCGGCAATGGCCGCACCCGTTGCGGCGGGAAAGCGCATGGCCGCCACGGCACCCAAGCCTCTCTCTGCATTCGATGGCACCCTCGAGCGGCCGTTGTTCGAGCCTTCCCGCCGTCCGCGACCGAGGCCAGGTGTGGCCATGACCGCCAAGGACGCCGATGCGCCCGGCACCGCGTCACTGTCGGCCGAAGGTCTGCGCTACGTCGGCCTGATGAGGACGGCCAAGGGCGGAGCGCGCGTTCTGCTCCGCTCCCCCGACCAGCCGCTGGGCACATGGGTCGAAAAGGGTGGAGAGATTTCTGGCTGGACGGTGCGCGAGGTTGGCGACAGGCAGGTGATGATCGAAGCCAATGGCACGCTGGTCGAGCTGAAGATCTATGCACCGGAACGGGCGGCAGCGCGTGCTGCCCGCTGATCGACGGCAAGGGTGGTGTCTGTGAGGGGATCGACGTCGGTCGGCGAACCCTCAGAGATGCTTCCGGATGAACGCCGCCATCTGCTCGGGCGGCAATGCATGGTGGAAGTATCCGCGCGTGTTGCCCTCGGGATCGGCGAGGAAGAAGTACGACGTGTGGTCGATCCGCGGGCCGAATTCCTTCTTGCTGTAGTTCGTCGCCATGTACTCGCGCCGGATCTTGTAGAGGCGAACGATCTCGAACGTCTGTGCGCGCGTACCAGCGAGGCCGATGAGGCGCGGATGGAAGTTGGAAAGGAACTGGGCGATGCCCTTCCGATCGGGCGCCTCCATGCCGATATCGACGAACACCGGTTGGATCCTGTCGGCGTCCGCGCCCATGGCTTCGAGCGCACGCGTGATGTGCTCGAGGCCCAGCGGACATGCCTCCCGGCAGCTCGTGTAGCCGAAGAAATAGAGCACCCAGCTGCCGCGGAAAGTCTTGTCGGTCACCACGCGCCCGGTGTGGTCGGCCATCTCATACGGCCCGCCGAGAGTCTGCGGGTCGTTCGGCTGGATGGTATGTGTGCGAATGAACTTCTGCTCTTCCTTCACGATCGGGTGCCGGCTGCCATGCCCCATCGCCGGCGATCGCGCAGCCAGGACGAGGATCGAAGCAGCAATGCAGACTGCGACCAGGAAACAATTGGATTTCGACGTTAAACGCATCTGTTCAAACCCGCGGGCGGAGGGTGATCGTCGTTCTTGAAATTCCAAGATTGTACGGCACAGTCGTCGTCTCATTGTGAACTTTTCGCGTGATCCAATCCTGGTATTCGAAGCGAACGTTTTCGACCACGGTCTGCGTTGTGTTGAGCCCGAACGTGCTCGTATCAATCCAGATATCGTGCCGAGTTGCAGTCGCCAATTCGATCCGCTCGCCCTTTTTGTATGTGATTGGCCGGTTCCACGGTTTGTTCAGAGAATGTCCGTCGATCGAGATCACCGTCACATCGAATTTCTCGAAAAAGACGCTCAGAACAGAATAGCTGGCATTGAGAAGCCGGATGAGAATCTTGTCGCCGTGCCGCGCATTCACAGCCACTCTCGGGTCGACCATCGTCCTTGTATTGGGAACGCCGGACACAAAGAAGTATCTCGGCTTGAAGATGTTGAGCCCGGCATCCTCGCCGCAGAGGCCGGCTTCCTGATGCAGCGTATGCCAGCGCGGGTCCATGTCGTCGGCCACCCAGACGGCTTCGACGTCATAGACCGGGCCGCCCTTGAAGGCCGGAATACGGCCATCGGATCGCTTGGGCGGATCAACGACCAGCAAACCGAACATGCCGTACTCGAAGTGCAGCACCGTGTTTTTGTGACAGTGGTAGAACCATGTGCCGGCCTGGCTCGGTTGCCACTGGTAGATGTAGCTCTGCTCGACCTCGAACGATACATGGCCTACGCCGTCGTTCATCGTCGACGGCTCGATCCCATGATGATGGATCGTATGGGTGCCCTTGCCCTGTGTCAGCTTGACGTGAACCATATCGCCTTCGGTGACACGGATGATGGGCGACGGGTAGATGTTCTGCCCCTTGCTCTTCAGCGTGTCCTCGAAACCCCAGATGGTGATGTTCTTTCCGTCCGGCAGCAGGAATTTGTCGTTCTCATAGAACTTCCGCTCGAAGTATTGCGTCGCCTGCCGCCAGTCTGGTGTGTTCGGCGACCCCTTGAACACCTTGCAGCCGAAGGTATCGAAGTCGATCTCGCCCTCGACACCGGTCAGGGTAAAATCGACCGGGCCGCC
>PEQZ01000076.1 GCA_002928395.1 Hyphomicrobium sp.
GTCAATCCCGCAACCCGCGCTCGCGCCACGGCCGGTGCCCCCCTCCCTCCCCACCGGCCGTGGCTCATCTGCTCTTGCGGAGCAGTTCAAAAGGCCTTCGGCGAAAGTGTTGCATTGCCCAATCGATCCCGGTTCAACGAACCTTAAATGACGCAGGCGTATACTCGCCCACTCTCGTTCCTTTCAGCGTCATTTCGCGGGGAAAAACATGAACCAACCGCCCGCCGACATGCTTTTAATCATGCTTGGCCTCTATGTTTTACTGCCAGTGATCATTGCATTCGGCGTCGTCCGAGGCTCACTGATCGAGATCGTCAAGGCCTATGGGATCTGGATTGTCATCCTGGGCCTGATGGCTTGGTCGATGCGCGAGAACGAGCGCGGATGGATCTTGCTCATCGGCATGTTCACCACCGCGATCGGCATCCCGCTTCTGGTGCTGTTGTTGAAACTTGTCGGATGGTATCGCGAGCGGGCCTAAGGCCAATCCGGCGCACGTGGTTGCCCCTGAAACGGTCAAGCCTCTCCGCCCTAATACTTCCACTGACGCGCTTTGGAGACGAGGAAGTCGCGCAGGACCTGCACTTTTTTCGAGGTTTTGAGTTCCTCGGGGTAGACGAACAGGATGGGCATGGTCGGCGGGTCGATCTCGGTCAAGACGGTGACGAGGTCGGTGTCCTCCTCCATCATGTAATCGGGGATCATGCCGATGCCGATGCCGGCGCGGATGGCGTGCATCATGCCCACCACGCTGTTGACCTTGAAGGCCGGAACGCGCGCGTCCTTGCCCTCGCGGCCCACCGTCTCGATCCAGGTGATGGCGGTCAAATGGGCGGCAGGGTGGCCGCTGTAGGAGACGATGCGGTGTTTGTCCAACTCGGTGAGGTTCTGCGGCGCGCCGAACCGGCGGACGTACTGCGGGGAAGCCACCGCGTGGACCTTCATCAGGAACAGTTGGCGGCGAATGAGGTCGATTTGTTCGGGTTCGCGCGTCCAGATAGCGACGTCGGCGGCGCGCATGGAAATGTCGATCTGCTCGTCGTTGAGAATGAGTTCGACCTTGATCTCGGGATAAAGGTCCATGAACTCGCGCAGCCGTTGGGTGAGCCAGATGGTTCCGAGCCCGATGGGCGCGGTGATGCGCAGATCGCCGGAGGGCTTGGTGGTGGTGTCGCTGAGGAGTGTCTCGGCGGTCTGCAGCTTGTTCATCACCTCGGCGGCGGTGCGGTGCAGCAGCTCACCCTGCTCGGTCAGCACGAGCCCGCGCGCATGGCGGTGGAACAGCGAAACGCCGAGGTCGCGCTCGAGCGCCGAGACCTGGCGGGAGATCGCTGACTGACTCATGTGGAGGGCTTCGCCAGCGTGGGTGAAGCTGCCGGCCTCGGCGGCGGCGTGGAAGATCTTGAGCTTGTCCCAGTCCATTGGTCACCGCTCCCCGCAGCTTCGGCGGCGCGCGCGGGCCGCCCTCATGCTCCGCAGCCGTCGATTGCTGCGGTGCAAACATAGAGAGCCATGCGCTTTTTGCAAGGCGGGGTCGCGGCGATAAGTGCCAGCGAAACTTTGGCCGGGCTATCCGGGCCTGGCTTACTCCGCCGCCTGCGCCGTCTCGGCGTGGTGGGCGAGGTATTTCTCGGCTTCGAGCGCGGCCATGCAGCCCATGCCGGCGGCGGTGACGGCCTGGCGGTAGATCTCGTCCTTCACGTCGCCGGCCGCGTAAACGCCGGGGATCGAGGTAGCGGTGGAGTCCGGCTTGGTGATCAGATACTTGCCGGGCGTCATCTCGAGCTGGCCCTGGAACAGAGCGGTGGCGGGCGCGTGGCCGATCGCGATGAAGACACCATCGGCCTTACGCTCGACGATGGCGCCGGTCTTGACGTTCTTGAGCCGCACGCCGGTCACGGATTTTGGCGCCGACGTGCCCACGATCTCCTCGATGGCGCTGTCCCACACCACCTCGATCTTCGGGTTCTTGAACAGGCGCTGCTGGAGGATTTTCTCTGCGCGGAAGCTGTCGCGACGGTGGACGACGGTGACGCGGCTGGCGAAATTAGTGAGGAACAGCGCTTCCTCGACGGCCGTGTTGCCGCCGCCGACCACCACGACTTCCTTGCCCTTGTAGAAAAAGCCGTCGCAGGTTGCGCATGCGGAGACGCCGAAGCCCTTGAACGCCTCTTCCGACGGGATGCCGAGCCAGCGCGCCTGGGCGCCGGTGCAGATGATGAGCGCGTCACAGGTGTACACATCGCCCGAATCGCCCTCGAGCCGGATCGGACGGCGCTTCAGGTCGACCGCGGAGATGTGGTCCATCACGATCTCGGTGCCGACGTGTTCGGCCTGGGCCTTCATCTCGTCCATCAGCCATGGTCCTTGGATGACCTTGGCGAAGCCCGGATAATTCTCGACGTCGGTCGTGATGGTGAGCTGGCCGCCGGGTTGAATACCCTGTATGACCAATGGCTTGAGCATCGCGCGCGCGGCGTATATGGCGGCCGTGTAGCCAGCCGGCCCCGAGCCGAGGATGATGACCTTGGCGTGGCGCGGCGTGCTCGTTTGCGTGCTCATGGCGGCTGATCCGGTGGTGCGATTTGATCGGTGCGGTCGGGAGATTCCGCAGGGCAATGATGGAATGGCCTCGATACCACAACCCGAGCGGCAGGTTAACGTGGGTGGCACTGCCGTAAACGTCAATTCCTGGTCATCGCGCTGATCGATCGTGCCGGTCGTGGCCCTCGCATCACAGGTGCTGAGATTCCGTCGATCATCCGGCAAGGTTCACCATCCCTTGACGTTCAACCGATGTAGTATGAGTTCGTTGCGGCGCGGCACGACGCTGAGTACCGGGAGCAAGCAGTTGAAGAATAACAGAAACAAGGTCTTCGCAGCCGATGCACTCACGGCATGAGCCAGACGCCCGACCGGCGGTAGATCGCACCGCGGCGCGCCTTGCACGCACAAACGGCACATTGTTGACAAATTTGATATCTAACCATATGGTTCGATACCTAATCATATGGAGGGCGGAATGACGATCACGCGACACTCGGCAACCTCGACCACCCGCAGCAGAGCCCTGGACATTATCGGCCCATGGGGACTGTTGACGGTCGTCGCCGTGACGGTTGCCGGTGCCACGGCGACGCCGGCTGTTGCCGGTAGCCTGTTTGGTGGCGATGGATCGAGCGTCGAGTTGCAGGCGGGTGGCGTTGCAATCGTCAAGCCCAAGTACGAAGGCTCGAACGAATACGAAGTCGTCGGCGCGCCGATCGTGGGGCCTGCTGGCGGCACCGGCACCGGCTTCGTGCAGTTCAAGGGTATCGACGACCTGCGCTTCCGGTTGCTCGACAATTCGGGCTTCGAAGCCGGACCGCTGGTCGGCTACCGGTTCGACCGGGACGAGGATGACGCCGACCGCTTGCGCGGCCTTGGCGACGTCGACGGCGGACTTGTTGTCGGCGGCTACGCGGCCTACAACTTCGGTCCCATCAAGCCCTACGTGTCGTACCACCATCAGGTGACCGGCGACGATGCGGGCGCGGTAGCGCGGCTTGGCGTCGAGACCAAGGTGCCGGTGATGCCGTGGTTGCTGGTGACCGCCATCGGCGGCGTGACATGGGCCAACGACGACTACATGCAGTCGTTCTTCGGCGTGACCGCAGCACAGAGTGCGGCTTCGGCGGCGGGACTTGCCCGCTACGATGCAGAGGCTGGCGTGAAGGACGTGTTCTTTGGCGTCTCGACCGACGTGCCCATCGCCGAGCGGTGGTCGCTGAAACTCGGCGGCAAATACACCCACCTTCTGGGTGACGCAGCCGACAGTCCCATCGTCGAGACCGAAAGCCAGTGGCAGGGTACGCTCGGCCTCACCTACCGGTTCAGCGTCGGGCGGTAGGGCTGCCGCTAGTTTGCTCCTCAACGGGTACCTGACGTCCGATCCTTTCCGATGGTCGGAATGGAGGCCGTATCGACGCTTCGCTGGGCATGCCAGAGATCGTGCGCCGTCTGCATGTTGAGCCAGACCGCAGGCCCATTGCCGATCAGTTTTCCGATGCGCACCGCCATCTGCGGCGTAACCGGCTGCTTCTCACCCAGAATGTCGTAGAGCGTCTGCCGCGACACTCCGAGATGATCGGCGATCTCGGTCTTCGGTCGATCGAGCGCGGGAAGCGCGATCTCGCGGAGAACTTCTCCGGGATGCGCCGGGCAGCGGTCGGGATCGCGCTTGGTCATGATTTCAACAACACCTCAGCTCCGAGAACCCGTTCAATGGATCTCATCCAAGTCCACGTCGTAGGCATTTCCCTGTTTCCACGCGAAGGAAATGCGCCACGCCTTCGACGCCATGACCGCGAATCTGGGCTTGGTGCCTTCGGCGAAACCGTGGAACCGGAGACCAGGAATCGCCATGTCTTCTGGAGATTCCGCAGCGTCGAGTAAGTCCAAGATCAACTCGATCTTCTTGACCCAATCCGTTGGTATGCGTTCGACAGTGCTGCTCTCCCAGAACGCTTGCAGCGAAGTGCTGCGAAACGATTTGATCACCTAAGGCCCCCAATTTCTCGCGACCATCGCGGAGCGACGCCAAATGCGGCAAATACCCCCTGCACAACGCAATACGAGTTTCACCGCCCGACCCACGACACACAAGAAGGGCACCGAACCAGTGTAAGTCGGCACCATACACACGTCAAGCAATAGTTGACATCAAATCAACCTGAGCTGCCGGAAACTCGCGTGGCCGCCGCGGCCGACGATGACGTGGTCGTGGACGGTGACGCCGAGCGGCCTCGCGGCATCGATGATCTGTTTGGTCATGTCGATGTCGGCGCGCGAGGGTGTGGGATCGCCCGACGGGTGGTTGTGGACCAGGATGATGGCGGTGGCGGACAATTCGAGCGCGCGCTTGACGACCTCACGCACATAGACCGGTGTGTGGTCCACGGTGCCGTGCCCCTGCACCTCGTCGGCGATGAGATTGTTCTTCTTGTCGAGGAACAGGATGCGGAACTGCTCGCGCGCCTCGAATGCCTGTGCCGCGCGCAGATAGTCGATGAGGTCGTTCCACGACGACAGCGCAGGCCGTTGCTTCACGCGGCCCTTGGCCAGTCTCAAGGCCGCGGCGCGGATCAGCTTCAACTCGTCGATGGCGCGGTCGCCGATGCCGTCGACCTCGCGCAGCCGGGTTTCAGGCGCCTGCAGCACCTCGGCGAAAGACCCGAACTCGGCGATGAGACGCTTGGCGATGGGCTTGGTATCGCCGCGCGGGAACACGCGAAACAGCACCATTTCGAGCAACTCGTAGTCGGGAAGCGCATCGGGCCCGCCCAGATTGAACCGCTCGCGCAGGCGCTGGCGGTGACCCAGGCGATGATCGGGCTCTGGCTTTGCCTCGGGTTTGGCTGTTGCCGCCGCACCCGTCGTCGGAGTGGGTGCCTCGAACAGGGCACCTTGGGTCGACTCGGACAACTGGCCCTTGTCTCTGCCGCTGTCAGCCGGGCCGCCGTTTGGCATCGCATCCTCAGTGCTATCAAGATGCGGCTGGATCAGGTGCCGGTGGACTTCGGGCCATCGAGCCCCAGGGGAGACAGTGTGAAGATCTCGCACCCGGTCGACGTCACGCCGACGGTGTGCTCGAACTGCGCGCTGAGCTCACGGTCACGGGTCACGGCGGTCCAGCCGTCAGCGAGAACTTTGACGCTCGCTTTGCCGAGGTTGATCATCGGCTCAATGGTGAACAGCATTCCGGCCTTCAGCACCTCGCCTTCGCCCGGCTCGCCGTAGTGCAGGATATTGGGTCGATCGTGGAACACGCGGCCGAGACCGTGGCCGCAGAAATCGCGCACCACGCTGCAGCGTTCTGCTTCGGCGTAGGCCTGAATGGCGGCTCCAATGTCGCCCGTCGTGGCGCCCGGCTTGACGGCGGCAACGCCGCGATTGAGCGCCTCGTAGGTGACCTCGATCAGCCGTTCAGCGCGGCGGGAAATGGCGCCGACCGCATACATGCGGCTGGTATCACCGTGCCAGCCGTCGACGATCAGTGTCACGTCGATGTTGACGATATCTCCGTCGCGCAACGGCTTCGGTCCAGGGATGCCATGGCACACCACGTGATTGACCGAGGTGCAGATCGATTTTGGGAAACCGCGATAGTTGAGCGGAGCCGGGATCGCCTTGTGATCGAGCGCGAAGGCGAGCACGCGGTCGTCGAGTTCTTCGGTCGTGACGCCCGTCACCACGTAGGGCGTCAGCATGTCGAGCGCTTCCGCCGCCAGCCTCCCTGCGGCGCGCATCCCGGCAAAGGCTTCGTTACCGTGCAGCTTGATGCTGCCTTCCCGCGCGGGCGCGCGTTTTAGTTCCAGGTTCGACATGTCGGTTCAGAAAGCCTCTCGGGTGGCGATGCCACAATCTAGTTCGAAACACGGCGTACGCAATGGGTTCGCACTGAGACCCAGGTTGTCCATGAAGCAACCCCGCCGTCATCTCCGCAAGTGCGTCCAAGTCCCGGAATTGCTCGAATATGAACGAACCGTCAGCCGCAAATCCGCCCAACAAAGCACCATTGTCGCGTTGATCGATACGGCCAGCCGGCTCCCGGCGGCCTATCGCGGATCGCACTGAAACTTCACTGAAAGCAACCCTGACGTGCTCAAGACCATGATCGACGCCGAGCCCCCTCCCCATCCGGGAGAGATCCTGCGCGAGGACATTCTGCCGCGCACTGGCCTCGCGTCCAAGGACCTCGCCCGCCATCTTGATCTGCCGACCATGGTCGTCGACGAACTACTGAGCGAAAAGCGCGCCGTGAGCCTCGATCTGGCGATGCGGCTTGGGGCTGCGCTTGGCCAGGGCGCGCGCTACTGGCTCGGGCTGCAAGCAATGTTCGACATCTGGCATGCCGAGCAGCCGGCTCCGGTGCCGGTCCGCGTGACACCCGTGCGCTGGAGCAAGGCCGCAAAGGCGGGTCGCGCGCCGCGCAGCAGCCAAGCCGCCGTCTAGCGACGGTCGCGCAGTCCCTATGTGGCCTGGTCTGGTCTATGTAGAGATGGAGCCGCCCGGCGTGATACGCTCTCAGAGCAACAATTCTGTGAGAGCCCCATGGCCGAAGAGCCTTCGACGTCCATCGACGACATTTCCTATGATGAAGCACGGCAGCAGCTGACGGTGACGTTCACCGGCGGGCAGACCTTTATTCATCTCGGCGTGCCGAGTGGCATTTACGCGGCCTTCGTCGCCGCCGGTCACCGGGGCTCGTTCTATGCGGAGCGGATACGAGACAGCTATCGTCGGGCGTGAGGAAGGCCCGATGACAGAAATTCTTGCAAGACTTGTCGGCCGCTGGATAGCGCGCCATGCCAAACCGGTTCCACAGGCGCTCGCGGCGGTGGCCGGGCGGCGACCGGCGACCGTGATCACGGGGGGATCGCGCGGCATTGGCCTCGCGCTGACCAGGCGATTCGCGGCCGCGGGGCAAGACGTCGTGATGATCGCGCGTTCCCAGGACGTGCTCGAGGCCGAGGCGCTCACGATGCGCGGGATCGTGGGCAGCCGGGTCCTCACGCTGGCCCTGGACATCACGCGGGACGATGCTGCCGCCGCCTTGGAGAGCTTCCTCGAGTCGCAAGGCGGCTATCTCGACGTGCTGGTCAACAACGCGGCAATCGGACTTGGCGGTGCATTCGATAGCCACGCACCTGCGGCGATCGATCAACTGATCGCCATCAATATCGGCGCGCTCACCCGGCTGACGCGGCACGCTCTTCCAGCGATGAAGGCGCGCGGACGGGGCGGCATTCTCAACATCGCGTCACTGGCCGGCTATGTGCCGGGACCGCAACAGGCGGCCTACTACGCGAGCAAGGCCTACGTGACTTCGCTCACCGAAGCCATCGCCGAAGAATGCACGGGGACCGGGGTCCGCATTTCGGTGGTCGCCCCCGGCCCGGTCGAAACCGGGTTTCATGCGGCGATCGGCGCGAACCATGCACTCTATCTGAAGCTGATGCCGACGATGTCACCCGAGCAGGTGGCGCGCGCCGCATACTCGGGGTTCATGCTGGGCCGCACGGTGGTACGGCCAGGGTTGGTGGTGCCGCTAGCAGCCGCTGCGGTCCGCGTGTTGCCCCATGCGCTCACGGTTCCCATCGTCCGGCGGCTCTTGGAACAGCGAAAACCCGGCTCCAGGCGATGAAGCTTTCAGTAACGGCGGAAAACGTCCGCTTGCAGATAAAAAAACGATACGCGCGTTTGCAATCTAGCAACACATTCGGGGCTAGATTGTTTTCCGCGCCGTGATCTCAGGTTTTTGCGTCTCTCGGTGCTCAGACGCGGTGGCCCGCAGCTTGTCGTTAGCGTAAATAGCTCGCGCGCCACCGCGTCACCCATCCTCGCCGTGCGCCGATGCATCACGCGTGAATTTCGCGTTTACGCCGATAGGCGCACCGGGATCTTCAGATAGTGCACGCCGTTGCTGTCTGCCGGCGGCAGCTTGCCCGCGCGAATGTTGACCTGGATCGACGGCATCAGGAGCTGCGGTGTGGCCAGCGTCCGGTCGCGCGCCTCACGCACCGTGACGAACTGATCCTCGCTCACGCCATCCTTGACGTGCACGTTCGAGCCCCGCTCATCGGCGACGGTCGTCTCCCACGCATAGCGGTCGCGGCCCGGCGCCGTGTAGTCGTGGCAGACAAAAACGCGGGTCTCAGGAGGAAGCGACAGCAGCCGCTTGATCGATCGGTAAAGGTCGCGCGCGCTGCCGCCGGGGAAATCTGCCCGCGCGGTCCCGTAGTCCGGCATGAACAACGTGTCGCCGACAAAAACGGAGTCCGCCACCTTGTAGGAGACGCAAGCGGGTGTGTGACCAGGCGTGGCGATGACCTCCAGTTCGAGTTGCCCGAGTGGCAACCGTTCGCCATCCTTGAACAGGTGATCGAACTCGCTGCCGTCGCACTTCAGGTCGGTGGCGTTGAACACCGGCCGGAAGATTTTCTGGACCTCGCGGATGCGCTCCCCGATCCCAACCTTCGCGCCCGTCTTGATTTTGATATAGGGCGCTCCGGACAGATGATCGGCGTGGGCGTGGGTTTCGAGCACCCAGGCGATGCTGATGTCGGCCGCTTTGGCCGCGGCGAGCATGGCGTCGGCGGAGGCGGTCGTCGCCACACCGGAGCGGTGGTCGTAATCGAGCACGGGATCGATGATCGCACCCTGCCCAGTGGCCGGGTCTGCCACCAGGTAGCTGACCGTATTCGTCGGCTCGTCGAAGAATGCGCGGATCTCCGGGCGGGCGATCATCGATGCCTCCTTGTCGCAGGGATTGCATGGTGCAGTCCTTGACACATATATGATCGATCACTAAATTAGCAATGTCTAATTTAATTCAATCGTCCGGTTGCTTGGCCGCCTTTTTTCGAGGTCGCCGCGCAGGCCCGCTTCGCACGAGGAAGGCGCAATGTCCGAAGCCGTCACCGCTGCCGTCGACCGCAATGTGGCCGAGGTCGCCGCGGTATTGCGGTTGCTCGGCAACGAACGCCGGCTCATGGTGCTGTGCAAGCTGATCGAAGAACGCGAGATGACGGTCGGCTCTCTCGCCGTCGGCGTGGGGCTCACGCAATCGGCCCTCTCGCAGCATCTGGCCAAGATGCGCGACGACGGCCTCGTCACGTTCCGGCGCGAGGCCCAGACGATCTGGTACCGCATTGACGATCCGCGGATCGAAAGACTGATCGAGACGCTCCACGCCCTCTATTGCCGGCGAAGCCGCCGTGAACCTGCGGCCAGAAAAGGGCGCGCGTAGGCGTGCTGAATTTTAGCGAGTGGTGATACCAGCCTGCCCCTGGCCGCGCCCTCGGATCGTATCCACATTCGTTGTAGAAAAGGACCCACGACATGACTTTGAAGGCGATTACACCCTCCGATGCCAAGCGCCTGATCGAAGACGGCGCGGTTCTGATCGACATCCGCGAGGCCGACGAGCACGCGCGGGAGCGGATACCGGGCGCATTGAGCCGCCCGATCTCGACGATCGGCAAGAGCACGGTGACACCAGGTGCCAAGGCCGTCCTGTTTCATTGCAAGAGCGGGATGCGGACGTTGGGCAATGCCGAACGGCTGAGGGCCTGCACGGACGCCGATGCCTACATCATCGAGGGCGGCATCGAAGCGTGGAAGGCCGCAGGGCTTTTGACCCATACGGACACCACTCAGCCGCTGGAAATCAACCGCCAGGTGCAGATCACTGCGGGCAGCCTCGTGTTTCTCGGCGTGCTGCTCGGGTGGCTCGTCAGTCCATTGTTTTTCGGGCTGGCGGGCTTCATCGGCGCGGGCCTCGTGTTCGCCGGCGTATCTGGCACATGCGGCATGGCCCATGTGCTGCGCCTGATGCCCTGGAACCGTGCCCTGAGACCGGCCGGTGCTCTGACGGCGTGAGCTCCAGCCCCGTCATGCAGCCCGCGCGGTTGCATGTCACGTGCTGCGCTGCCGGTGCAGCACGTGCTCGCGGTGCACGAGATAGATGCCAGACGCGGTGACGACGGCGGCGCCTGCCAGCGTCCAACCATCTGGCACGTCTCCAAACACGAACCAGCCGAAACCGACCATGGATAGAAGCTGCAGATAAAGGAACGGTGCGATGGTCGACGCTGGCGCGAGTCGGTAGGCCAGGATGAACAGGTAGTGGCCGGTGCCGCCGAGAACGCCAAGCGACAACAGCATGAGCCAGGTGACCCAATCGGGCGGCCAGACCCAATCCGACAACGCGATCGGCGCTCCGAATATGGTGCCGACGAACATCGAGTAGAACAGCGTCACCAGCGGCGGATCATAGGCTGCGATTCTGCGCGTCAGGATCATGAATAGTGCGTAGGCGAGCATGCCGACGAAGGAATAGATGACCGCCGGGTGCACCTCGGCAAAGCCCGGTCTCACGGCGATGAGAATGCCGCCGAAGCCGACGAGAATGGCCAGCATCCGCCGCCAGCCGACCCACTCGCCGAGCAGCGGTCCCGCGAGCAGCGCGACGACGAGCGGCGCGAGGAAGACGATGGTGATGGTCTGATCCAGTCGCAGATACTGGAGGGCCAGGAAGTTCAAGACCGTGGTGGCCGCCATCAGTACCGAGCGGACCAGCTGCCAGCCGAGTCGCCTCGTCGTGAACAGCTCGCGGGTCGTCAGCAGGCCGAGCGCAGGCACCAGCGTCAGCAGCAACACGAATTGACCGAGAAACCTGAGCCACGATAGCTGCGCCACAGAAATAGGTGTGTGCGTCACCAGATACTTGGCCGTGGTATCCAGCCCCGAGAACATCACGAGGGCCGCGACCATCAGCAGGATCGCCCGCAGCCGGTCGGCCCGGTCGGCGCCGGTCGATGTCTCGGTCGTCCCCGCGGCGGGAATCGGCGGCTCAGACATATCCCTGAGGCTCCTGTTGGCGGCTGTTTGCCGTGGCGCGTGCGAATCCTGCCCGTATAACCGAGTTATCGAATACGGACCGGGATTTCGCTGCTGGACTAGGTGGCGAATGCGGTCCAGTCCAGGGTCTGTCACGACGCGGCAGGCTAGTGTTCCGGTTCCGACATTTGCTTCCCGTCGCAACACCTTCGAGAGCAAATGTCGGAACCATGAGGAACACTAGCAAGCTTATGATTCTAGTGTAGCTTTTGCATCTG
>PEQZ01000077.1 GCA_002928395.1 Hyphomicrobium sp.
CGGGTACTTGCGGATGATCGGCGACTTGCCCGTGAGCGCGAGCCCATCCTTGTAATTCATCGTGGTGTGGGTGATGCGGACGTCGACATCTCCGGGCATCAGATCGGCCATGCCGAGTTCCGTCCAGGTGACCGAGAGACCAGCATCGCCCTTGTTGGCTAGAAGTGCCTTGAATCGTTCCATGGAGTGTCCCTCAGATGATGGTCGACGTGGCCGGACGACCGGCGGAGCCCGAGTATGTAATCAAGTCGCACCGATGTAGAAAGGCCGTCTCGAACGAGCCGAGTGAAGACTTGATGTTATCGGCCAGGCTTGTCACGGTTTGATCGAAAGTCGGCACAGTGAAGCCAAGCATTCGCAAGTATGGGTTCCAAACGGTCTCGAGAACCTCGGCGACTAATCGCCTTATACTCGCATTCGCTTAAGCCAGTTGAGAAATCCCCGATGTCCAATAATGAGACACACTGGTGCACGCTTGCATATTGACCAAACCTTTCATGCGCCCCAACGCGAAACCGCTTGCACTATTGCATCGCAGCATCTTTTTCGCTTGGCTTGAGACCTTAGTCGCATCTATGGTTCGGGCTATCGGTGCACCGAGTTCACTCGCACCGACGCTGAACCTGCCGGCTGGGCTGGCACTTCTATGGAGAGGCAACGATGGAAATGAAGATGCGAATGAACGTGCTTGCCGCACTTCTATCATTCGGCTTCGTCGCTGCGGTCGTGTTCGGGATGGTCTAGTCGCGGAAACCTGAGCACACGTGGGGTTCACGCAAAACGTCGACGTCATAGCCGGGATCTCCCCCCGATCCGGTTGCAACAACGAAGGCGTGAGGTCCGAAAACCTCACGCCTTTTGCATTCTCGGCCGCGGACGAGCGGATCGCCTTCAGCGGCGCACCATGTAACCGACGATCGCGCCGGCCAGGGGAAGGAACATTCTGTCGAACCGGAACGGGATCGCCTTCATGATCTGCGGCACAAACAGAATGCCGGCGCAGATCAGCGCGAAGACGAGGGAACTCGCCAGCGCGGCCGTCGACGGCATCCGCACATCCTTCAGTGCAAACGACCCGATGACGCCCGTCGCCCACACCAGTCCGGCGAAGATCGCCGCGTGAATGAACAGCTTAGGGTCGCCGGTGACCGGTATGTATTTGAGCAGGAACGGCGCTCCGTACCACGCCGCGGCGGTCTGTAGCGCCGCCAAAACCAGATAGCCGACCATCACGAGCCTCCCCAATTGGCCGGCCAGACGCAAGCCTGTCGGCCGAAACTCCACCACGGCTTCTAGAGCGATCAGGGATGTCTGTGAAGACGTAATCCGGTTCGGCCGGGGACCTGCAAGCTGCAACGGGCAGCAAGTACCACCGCTGCGAGGTCAGGACGATACCGTGCTGGTACAGGCGCTTGGGAGTGGTGGGTGCGGTAGGATTCGAACCTACGACCTATTGATTAAGAGTCAACTGCTCTACCAACTGAGCTACGCACCCGCAGCGTCCCAGACCACAACGGCGACCAAGGACGGCAAAGGGGCCCAACGGTGGGCCCCAATCCGAGTGTCACTAGCACCGGGCCTGCCGCCTGTCCAGTGGTGCCTTGGGTGGGAACTCACAGCAGACCGCGCCGCATGAGCGCTTTGAAGCCCTACCCCACGCCGCGCGGCACGTGTCTCGGGAACAATACACTTTGGCCGCCGCAGGGACGGTCAGTACTGTGGTCGCCTCACCGGTTCCTGACCATGCACGTGCGCCGACATGGCGAGGCCCAGGGCAACCATGATCGTCGTCATGGCCGTGCCTCCATAGGAAAACAACGGCAATGGGACGCCCACGACGGGCACGAGGCCGGTGACCATAGCCATGTTGACGAACGCGTAGGCGAAAAGTGTGAGCGCGAGACCGCCGATGAGCAGACGTCCGAACACGCTGCGACATCCGTGCGCCATGCGCAGCACCATACCGATGAGCAAAATAAACAGCAGGATCAGGATGGCCGCGCCAGCAAATCCCCACTCTTCGGCGAAAATGGTGAAAATGAAGTCGGTGTGCTTCTCGGGTATGAAGTCGAGCTGACTCTGCGTGCCTTGGATGTAGCCGCGGCCGGAAACCCCGCCCGAACCCAGCGCGATCTTCGATTGCGTGATGTGGTAGCCGGCACCCAAGGGGTCTTTCTCCGGATCGAGAAAGACTTCGATGCGACGGCGCTGGTAGCCGTGGAGCCCATTCCAGACCAATGGCGCACCCAACCCGATGCTCGCCGCGGCGGCAATTGCATAGCCCCAATGCACGCCGGCCAGGCCCATGAGGCCGACGCCGACGCACGCAAACAGCGTCGCACTGCCGAGGTCCGGTTGACGCAGCGTGAGCCCGACCGGAACCGCGATCATCAGTAGAGGCAGAAGCACCCAGAACGGCCGCGAAACGTGCTCGGACGGTAGCCAATGATAATAGCGGGCCAGCGCGACGACGAGCGCCACCTTCATCAGTTCGGAGGGTTGGAAACCGACCGGGCCAAGGCTCAGCCAACGCCTCGCGCCCAGTGTCTCGACGCCGACGATCGGCACCAGGCACAACAAAACGAGCGCGGTCGCGAATGCCGGGTAGGCAAGGCCGATCCAGATCCGTAGCGGCACCGCAGCCATGGTCAAGACGAGGCCGAGCCCGAACAAAAAACGGACGGCATGGCGCTCGGCCCAAGGCGTGACCGAACCGCCCGCAACCGAATAGAGCGTCGCCGTCCCGATCACCGCAATGAGCGATGCCACCAGGAGCACGCCCCAATGCACACGCATGAACTTTTGCGTGAGCGTGTCCGGCCGTCGTGACCAGAACATGTTGCCCATGGTCAGTCGCTCCCTTCTGGCGCCGACCGGCCGGCCGCGTCTGCGCGCCTCTCGGCATCGGGCTGTCGATAGGCCGGTTTTGCAGCCGGGTCCTCGACGATCAGCATGCCCAGAACATCGCGAACCATGGGGGCCGCAACCGCGCCACCGCTGCCGCCATGCTCGACCACCGCGACGGCGGCATAGCGCGGACGGGTTGCCGGCGCGTATCCGACAAAGAGAGCGTGATCGCGCAAATCCCACGGCAACTCGCCCTGGCCGCGCTCGCTCGACGCGCGGCTCACTTGCGACGTGCCGGTCTTGCCGGCGACAACGATGCTGGACCCGTCGAGCTGCGCGTTCGACGCGGTGCCGCCGTCCTCGTTGACGGCGGCGACCATGCCCGTGCGCACGGCATCCAGCCATTCGGGCGCGATATCGAGCACTTGGAACGCGTCGCCTCGAGCGACCGGCCGCGCGCCCGCGTCGTGGCGGATCAGCGTGGGACGAATTTTGCGCCCGGTCGCAAGCCGCGCCGTCATGACCGCAAGCTGCAGCGGTGTCGCGGTCACAAAACCCTGGCCAATGCCGGTGATCACCGTCTCGCCTCCGAGCCAACCGCGATCGAGCGCGCCGCGTTTCCAGTCGGGGTCGGGTACGACTCCCGCCTTCTGGAGGGCAATTCCACTCTCGAACACCTCGCCGAAACCCAGCCGCCGCGCCATGCGCGAAAGCGCGCCGATGCCGACCCGACGCGCCAGCTCGTAGAAATAGACGTCGCACGATTCCTTGAGTGCGCGGTGGAGGTCGACCCGGTTGTGCCCGCGTCGGTTCCAGCAGCGGAAGCTCTGGCCGGCGAACTCGAAACTGCCCGCGCACTCGACCTTTTCCTTCAGTGTGACAACCCCGGCCTCCAGCGCCGCCAGCGCCGTGACCATCTTGAATGTAGATCCCGGCGGATAGAGACCGCTGATGGCCCGGTTGAGCAACGGCTTGTCGGGATCGTTGAGACGGGCCTTCCAGGCGTCTGCTCCGGCGCCGGCAACCAGCTCGCGGGGGTCGAATGCCGGGACGGAAGCAAGTGCAATGACCTCTCCCGAGTTCACATCCATGGCGACGACCGCTCCTCGCCGCTCGCGCCCGAGCCGAGCCATGACGCGCGCCTGCAAGCCGACATCGAGCGTGAGCACGACATTGCGGCCGGGCCGCGGGGCGGTCTCGCCGAGGGACCGCACGATGCGTCCCCTGGCGTCGACCTCGAGCCGCTCCGAGCCTGCCACGCCGCGCAGTTCTTCCTCCATTCCGAGCTCGATGCCGGACTTGCCGATGCGCGTACCCGGAAGCCGGAGCACAGGATCATCGTCCAGGGCCAGCCGCTCGACGCCGCCGACATATCCGATGACGTGGCCGACGCTGTCGCCATGGAAATAGGTCCGCTTGGGCGCGGGTTCGGTCGCGATGCCGGGTAGACGCGGCGCAAGCACGCTCAGTTCAGCCACCTGCTCGAACGACAGATCCCCGGCCAGCACCAGAGGCTGACTACGGCTCTTTCGCTGCGCCCGCTGCACAATGCGCTCCTGCTCGTCCGCGGTCAGCGGCACGATCCGCGCGAACATGGCCAGCGTCTGCCTGAGGTCGCCCGCGCGGCTTGGTATGAGCGTCGCCCGGAACCCTTCCTGGTTCGAAGCCAGCACTTCGCCGAAGCGATCGAGGATGTGCCCCCGCTCCGGCGCCCTCAGATGGACGCCGATGCGGTTGCCCTCGGCCAAGGGCACATAGCGGCCCTCGTCCATGACTTGGATCTGGTAAAGCCGTGCGCCGACGAGGCCAAAGCAAAAAAGTTGGCCGCCCCCGAGCAACATCGCGCGCCGCGTGAACGTTTGGTGCCTTGCCGCCTCGTCGTCGTCATCGGGGGTGAACATGGGCTCAGCCGCCCCGCTCGAGCCGCGCGGGCGCTGTGCCCCGATGCGGGTGAGTGCCCGCCTCGCCGACGGCACCGCGCAGCCCTCCGAGTATCATCACCACCATGGGGTAGAGGAGCACGGCCCACGCGGACGCGACCGCTACTGGCCACCAATCGATCGCTTGATTGAAGTAGGCGATAGAAAGCAAGACCTCGACGCAGGCCAGGATCGCGATCATCGCTGCAAACAGCGCCCAGCGGCCGAGATGGCCCCCGCCTGCCCAGGGCAGCGCCGCAACCGTCATTGCATACCCCGACAGGTATATGAGCGACCAATAGCCGAGCGGTCCGTTGGTGAGCACGTCGAAGGTGAGGCCAGTCGCAAACACCAGCCATTCAGGAACCAGATCCGGGCGTCGCAGTACCCAGTACTGCACGACTGCGAACGGCAAGAGCGGGAGTACGAACCGCCCCGCGCCCGGCCATCCCCAGGGCAGAGCCGCAAGCAGCGTGACGATCAGAATCGTCAGTGAAGGCACCATGGCGCGCAGGCTCAGCATGACGCGGGAGGTCCTGAGCAAAGTTCGATTGTGGGCGTGCACGTCATGGCGACCGGGCTCCGGACAAAGCCGCTCCTCCGCGTTCGGGCACTGAAACGCCTTGCTGTGAGCCGGCAGGCGGACGCTGGGGCCGGTCGTCGCGCGGACCCGGTGACGCATCGCCGTAGAGCTCGATCACAGGGGTATCGTGCAGCAACACCGATACATGATCGAGGTCGTCGAGCGCCGCGAAGGGCTCGACCTTGAATGTCCCGCCATCGTCAACAACGCGCCCGAGCTGGAGCCCGCGCGGAAAGAGCCCGCCCGCGCCTGAAGTCACCACCTCGTCACCTGCCGCGATCGTTGCGCCCCTCGTGACAAACGACAGCCGCAACCGTGGCCCGCCATCGCCGGTTGCGACAGCCCGCAACGAACCACGGCCGACAAGGACCGGAATGCGGCTGGTCAAATCCGTGAGCAGCAGCACGCGGGCGGCACTTTGGCCGGTGTCCACGATGCGGCCGACGAGCCCGTCACGGTTGACGACCGGATAGCCGCTGCGAACAGCGGAGCCGCGACCTGCGTTGATCGACACGGTGCTCGCGACCGAGCTGCTCGAACTGGCGATGACGCGCGCGGTCACGAACGGCAGCGCCTGATCGACCACCACGCGGGCCAGCGCTGTGATGTCCGCAAGCCGGCGCTCGAGTTCGCCGACCCGGCCCTCAGCCGCCTTGAGCCGGCGGTTCTCGTCGCGGAGGGCTGTGATTTCGCCGGCGAGGTTATTGAACTCAGATACCGCGCGCCCGGCCGACCGGAGCGGGGCAAGCGCATCGGCCACCGCGGATTGCACCGGCACCATCAATTCCGAGGCCTGCCAGCGCGCGTCGTTCACCCACGACACATCGAGCCGGCTCAATACGAGAAGTGCTGCGGACACTAGAACAAGCGCCAGAAATGTTCGGCTGATCCCGAACCGGCGCCTTGGATCAATCCCGCGCCGGGTCAAGTTCAGGTGGTCTTCGCGCAATCGCCTCATTGCGAAATTGGTCCCCTTCCACACCGCGGGCCGCGCGCCCCGCGGACCAATCCCCGGCCACTGTCGCCTCACAAGCCCGAGACTACGGCCGTATCAGAAGATGCTCGCGCTCACTGAGCGAGGCCAACACCATCGCCGATCCTTTGACGACACAGTGCATGGGGTGCTCGGGCCTGAGGAACTTGACGCCGACGCGACGTTCGAGTTCGACGTCGAGCTGGTCGAGCAGCGCGCCGCCGCCCGTCATGTGGATCCCCCGCTCGCAGATGTCGGTCGAGACTTCCGGCGGCAGATCTTCGAGCGCACGCTGAATGAAATCGGCCATCTCCTCGATCGGGCCCTCCAAGGCCTCGGCGATGTCGTGCGGACCGAGCACGATGCTCTTCGGCCGCCCCTGGCGCAAATCCCGGCCGCGAATGTGAATCTCGGTGTGGCTTCCATTGACCCTGGCCGCCGCCGTCCCTGCCTCGATCTTGATGCGCTCGGCATTGGCCTCGCCGATCAGCAGCTGATGTTTACGGCGAACATAACGGATGATCGCTTCGTCCATGGCGTTGCCGGCCAGCCGCAGCGAGCGGGCTTCGACCACGCCGCCGAGCGACAGGACCGCGATATCGGTGGTGCCACCGCCAATGTCCAACACCATGGAGCCGGTCGGCTCGTCGACCGGCAGGCCCGCGCCGATCGCCGCCGCCACCGGCTCCTCGATCAGATAGACCTTGCGGGCACCCGCCGACACGGCGGTTTCGTAGACCGCGCGGCGCTCAACCGGAGTTGCGCCCGCGGGCACGCAGATCAGGATGCGCGGGCGCCGGAAGCCGAGCATGGTTTTGGCACGCTTGATGAACTGCCGCAGCATTTCCTCGGTGGCGATGAAATCGGCGATCACGCCGTCTCGCAGCGGGCGGATGGTCTCGATGCTTTCGGGTGTGCGGCCGACCATCTGCTTGGCTTTCTGGCCGACGGCCAGCACCTCCCGCGTAGCGCCCCGCGAGCGCACGGCGACGACCGACGGCTCGTCGATGATGATGCCGCGCTCAGCCACGTGAACCAGCGTGTTGGCCGTGCCCAAATCGATGGCAATATCGTCCGAGAAGGCGCTGGCGACCCGCAGAACCATCGTAATAGTGCTCTCTAGAACTGCGGACCGGACATCGACGCCGCTTCTCACGCCCGTGCGAGCCTGTCGCCCTCGGGCAATACACGCTGACATGATAGCGTAGCCAGCCCTGCGAACACAGTCCTTACGCAGCTTCTGTCCTAACGGAAGTACCGGCCAGGCAAGGCAAACCCCAGAGCCACAGCCCAGGGGATCGTTGTGCACGGATCTGGTTTCAAGTCTGATAAGGAACCGGCCAGACACCGAGCCGTCAACCGAGTTGCATCGCCTGGGCGGTCTTCTGCCGCTTGACCATCAGCTTGTTGAGCGCGGCCACGTAAGCCTTGGCGGACGCCACCATCGTATCGGTGTCGGCGCCACGGCCGGTGACAGCGCGGCCGTCCTCTTCGAGCCGGACTGAGACCTCTGCCTGTGCGTCGGTTCCTTCGGTGACGGCGTGAACCTGATAGAGCTGTAGCTTGGCCTCGTGGGCCACCAGCATCTTGATGGCGTTGAAGGTTGCATCGACAGGTCCATTGCCGCGCGCCTGAACGGTGTGCGACATGCCGTCGATGTCGAGCGTCAGGGTCGCCGATTGCGGACCGAACGTACCGGCAATCACCTGCAGCTCCACAACCTTCATACGGTCGTGGGCATGCGCCACTCCGTCGTCGACCAGCGCCTCGATGTCCTCGTCGTAGACGTGCTTCTTGCGGTCGGCCAACCCCTTGAAGCGGTTGAAGGCGTCCTCGAAGGCATTCTCTCCCAGCTCATAGCCGAGTTCCTTGAGCTTCTGCCGGAAGGCGTTGCGTCCGGAGTGCTTGCCCATGACCAGCGACGTCTTGCCGACTCCGACGCTCTCGGGTGTCATGATTTCGTAGGTATTCTGGTGCTTGAGCATGCCATCCTGATGGATGCCACTTTCGTGGGCGAAGGCGTTGCGGCCGACGATGGCCTTGTTGTACTGGACCGGGAAATTGGTCACCGCCGAGACCAGTTTGGACGCGCGCGTCAACATCGTGGAGTTGACGCCGCACTCATAGGGCAGAACGTCGCGGCGGGTCTTCAACGCCATCACGACTTCCTCGAGCGCGGCGTTGCCAGCCCGTTCCCCGATGCCGTTGATGGTGCATTCGATCTGCCGGGCCCCGCCAGCTACTCCAGCCAGCGAGTTCGCGACCGCCAGTCCCAGATCGTCGTGGCAATGCACCGAGAAAACGCCTTGTCACTGTTGGCCACACGCGCGCGGACCTCGCGGAACATGGCGCCGTACTCTTCCGGTGTCGCATAACCCACTGTGTCGGGCAGGTTGATGGTCGTCGCGCCTGCCTTGATAGCGGTGTCGACGCAACGGCACAGGTAGTCGAGCGGCGTGCGGGTCGCGTCCATTGCGCTCCACTCGACGTCGTCGACCAGATTGCGAGCGCGGGCGACGGTACTCGCAATAATGGCGAGCACCTCATCCTCGCTCTTCTTCATCTGGTGGGCGAGGTGGATGGGCGATGTCGAAACAAAAGTGTGGATGCGACCGCGCCGGGCATGACGCACGGCCTCGCCGGCGCGGTCGATATCCTTGTCGATGGCGCGGGCGAGACCCGCGACGCTCGCGGTCTTGACCCTCGTTGCGATTGCCGACACGGCCTCGAAATCGCCGTCGGATGCAATCGGGAAGCCGGCCTCGATGATGTCGACGCCCATTTCGTCCAGGAAATCCGCAACTTCGAGTTTTTCCTCAAAGGTCATGGTGGCGCCCGGGCACTGCTCCCCGTCGCGCAAGGTGGTATCGAAGATCACGACGCGGTCGGCGTCAGAGGCGGCAGGCATTCGGATGGCGTCGGTCATTGGGCAATCTTTCTCGCGGGCTTTCATCGCGGGTTCCGCTGCAAGCGCACCTGTTCACGACGAACTGCGGCGCGGGGGCGGGCGTTGATCCTCGTTCTCGACCTTCTTACCCCTGAGCGTCCGTCCGTTGCCGAAGCCCGGACAGCCGATGCTCAGGGGCTGGTAAGAAGCAGACGCGAAAGCAGGCGCGCGCGATCGCCGGGCGCGCGCCTGGGGCTCGCGGGATGCGCATGATGGCCGGACGTCTGTAACGCGAAGCGCATGGACGGGCTCGGAATACGCTGATCGATGCTCAGGTCGCAACGTGCAAGGCTTAGAGACTAAGCCAAAACCGTTGATGAATTGCAAGCCTTATCCCGGCGACGCTCAGCCGGAGCATGCAGAACAACGGCTTGGACTTAGACCTCGATGACGCCCTCGGTAACCCGAACCGCCTGGCCGCCGATACGGACTGTCGACAGAGAGCCTCCACCGACCACGAGCGTGAGCGCGATCTGGCTCGGCCGCCCCATAGCGTAGCCCTGCTCCAGTCCGCGCTTGTGCGTACCATCAGGAATGCCATCGAACCGGTGTACCACACCGGCGAAGCAGACCGCAGCCGATCCGGTTGCAGGATCCTCTGGTATCCCGGCGGATGGTGCGAACATCCGAACGTGAAACGCCGACGAGTTGTGCACACACTGCCGCGTGTAGAGATAGGCGCCAACCACGCCCTGGTCCTCGAATGCGTGAGCCCAATCTGAACCGTTGACATAGGCCCGCTCGATGACCTGGCGCGTGCTGACCGGAATAAAGGCGAACGCGTTACCCGCGGCAAAGCAGGACGGGCGGTGGTTCTCAAAACCGATCTCGCTCGGGATGAGGCCGAGGCCCGCTGCGAGCCTATCGAGCGGTTGCAGTATGCCAGCCTCGGCCGGCAGTTTTGGCGCGTCGAATTCAGCGAACGTCGCCTGGCCGGCACGCATTCTGACGCCGATCCTCACCGTTCCGATTGCCGCTTCGAGCACGATCAGTGCCTCGTGATCGCCCGAAATGCCGGCGACCTTCATTTCAGCGAGCAGGATCGCGGTTCCAACCGTCGGATGGCCAGCGAACGGCATTTCCCTGGTCGGGGTAAAGATTCGAATTCGGGCCGAGTGCGCTGGGTTCTCCGGTCTGAGCAAGAACACAGTCTCGGACAGGTTGAACTCACGCGCGATGGTCTGCATTTGGGCGGTGGGCAAATCATCCGCGCCGTGCACGATGCACAGGGGATTGCCGCCGAAGCGCTTGTCGGTGAATACATCGAGGGTGTGGAAGGAAAGTTTCATCGGGTCCCTTACCCTTGAGGCTGACGCTGGGGAAGAGCGCCGTGCCTGACGCCTTCGCGAACCGACCTTGCCCCATAGCGCGCGACGCGAGAAGTGCGGGCGGCGGCTTCTCCCAGGTTTTGACGCACCTCAGCCGAACAGAAACATGAGCAGCACGGCCGTGAACTCTGGCATCGTTTGAGGCACCACATCGTCGCGCCGCTCGATGATGACGATATCGGAGAGCTCCGGCTGCTGATCGGCCGCGATGTGCCCGAGGATCTTTTGCCGCAAATCGTGCGCCCTCAGTGTCGAGGCGAGTTCCATCGCGATCGACACATGGGCGCCCATCTGGGTGACGATGAAGCCGGGAACCTGGTCGAGGTCGCCGTCACCAAGCCCGGTCTCCTCCCGGATCTCACGCCGCACGTTCGCCGCAATGTCGATGCGGCCATGTTCGTCCACATCGCGCGGATCGATGAAACCTCCGGGAAGATAGGCCATTCCCGCATTGAGGTTGCCCGCGCTTTGAACCCCAAGCAGAACATGCCCCTCGACAGATCGGATCAAGGCTGATCCGAAGGCATCCCAAACCGAGGAGTCTGGGTATCCCGTTTCACGCCAGTACAGAAAAGATTTGAACTCCACGGGTCGGAATTGAGCCCGGAACTCCTTGTTCCGGAATTCGCAACCGGCCATCATGTAGACCACACCGTTGAAGAAGCCGGGGGTCTCGGCCGACCGCTTCGCCCAGTGGGCGTCGATGGCGGCTCGGTTGGCCGCGACAAAGCTCCACGGACGATCGCAGACGGTCAACACGCACCGCTCGACGCGCTCGACCCGTCCGCCATCCTCCACCAGATCGTGCGTTCCCCGACGCGTGCTCAAACACCAAGCCCCTTCTCAATTTGCAGCGTGAAACGCAGCGTGGCGACATGCCTCAAACCAACTCTAGGCTGCTGCGGCGCCGGCATTTTTTGCGACGGACGTATCCGGTTAATCCATTCTCGGCAATTCTGGAAAGGCGCACTTGGGCCGTTTCGCATTTTTCCTGGATTGCTGGCGTTGTTTTACATGCG
>PEQZ01000078.1 GCA_002928395.1 Hyphomicrobium sp.
GGCTCTTGGCGAACCACGGCCCCCAGCTCTGCACGTCATCGCGCGTGAACAGTCCGCGGTCGCGGCCGTCCTTTGCGGCCCAGCAATCCGCCTCCATTTCGCTGGTCGGCGTCACGACATAGACATGGCCGAGCACGTGGTGGGCGCACTCATGGCCGAAGAAGAACAGTTGCAGCTTGCTTGGCAGTGGATTGAGGTAGTGAGGGTCCATCATGATGATCGGTGTGCGCTGCATCTGGCGGGCGCGCCCGACGTCGCCGAGGTTGGTCACCAGCACGGCATGGACGTGCCGCCCGTAGGCGTCGCTGCAACTTACCGCCTTGCCACCCAGTTCCTTGATCACATCGCGCCGCTCGAACGCGGACGCAGTTTTGGCGTTCAAAGCCGTCAGGGCGACCGCAATTGTCCCGATCACGCCGATTGATAGCCGCAATGTGCTCATCCTCGATCCGGAGCAGGCGCCGAAGCCGGCGCGCAACCCTTCGAGACTAACCGAGGTTCGGCGGACGGGAAGAGGGGCGAGGCGAAATGGAACGTTCACAATTCCGCGAGCAAGGGTTGGTCTGAGCTTTACTCGGGAGGGTGTCGGTGAGCTGATCAATGGCCGGCCCGGTCCTGCTGCCAGCCTCTGTTCAGCCGGGCGGACGAGGCTTCTCAGCAAATATCGTATTGACCTGATCTGCGTAGACCGGTTGGTAGCCGTTCGCAACGATCAGCTTCCGCGCCTTCAGGGCATTGCCCTTCAAGGTGCTGAACGCATCGAAATCCGGGTGGGTGTCGACCAGCTCCACGATCAGCACTTTGGGCCGCCACGGGCTCGCCATCAGCGCCTCGACGATCGGTAACTCGTGGCCTTCGACGTCGATCACCATGAGTTCGACGTCGTTTCGAACCGCGTTGCGCGTGAGGATCGTATCGAGGCGCTCGGTGCGGATGGTGCGGGTCGTGGCGCGGCTCGCCTTCTTCTTGCCCCAGCGTATGGCCTTGTAGGCGCCAGCCGTTTCGCCATCCATGGTGGACAGCGCCCCCATCACGCGGATCTCGCATTCGCCCGCTGTGTCGCTCGCGGCCACCGGTTCGACCGTCACGTTGTTGAGCATGTGCCTGAGCTTGACCGCGGTGCATCTTTCCAACACGGGCTCGACGTAGATGCCGCGCCAGCCCTGATCGGCCAGGAACGACGTATTCGAATGCCCCTCGCCGTCGAAGGCGCCGATTTCCACGAACGTGCCCGAATGCGGCGACAGGCCGAGCCGCGCGTAGATCTCGCGCAGATTGGGAATTTGGCAGGTGCGCGACAGCGGGCTCTCGCCGGTCAGGCGCGCGAGCGACTTTCGCCACAGGCTTTGCCTGACCGAGATCACGGACCGCCACACGTAATCGAGCCGCTGCTGCATCACGCAACTCTCCAGGGTCGAGACGCGCCTGCCGTTCCGAGCGGTGGCCTCAACCGTGCGCGAGCGCCTTGGCGATTTCCTCGGTCATCTTCTTGGCATCGCCCAGCACCATTACGGTGTTGTTGTTGTAGAACAGCGTATTGTCGATGCCGGCATAGCCAGACGCAAGCGACCGCTTGTTGAACAGCACCGTGCCGGCCTTCCACACCTGCAAGACCGGCATGCCGTAGATCGGCGACGTCTTGTCGTTTTCGGCGGCTGGGTTGACGACGTCGTTGGCGCCGATCACGAACACGGCGTCGGCCTGTGAGAATTCGCTGTTGATGTCCTCGAGTTCGAATACCTCGTCGTAGGGCACGTTGGCTTCCGCCAGCAGCACGTTCATGTGGCCCGGCATGCGGCCCGCGACCGGATGGATCGCATACTTCACTTCGACGCCGGCCTTTTTCAGGTTGTCGGCCATCTCGCGCAACGCATGTTGGGCCTGCGCCACCGCCATACCGTAGCCCGGCACGATGATCACCTTGGCGGCGTTCTTGAGCACGTAACCCGCATCCTCGGCAGAACCGAGTTTGACCGGCTTCTGTTCAGCGCCAGCCGCCGGACCAGCCGTCTCACCGCCGAAGCCGCCCGCAATGACGGAGAAGAAGTTGCGATTCATGCCCTTGCACATGATGTAGCTCAGAATCGCGCCCGACGATCCGACCAAGGCGCCGGTGATGATCAGCGCGATGTTGCCGAGCGTAAAGCCGATGCCGGCCGCCGCCCACCCCGAGTACGAGTTCAGCATCGAGACCACGACGGGCATGTCCGCGCCGCCGATCGGAATGATGATGAGAACCCCGAACAGCAGAGACAGCAGCGTGATCGCCCAGAACAGCCACGCGCTGCCGCCTGACGTGCAGAAGACGTAGATGAGGTAGATGATCAGCAGGCCGAGGCCGGCGTTGATCGCGTGCCGCATGGGCAGAATGATCGGCTTGCCGCTCATGCGGCCGGAGAGCTTGGCAAAAGCGATGACCGAGCCCGTGAACGTGATGGCGCCGATGGCCACGCCGAGCGCCATCTCGACGAGGCTCGCAACACCGATCTTGCCCGGAGTGCCGATCGAGAACGCTTCGGGTGCATAGAGTGCACCAGCGGCGACGAATACCGCGGCCAAGCCGACGAGCGAATGGAACGCTGCGACGAGTTCCGGCATCATCGTCATGGGGATGTTTTTCGCGGCGTAGGCGCCGATGGCACCGCCGATGCCGATGCCGGCGACGATGAGCAACCAAGTCAGAAATTCACCGGGCGCGCTGACGAGGCCGAGCGTGGTCAAAACGGCGATGGTCATGCCGACCATGCCGTAGGTGTTACCTTGGCGCGAGGTGGCCGGGCTCGAAAGCCCGCGCAGCGCGAGAATGAACAGGATGCCGGAGACGAGATAGAGAACGGCGGCGAGGTTTGCGGTCATGGCGCGATCACTTCTTCCCGTCTTTTTTCTTGTACATGGCGAGCATCCGGGCCGTGACCAGGAAGCCGCCGAAGATGTTGATCGACGCCATCACGAGCGCGAGGAAGCCGAACACCTTTGCGGCCACGCTGCCGGAGGTCGCCAGCGATACGCCGCACGCCAGCAGTGCGCCGACGACGATCACCGACGAGATGGCGTTCGTCACGCTCATCAATGGCGTGTGGAGTGCGGGCGTCACGCTCCACACCACGTAGTAGCCGACGAAGATCGCCATCGCGAACACCATCAGGCGGTAGACGAATGGATCGACGGCGGCATCGGCCGCACCGCCGGCGGCCAGTGCGGCCCCCGGGGTCAACGCCACGAAAACCGTCATCAAGAGGCCCGGGAGTGGCAGCGATTTCAGCAGCGGCATGCGGAGCTCCATCACGCGGCGGGTTTCTGGACGAGGCTTGGGTGCACCAGCGCGCCATCCCTGGCGACCAGAGTGCCCTTGATGATCTCGTCGTCCCAATTGATCTTCATGCTCTTGTCCTTCTTGTCGAAGAACAACTCGAGGAATGCATAGAGGTTCTTGGCATAGAGGCTCGAGGCGTTGACGGCGACATCGCCGGCGACGTTGAGCTTGCCGGAGATCTTGACGCCGTTGACCTCGGCCAACTTGCCTGGTTCCGTCAGCTCGCAGTTGCCGCCACGTTCGGCCGCCAGATCGATGATCACCGATCCGGGCTTCATCGACATCACCATGTCCCGGGTGACGAGGCGCGGCGCGGGACGGCCAGGGATCAGCGCCGTAGTGATGACGATGTCCTGGCCTTTGATGTGGGTCGCGACCAGTTCGCCCTGCTTCTTCTGATATTCGGGTGACATGGGTTTGGCGTAGCCTGCCGCCGTCTGCGCCTGCTTGAATTCGTCGTCTTCGACGGCGACGAACTTGGCACCGAGGGACGCCACCTGCTCCTTGGCTGCGGGGCGCACATCGGTCGCGGTGACGACGGCGCCCAACCGGCGCGCGGTGGCGATCGCCTGCAATCCGGCGACGCCCGCCCCCATCACAAAGACACGTGCGGCGGGAACCGTGCCCGCCGCCGTCATCATCATCGGCATTGCTTGGCCGAACATCGCCGCCCCATCGACGACTGCCCGGTAGCCGGCCAGGTTGGCCTGCGACGACAGCACGTCCATCGACTGCGCACGGGTGATACGCGGCATGAACTCCATGGAGAACACCGACGCGCCGGTCTTGGCCATTTCGTCGAGGGCCGCGCGGTCGCCGTAGGGATCGATCATCGCGGCCACGATGCCGCCGGGCTTCATGGCCTTGATCTCGTCGCCAGATGGTCGACGGACCTTGAGCAGGATATCCGCGCCAGCAAGTGCGGCGGCGGCCGTCGGTGCGATTTCGGCGCCAGCGGCTGCCAGGGCTGCGTCGGAAAACCGTGAGCGCAAACCCGCGCCAGACTGCACCCGAACGGATGCGCCAAGTGCGACGAGCTTCTTGACTGTTTCAGGCGAGATCGCCACGCGGGGCTCGTCTGATGCCTCGGCCGTGACCGCGATGGTGACCATGTTGTCGTCCGTTGAGTTAGGTGGTGCCGAACATCGGCCCGATCGTGGAAGTTGGGTAACGCCGTCCGGCGGGGCGACGGCTCCCCGATGACATCGGGTTGTTGGTGTCAGTGGAGACGGCAGATCAGAAACATGGGACCAGCCAAATCAAATGGCGGCAATTCAGCCGATCCGACTCCGACTCTGCGTCCCATCCACGGTCAGCGTGGCGGAGCGGTTCCGCCTCCGGGTGTGTGATCAACGTACGAGGAAGAAAGCCATCGCACTCAGAAGGATGACCAGCAGGATGATACTGACCTTGGTGAACTGGATGAAAGAGGAATAGGTCCGGAGGTGTTGCGGGTAGTCCATTTCCTTGTGACCCTTCGATGCGTCGACGCTCATTGCGTGTCGTCCCCCAAATTGACTGTGTCATTTCCACACTATCAAGCTCTGTTCGTAACTCAAGCCGTTCGGCCGTTCAAGTCGGATGAGCCTGACATGTCTGGAGACCACCGGCTGCAACCGCCGTCGCCCGGCCCTGGGCTTGACCATTTCAGGACCAACGACAAAGGGCCCCGCGGTGCGGGGCCCTTGACGCTTCAGAAGTCGAAAGACGTTGAAGCGACGCCCGATCGTCAGTGCTTGATCCGAGACCAGATACGCTTCTTGGCCAGGAACAACAAAACCGTCGTCACAAGAAGATAGAGCATCACTTGCCAGCCGATGCGCTTGCGCTCATTGAGTGACGGGTCGGCGGCCCAGGCGAGAAACGCCGACACGTCCTTGGCGTTCTGTTCGAGCGATCCCTTGCCGTCCTGGTACTTGACGAAATTGTCCTTGGCCAGCGGCGGCACCATCGCGATCTGGTGACCCGGAAAGGCGGCGTTGTAGCTCATGCCGTCGGACAAATTGAAGTCTTTTGGCGCGTTTTTGTAGCCGGTCAACAGAGCGTAAATATAGTCGGGGCCACCTTCCTGATACCCGGTGGCGATGTCCCGCATCATCAGGAATATGTGGGTGTACCAGGGTGCGGTCGGCTCGATGCCACGCGCCTTGGCGATGACCGAAAAGTCTGGTGGCAACGCGCCGTTGAACGCATCGCGCGCTTCGGCCTCGTTCTTGTGGGGGCCGAGAATCGGGTCCGACAGCTTCGCCGGCCGCTCGAACATTTTGCCCTTGTCGTTGGGCCCGTCCGTGATCTTATTGGGCCAGCCCGCGGCCAGCGACTTGACGCTGTTCTCGGGGAACTCCGGTCCACCCGGCTGCACGAGATTGCGGAACGAAAGCCGTTTCAACCCGTGACATGACGAGCAGTTCTCCTGATAGACTTGGAAACCGCGTTGCAACTGGCCCGCATCAAACTGGCCGCGGAAACCGGCAAAAGGCCACTGCTGCTTGTCGATCAGGATATGCTCGACACCGGCGCCCATGACCGGCAGTGGCGCCAGCATCAGGGCCAGGGCCACCGAGGCCGCGCGAAGAGACGTTTTGATCATCGTCGTCGTTCCTCGTCTCAACGTTTTTCAGGAGCTGCAGCCGCGCCTGCCGGTATGCCCATGCCACCGCCAGTGTGCTTATCCGGCCCGAGCACGTCTTCGGTGATCGACCGGGGCAACTGCTTGGGCGTTTCGATCAGACCGACAATCGGCATCACGATCAGGAAGTGGGCGAAGTAGTAAAACGTGAACACGCGAGCCCAGAATACATAGATCCCGTCAGCCGGTTTTGCGCCCAGGTAGCCGAGTGCGAGGCACGAAATGACGAACAGCCAGAAGAACCAGCGGTAGATCGGACGGTACTTCGTCGAGCGCACGCGGCTGGTGTCGAGCCAGGGCACGAAGAACAGAACGGCGATCGCGCCGAACATGGCAAGCACGCCGCCGAGCTTCGAAGGAATGGCGCGCAGGATCGCGTAGAACGGCAGGAAGTACCATTCCGGCACGATGTGAGGCGGCGTCACCAGGGGGTTGGCCTCGATATAGTTGTCAGCGTGACCAAGATAGTCAGGCAAGAAAAAAACGAACCAGGCGAAGACGATCAGGAAGGCGAACAGGCCGACCGCGTCTTTCATTACTGCGTAGGGCGCCATCGGCACCGAGTCGGACTTGTGCTTGAGGTCGAGACCGGTTGGGTTGTTCTGGCCGGCGACGTGCAGCGCCCACACGTGCAGGATGACGAGCCCCATGATCACGAAGGGCAGCAGGTAGTGGAGGGAGAAGAAGCGGTTGAGTGTCGCCCCGGACACCGAGAAACCGCCCCACAACCACGTAACAATTGCCGTGCCGACACCCGGGATCACGCCATCGAGCGACGAGAACAGGTTGGTGATAACGGTGACGCCCCAGAAGCTCATCTGGCCCCACGGCAACGCGTAGCCCATGAACGCTGTTGCCATCATCGCGAGGAATATAAGCACGCCGAGGATCCAGAGGATCTCACGCGGGGCTTTGTATGACCCGTAGTAGAGACCACGGAAGATATGGATGTAGACGGCGACGAAGAACATCGATGCGCCGACCGCGTGGAAATTGCGGATCATCCAGCCGAAGTTCACGTCCCGCCGGATGCGCTCGACCGAATTGAACGCATCGGCGCCACTCGGCTGGTAATGCATGGCCAGCACGAGGCCGGTAACGATTTGCGCAACGAGGCAGAACGACAGGATGCCGCCGAATGTCCAAAGGTAATTCAGGTTCCGCGGTGTCGGGAACTCGACGAAGCTGTCGTGTATCAGCCGGGCGATCGGCAGACGATCGTCCCACCACTTGGCCATCGGCGACAGTGGCTTATAGCTTGAAACATGGTTTGACATGGCGGTCAGATCCCTCAGCCGATCTTGATCTTGGTATCGGAGACGAACTCGTAGGGCGGCACGTCGAGGTTGCGTGGCGCGGGACCCTTGCGGATGCGACCCGACGTATCGTAATGCGAACCGTGGCAGGGGCAGAACCAGCCGCCGAAGTCGCCCTTTGTGTCGGCTAGCGACTGGCCCTTCGGGATGCAGCCGAGGTGGGTGCAGATGCCGACCAGAACCAGCCAGTTCTCTTTTCCGGCCTTGACGCGCGCCGTATCTGCGGCGGGTTCGACGACATCCGGAAGTTCGGCCAGAGCCGTCTTCCGGGCGGCGGCGATTTCGTCCTTGGTGCGATTGCGGATGAACAGCGGTTTGCCGCGCCACATCACAGTGATGGCTTGGCCCTCTTTGACCGGCGCCAGATCGACCTCGATCGAGGCGAGTGCCTGCGCGCCGGCGTCAGGATTCATCTGGTGGATGAACGGCCACAACAACGACGCGCCACCGACTGCTGCGAAGGCGTTGGCGGTCATCACGAGAACGTCGCGGCGGTTGGGATCTTCGGTTTCGGCTGCCAAGTGTGCCTCCAATTTTTAGCGCGACAGCGGCCGGCAGCCGCTTGAATTCTCGGTTTGGAAACGTCGCATCTTACCGCCCGGATCGGGCCAAAAAGGGCGTCACGTTGTCCTGCTACCGTGTCTGATCACTCTGCCTAGTATGGAAATTGGCGGCGCCGAAACGCGTCCAGCCTTAAACCTCCCAAGTGTCTTGCGCCCTTTTGGCACCGTTTGCGATCTCTCTCAATGCGGCGAAAGGCAGAAGCGACGGGGCAATTTGGCGCATGCGGTGGGAGCCGGTCGATGTAGCCTCGCAACCTTCGACGTCATCTTGGAAGACCTACCCGAGGGTGAGATCAGGCATGCGTTTAGCCCTCTACCAGCCTGACATCCCTCAGAACACCGGCACGTTGCTCAGAACGGCCGCTTGCCTTGGCATCGCCGTCGACGTGATCGGACCGACCGGTTTCGACATGACGGATCGCACCTTGCGGCGCGCCGGGCTCGATTATCTCGATCACGTTGCGATCCAACGCCACGAAAGTATTGGCGCGTTCCAAGCGTGGCGCGCGACCGTCCGGCCCCCGCCCCGGCTGATCCTGCTATCCGCACATGCCGCGACAAGCCACACCGACTTCACATATTTCCCGACCGATATCCTGATGCTTGGCCGGGAGTCTGCCGGCGTGCCCGATACGGTTCGACGGCTGGCCGACGCCCAGATCCGCGTGGCCATGGCGCCCGGGCTCAGGTCACTCAATGTCGCAATCGCCGGCGCGATCGTGCTCGGCGAAGCACTGCGGCAAACGCATGGTTTTCCGGCATCACCTTTGCCGACAACGGAATAGTTAACGCCGCAAGCGGTGCCGCGCCTCCCAAGGCTCTGCTAGGATTTGCCTCCGAGGAGATCGGTCGCCAGCCCGATCCGACCGTGAAATCGGCCGCCGGGGTACTGATGACAATGACCGGCAATCAGGACGACAGGGAGGGGACCCGCGATGCAGCACGCACCCGTGCAATACCGTCTCGCAGACGATATGGCAGGCGTTCACGCGGTCGCAGCCCGCCATGTGGGCAGCGCGGCGGAGCTTGCTGAAAGTCTCCGGCAGATCACACGACTGGTCAGCGAAATCGACTTCACCCGCTACGATACGAATACGGTGAGGGATGGTGCGCACCCGCTCATTCTCAGCTTGTTCGACACGCGCACAATGCTGCACGACCAGCTGGCGACGTGGCATCGCCGGGGCTACATGACCCGCGACGTGCAGTTGGCCTTGCGCGACGTCTTCCGCGTCACCCGCTACGCCACCGACATGCTGGGTGAGATCGCGATCGGCCACCGCGTTCTCGGCAAGGACGAAAAGACCTATCGCGCCTTCACCGGACCCGATTTCAACACGCTCGGCCATCCACAGCTCGGCTCGGGCGTGCACGAGCCGTTCCGATCCGGCGACATTCTGCTGATGCGTGGCATGGCGGCCAACAGCGCGGCCATCGCGCGCATCGGCGACATCGACAGCCAGTTCAGCCACATCGCGATCGTCTACATCGACGCCCGCGGCCGTCACCTCGTCACGGAAGCGCTGATCGAGGACGGCGCGGTCGTCAATTCGCTGGAACACGTGCTCGACCACGGCCTCGGCCGCTGCATCGTGTTCCGCCACAAGGATGCCGACTTCGCCGCCCGCGCCGCCAAGTCGATCCACGACCATGTTCAAGGCACGCTCGGCGCCGGTGTCGGCCGCGCCATCCCCTACGACTTCTCCATGGAGCTCAAAGGCTACAAAACTCTGTTCTGCTCGAAGCTCGTCCGCCAGGCCTTCGACATGGCGAGCGACGGCAAGGCGCTGCTCCCCACCTTCAAGACCAGCCTGTTCATGAAGAACCGCGACTTTTTCAAGCGCATCGGCGTGACCGCCACCGAGACGTTCGCGCCGGGTGATATCGAGCTCGAGCCGGGGTTCAATATCGTCGCCGAGTGGGTCGACTACCGCGTGACGTCCGATCTGCGCTTGGCCGACCTGACGATGGACAAGTTCTTCGAGTGGATGGACCAGCACCACTATCGCTTCCGCGAGACCTTCGTCATTCATCTCATCAGCCTGTTCGGGCGCTTTTCGAGCTACCTGTCCGATGGCGCGAAGTCGCTGCTCGCGGACGTTGTCCCGAAGGTGCCCTTCAACATGAAGCGGAAGACCATCGCCACCATCGCCATGCTGCACAAGACGACCGAGCAGGTCACCGCCGAATTGCGCGTGGCCGAGCGCCGCTCCAAATCCGAGACCGGCCGCCCGCTGCACCCGCGCGAAATCCGCGTCCTCATCGAGGCGATCCGCGCCCGTGGCGGCGGCAAGGTCGGCTATCTCGAAGCGCCGTGAGCGGGTGGGTTAGCGGCGGGTCTGCATGAGGGTGGTCGGCGCTCCGTTTATTCGAATGATCGGGCGTCTGCCTTCTGCCATTCGTGCATGAAGTTCGTCATGTCGTTGAACGTCAGCTGCGCCGGGTTCATGCGCTTCTTTTGACACATGGCCGGCAGTTCCGAGCGATAGCGCGCGTGAGCCGACATAACGGCATCCTGTCCTGGAAGATCGTTGATCTCCAGATTGCTTGCCAACCAGTTGCGCACATGTCCGACGGCCTTCTTGATTGTTCCGTCGTGCGCCTTGATGTCCTGACCCGCAATATCGGACAAAAACTTCTGGTACCGAAAACGCTCGGTATCCAAAATTAAAATCGACTTCTGCTTTTGCGACCGTGTCCCGAACCGCTTAGCCCCCATGAACAAGCCGAGCTCGAACGGCATGTTGAAGCGAGGCAGCGCATGCTCCGGGTCCAGTTCCGTGCGCGAGAGATCGTGAATCCCGAGACGGCACTGCTCGACGATTCGGACGATTTTTTCGATGCGAACCTCAGATCCGTCATCGATTTCCAACGCACAGCGCGCGACGCACCGGCAGAACATCGTGGCAAATACGATGGCCTCGAGCATGGATTCATAGGCTGTGTCGAACGGGCAATTGATAAACACGCTGCGGTCATAGTTCGCAGGTGTCTTGCGCGTCATTTCTTCTTCGAATCCGGCCTAGAAATGTTTGATGCCGCTTTAGGAGTGCTGTTCCTCGAAGCTACGACTTCTGTCACGGCTTCCCTGACCTCGCCGCGTGTCATGGACGTTGGCGGGTTTTTCGGAGGGAGAAATCGGGGGGCGCTGGAACCTTTGGGCATGGGTTGAAGGGTCTCAAATTGCACATAAGCTGTCAATAACCGCCCCCTACTCCGCCGCCTCTTTCGCCAGGAACTTACCGCTTTCTGCTGTCACGGCGCTCAAATTCGGCACTACGCGCCCGCATGACCATCAAACGTCGAACAGATCAGGCCGGATGTTGCGGCGGACGTGAATGATCGCTTCGATGCGGACATGATCGGCTTCCGCAAGATAGAAGATGTAGTGCGATTGAAAGCGGTAACGGCGCCAACCTTGCTTGATCTCGAAGGCCGCAACCCCGATGCCCGGAAACCGAGCGATCAGCGCGAAACTGTCCGTGAGCCCGGCGACGTACGCGTCGGTCTGATTCAAGCCGAAGTTCTGGTCTGTGTAGTCGACGATTTCCGCGATCTGCCGCTCGGCTGTCTTGGAGATCGTAAAGGCATCAGCCATTGGCTTTGGAACGCCGCGCCCGGGTTTCGGTGAGAATTTGGGCGGCGGTTTTCCCTGATGCGGTGCCCGTATCCGGCGCGAGAGCCAGCTCCCGCAATACTTCGAGCTGTTGTTCGCGAGTCATCGCAGCCCATGCCGCATCATCCTCGGCGGACGGGGCGA
>PEQZ01000079.1 GCA_002928395.1 Hyphomicrobium sp.
CCCTCAATTCGCGCCGGCCAGCGCCTTCCGCTTGGCCACCGTCTTCGGCGTGACTTCGCCAGCCGCGACCAGCGCGTTGAGGCATCGTGACGACAGCTTCGGGCCGTTCGAACTCATGCAGCTGCGCAGCGACGGGCTTCCCAGCGCGTGCTTCGAACAAAGGGCGAAGTAGTCCGAGGTGCAGGCGCTGCGCACGGAACTGTTCACGCCCTGGGCGCTGGCGGTGGCCGCGAGCGCGATGGCGGCAACCACCAGCAGGCTCGCCCGTGTACAGTGGAGCAGCGCTGACCGCGCCAGGGAGACGATCGTGTGGGGCATCGCGAACTCCTATCAAGTCTCGAGGCGGAGGTGTTGCGCCGGAATGCCAGACAGCTTGCTCGGACCAACACGCGCATGTTGCCCTGATTTGCCGACGTTGTCGTTGATCAAGTTGAGCTATTTCAGCGATAGCCTGATGACGGCCCGGCCATCGTCGCGGCGCGAGGCTGAGACGCTCCGCCTGCGGGCGTCACCCCAGCGGGCGTCTGCACATCCGCATGGCCACAGCGCGGCCCCATTCCCATCGCCCCATCGACAGCGGCAGCGCCGTTGTCATCGGGAGGAGCCTATGCCGTTGTTGGGCCGCAAGTTCCGGATTGGGGACACGAACGATCCAAACGAGGTCGCGCAGCAGACCGCGGGCGGGGTCGACGGCAACCGCATCGCGGCCGTCGTCTCGGCGATCGCATTGACGTTTTCCGCCTACAGCCTCTGGGACACGTCGCTCAAGCAGGCGGACGTCGCGCTCTTTGTTCCACCGGTCATTCAGTACGCGGCCCCCTACAACAACAACACGTCCAACTTCGAGATGATCGCGATCCCCGTCACCTTCACCAACGAAGGCGCGCGCACCGGCACCGTGCTGTCCATGGAGCTTGCCGTCACCGACCCGCGCACCAGCCAGACCAAGAGGTTCTACGCCGCCGATTTCGGCCGCTGGTCGATGGAGAGGACGCGGTCGGGTGCCTACCAGCCGTTCGCGCCGTTATCGCTCGCCGGCCGGTCGAGCCGAACCGAGAGTGTGCTGTTCTACACCCGTGGGGAAGCCGAAAAGCCCAATCAACTGATCCAGGACATCGGCTCCTACGGCTTCGCGCTGTCGTTCGAATTGGCCGAGGGCGACGACTTCGGCGCGCTCGACCGACTGTTCAAGTCGAACCCCGGCGTTCTGACGTTCGAGCGCGAGCTCAAATTCTACGATGCGCGCGCGTTCCAGAACGGTACCATCCCGCTCTACAGCGGTGACTGGCGCTCGGCATCGACAACCAAAGCGCCACAAAAGAACAACTGAACGGTGGCCTGAGGGCTCGATCCGGCCGCCCATCGGGCCCCGGTACGACGTGCACGGCAGTGTGTGGCACGGCCATTGCGGTGGGGAGGCGAGCGGCTGCACGCGGTGAGACCCGTGCCGAGCGGCCGCGTTGGTTTCGCGATGGGGAGCCCAGCATTATGTCGAATGTCCAGCTGATGATGTTCATTCTGTTCGGGGCCACCTTCGCGCTCATTCTCGTTGCCGAACTCAGCTCGTTCCTGCCCTTGAAGCGCGCGAGTGCGCTCGCCTCCATCGCCAGCGTCATGGCCGCGATCTTCTGCCTCGCCAGCGACCCGCCGAAGGGTGGCGAGTGGCGGCCGCTGACGTGGGAATTGACCGGCAAGAAGGCCAAGAAGGCACCGCGAACCGCCTATGTCCGCACCGTCGACGACGACGCCGACGAAGAGGGCGAGACCCGCTATGTCGAAGACCCGCGCGCGAGCGCCGGCGTCACGGGCGATACAACCGCCGAGACGTTCGATCGTTTCATGGCGTCTGCCTTCAAGGTGCCGCAACAGTCCGGCCCCGGTGCAAGCGATCGCCTCCGCGATTGCCCGGAATGCCCCGAAATGATCGTCGTGCCGGCCGGGTCGTCCCAGCTTGGCGCGTCCGATGTCGACCCGGAGGCCACCGCCGCCGAGCGGCCGGCGCGTCAGGTCAGGATCTGGCCTGGTTTCCTGATGGGCACGGCCGAGGTGACGGCCGCCGAATACGCCATCTTCGCCCGCGCCACCAACCGCGCCCCCAGTCCCTGCCAGTTGGGCGCCAGCGAAGGCGGCGTCGCGGCAGCCACGTGCGTCACCTATGCCGATGCCCGCGCCTATGCGTATTGGCTCCGTCGCATGACCGGCAAGAACTACCGGCTGCCATCGGCGGCGGAGTGGGAATACGCCGCTCGCGCTGCCGATGACGCCTCTGTGGCCACCGCAGCCCGTACCGGCCACCAGACCGCAGCCGACGTCACCTTCGCGCGTGCCCACCCCTGGGGCTTCACGGGCCTCGGCGGCGGCGTGGCCGAGATCACGGCCGATTGCTGGCAGGCCGATCTGTCGCGCGTCGCGCCAACCGGCGAGGCATTCGAACCCGAGGCTGGGTGTGCGACCCGTGTCGTCAAGGACGGAGCCGCAGCAGATGGGCCACGTTGGCAGCGGGCCTCGGCGCGCCGTCCGCTAGCGGTCGAAGTGGCCTCGCCCGGGGTCGGCTTCCGGGTGGTACGCCCGCTCAGGTAGGGCCAACCCTCAGGCGCGGATCGCCTCCCGACCCAATCGTTCCATGAGCCGCAATACTCGTCCGCGGACCGCGCGTGCGGTGTCGTTACCGGTTCAACGCGACGACCAGCGCTTTGGGGTTGCCGCCGTTCTCTTCGATGTAGTTCTCGAACAACGTCTTCAGGAACGGCGACATCCAGAAGCCGGCAACCTGCGCGTCACGAACCCGGAAGTTCGCACCATTGCGCACCAGCCACCAGCGCACGTCGTAGGTGTCACCGCTTTTCAGTGTGATGCGGCTGTCGACATAGACACCGTTCTTGTCTTCGGTGGTCTGTGAAACAGCCACTGCGCTGGCCACCGGATACTTCGGCGACTGCTGCGCGGCATAGCGGCCGATGAAGTTGACCATGCCCGAAAAATAGCTCGGCCGATCGGTGGAGGCGAGCCCGCGCGCGTAGCTGCCGAGCGATGCGATGCCGATGTAGGGCACGTCGGCATGGCGGCGGATCACAGCGGCGAAGGCCTGCGGCGAATTGGTGCGCGAAGCTGCGACCAGTTCGTTGGCGACGCGCTGGAAATATGTGGCCGGCGCCTCGGCTCGGGCTGGTGAGGCCGCGACGATCATGCCGAAAAGAACCGCCATGCCGAAGCGTTGGCCAAGCCGCTGAACGGTGCAGGCAGCCGGCCCTGCGGCCCCTTCGACAGCGGTCGGCGGTGGCCGACTACGAACGTGCTCAGCATGGCCTGGGGTACTCCGGATTTGAGTGCGAGTTCAAGTCGGCATTCAGCGGGCCAAAGCCGCCGATTTTGTGGTTCACGCGGCTAACAAACACGAGCGTCGGCAGTGCGTCAAAGGTCTTTGTCGGAGGCCCGTTCGGTGGTGATCCGGCCATGGTGTTATGCGCCGCGTGAGGACAAAGTGATCGCGGCGGTCGGCAGCGGGCGTTCGGCGCGCAGACGGTAGAGGACCTTGGAGGGCACTTCCGGGCGGTTCAGCAAAGCGCAGGCGGCATCGACGTCGGTCTGCGAAAAGCGCGGCGCAACCGCGATCAGTACCGAGCGCACGGCGTCGGGATGGACCAGGATCAGCTCGTGGCGAACCCCCGACATCGAGGCCCTGATGTGATGGGCGAGCCCGGTGAAGGTTTGGAGCGGCGCGGTCCACGTCTGGTCGGCGAACAGCCCGCGATCGGTGACGGTCACGGCCGTTGTGTCGATATCGACGCGCCGTTTCAGTGACAGCCGGGAAATGACCCGCTTGACTGGCCAGCCGAGCAATACCGACCAAACCACCAGCGCGAGGCCAAGTTGAAGCATCGTGGCCGGTCGGTCAGCCAGCAGGCTACGCGAGGTCTGGTCTGCGACGAGATGTGCACCCAGAAAAAAGAACGGTGTGATCAGCGCCAGCGCCACGGGAACGAGCATGCTCAACTGGAGAGCTGCGGCCATGCGCGGTGACGATTGTTCGAGGCGGACGGGAAGTGCGGTCATCGGCGCGTGTGGCAGAACGGTCTCGAAACTCAGCGAACCCATCGGCAGAATCCTCGAACGGAGTGGATTTGCTCAAGTTAGGTCGAGACGCTTTCCGGTCGGTTAACTCGTGTCACGTTTGAGGGCGATTTGCCCGTGGCTGGTCGGTTGATGATCGCAAGTTGCCGGCAAGGTCGCCAATTTCGTGGGAAACTCGAACGCGAGCTTGACACATAAAGATATGTTTATATTGTATCGCAATGATCAAGCTCCCGACCAGACCAAGTGCGTCCGACCTGAAATTGGATCCGCGTGAACTCGTGATCGGTCTCAAGGCCGTCGCCGAGACCACGCGGCTCAGGATTCTGATGTTGCTGGCGTCGAGCGAACTCAATGTGAAGGATCTCACTCAAATCCTCGGCCAAAGCCAGCCCCGCATCAGCCGCCATCTCAAGCTGCTGGTCGAAGCAGGGCTCATCGAGCGCGTGCGCGAGGGCAGCTGGGTCTACTTCTTCGTTTCCGACCGCACCCAGGCTGGCCGGCTGGCGCTTCGCCTTGTGGCCGAGGTCGATGCTGCCGATCCCGTCGTGCGGCGAGACCACGAGCGCGCCGACGGTTTGCGGCGAGAGCGGGAAACCGCAGCCCAGGCCTACTTCGATGCTCACGCCGCCGACTGGGATCGCATCCGTGCCTTGTATGTGTCGGAGGGCGACGTCGAGGCGGCGATCCGCGCGGCACTCGGCGCCGGTCCGTTCCGGCTGCTGCTCGATCTGGGCACCGGCACGGGCCGCATCCTCGAATTGCTGTCCGATCGGTTCGAACGCGGGCTAGGGCTCGATGCCAGTCACGCCATGCTTGGTCTTGCCCGCGCAAATCTCACCCGGCTCGGGCTCAACAAGGCGCAACTCCGGCATGGCGATCTCTACAATTTGCCGCTCGCCGACGGCGCGGCCGATGCCATCGTCATGCATCAGGTGCTGCACTTCCTGTCGGAGCCGGCGACGGCGATCCGTGAGGCCGCCCGCGTCCTGGCCCCCGGCGGCCGTCTGCTGATCGTCGATTTCGCCCCGCACGACCTTGAATTTCTGCGCGACAGCCATGCACACGAGCGGCTGGGGTTTTCGACCGCGCAGGTCGAGCAATGGCTGACGGACGCTGGCCTCGAGCCGCTGCCGTCCCGCGATCTGCCGCCGCCCGAAAGCGCCGGCGGCAACATGCTGACCGTTTCCCTGTGGCAGGCGGAGCGGCAGACGGGTGCCGGCTCACTGTCGACCGCCGTGACCCGAACCCTCGAGGAGATCCGTTGATGGCCAATGTGAAAGAGCGCAAGAGCCGGTTGCTCGGGGCGGGCGAAATCGACGTCACGTTCGAGTTCTTCCCGCCCAAGTCCGAGAAGATGGAGGAGGCGCTGTGGGCCTGCGTGGAACGTCTCGCGCCGTTGAGGCCCGAGTTCGTTTCCGTCACCTACGGCGCAGGCGGATCGACGCGCGAGCGCACCCACGCCACCGTCGCCCGCATCGTCAAAACCACCGCCATGAAACCGGCGGCGCATCTCACCTGCGTCAACGCCACCCGGGATGAGGTCGACGCGGTCGCGCGGGCCTATTGGGATGCGGGCGTCCGGCACATCGTGGCGCTCCGCGGCGACCCGTCGGCAGGCGTCGGCTCGCGTTACGAGCCGCATCCGGGCGGCTATGCCAACGCGGCCGAGCTGGTTACTGGTCTCAAGAAAATCGGCAACTTCGAAATATCGGTGGCCGGCTACCCGGAGAAGCATCCCGAGAGCCCCTCGGTCGAAGCCGATATCGATAACCTCAAGGCCAAGATCGACGCTGGTGCCGACCGTGTCATCACGCAGTTCGTGTTCGATACGGCGCACTATCTGCGTTATCTGGAGCGGGTGCGCGCCGCCGGAATCTGGGTGCCGGTGATGCCGGGCATCGTGCCCATACACAACTTCAAGCAGGTGGCGGGGTTCGCGGGCAAGACCGGCGCCACCATGCCAGCCTGGCTCGCCCGCCGCTTCGAAGGGCTTGATGACGACGCCGTGACGACGCAGATGGTTGCCGTCGCGGTGGCTCACGATCAGGTCATGGATCTCGTCGACGAAGGCATCAAGAAGTTCCACTTCTACACGTTGAACCGCGCCGATCTCGTCTACGCGGTCTGCCATCTTCTCGGGCTCCGGCCCGTCAAGTCGCCCGCCCGCGCGAACGCCGCTTAAATCAGTCAACAAAGATCGAGTTCCGATATGAAGAGACTTGCGAGTTGGACGACGCTCGAGAAGGCCGCGGCCGAGCGCATCCTGATCATCGATGGGGCCATGGGCACCATGATCCAGCGGCACAAGCCGACGGAAGAGACTTATCGCGGCACGCGCTTCGCTGACTGGAAGCAGGACGTCAAAGGCAACAACGAGCTGCTGTCACTGACGCAGCCGGACATCATCCATGAGATCCACGACCAATATTTCGCGGCCGGCGCCGACATCGCCGAGACCAACACCTTCGGCGCGCAAGTGATCTCCCAGGCCGACTACGGCATGCAGGCACTGAGCTACGAGATGAATGTCGAAAGCGCGCGCCTCGCCAAGAAGGCCGCCGACGCCTGGACCAAGAAAACGCCCGAGAAACCGCGCTTCGTCGCCGGCGCGGTCGGGCCCACCAACCGCACGGCGTCGATCTCCCCGCAAGTCAACGATCCCGGTTTTCGCAATGTCGATTTCGACGAGTTGCGGCTCGCTTACAAGGAGCAGGTGCGCGGCCTGATGGACGGGGGTTCCGACATCATCCTGATCGAGACCATTTTCGACACGCTGAACGCCAAGGCGGCGGGCTTCGCCGTGCTCGAAGTGTTCGAGGAGAAGGGCATCGAGCTGCCGATCATGATCTCCGGCACCATCACCGACCGTTCCGGCCGCACGTTGTCTGGGCAGACGGCGGAAGCGTTCTGGTATTCGATGCGGCACCTGAAGCCGTTCTCGATCGGGCTCAACTGTGCGCTCGGCGCCGAACTGATGCGGCCCTACATCGTCGATCTCGCCCACATCGCTGACGTCCGCATCTCGGCCTATCCGAACGCGGGCCTGCCCAACGCCATGGGCGAGTACGACGAGACCGGCCACGAGATGGCCTGCAAGATCGAGCCGTGGGCCGAGGAAGGCATCGTCAACATCGTCGGCGGCTGCTGCGGCTCGACGCCCGATCACATCCAGCACATCGCCGGGCACGTCGCCAGGTTCAAGCCGCGCGCCATCCCGGCCATCGCCCCCAGGATGCGTCTCTCCGGCCTCGAACCGTTCGTCGCGGGATGAGCAAATGAGCGGGATGAGCAAATGAGCTAGAGGTGGAAAATGTGGATCTTCGCCGCCCTCCTTGTCGCAGCGGTTCTGTCAGGCCCGCTGCTGTTGTTGCCACTGGGATCGCACTTTTGGGAAACCGGCATGGATAGCTATCATCGGGGCGAGCGTTGGTTGAGGTGCAGCCTTGCTATCGTCGCGTTCGCGCTATGGCCGCTGCTCGTCGTAGTGACCGTGGTGCCTGGCGTTTTCATTGGGATACCCGGAATGCTGATCCTCTTTAAGCAAATGTTTTGAACCGCCCAGGGGGGAACCATGCAGCAGTTGCAGTCAGTCGACGTACCTGCGCGGCGGCGAAGCGGTTCTGCAAGGTAGTTCTCGAAGCCTGCATCACGTATCTTGCAGGAGCCGAGTTTGAGATTTTCGGCGCCTTGACGGACCTGGGCGTCGAACTCGAGAAGGAATAAGTGCGTCATGGGCATCAGCATCACAGTCGACGAGAAACTCGTCGAGGCCGCCAAACAGCTGACAGGTCTTGCGAGTGAAAGCGATGCTGTCGAGCAGGCTCTGCGCCGGTTCGTTGCCGAGAGGCAACCCGGCCGCCAGTCGCCGTCGCTGGCCAGCTTCGCAGGGCAATTCCAGTTCGCGGACGGCTATGACGTGCTGAAGGAAAGGGGTGCCCGTGGCATTTCTGATTGATACGTCAGCGCTCATCCATGTGCTTCGCGACAAAACCGGGTTGGTCGGTGCCCGATACGACGGGATCATCTCGACACAGCTTGTACGACTGAGCCAAGAGACGGCGTTCGAATTGCTGGAAGGCGCCCGCGATGAGCGTGAGTGGGGTCGGTTGGCCCAACTCCTAGAAGGGCAAAACATCGTCGACGCAACGGCCGAACACTGGACCGCAGCAGCCCGTGTGGTGTTCGATCTGCGCCGGGAAGGCACCACGCTCAAGAACCCCATAGACGCCTTGATCGCTCAAGCCGCGTTGGCACATGACCTGACTGTCCTGCACGATGATCAAGATTTCGAGTTCATCGCCTCCGTGCGACCCTTGAAGTTGTATCGTTTCAGCCTCCAGGAGAGCGAGCGCGGACCATCGGCAAGCTAGTCAATGTCTCCTTCCTCGACCTCGCTGCGCGGTGGCTCAGCCCCTCATCCGCCCCGTCCATGCGAAGCATGGCTCCGCCCTGACGGGGCACCTTCTCCCCTAGGAGTAGGACTTTCGTGCGATTTAAATGATTTTCCCTCTCCCTTTGGGAGAGGGCGGGGTGAGTGGGGCACAGAGGGGCAAAACGGTACAGCAGGAAGCAATGGGCCATCCCAGCATGGATCTAGCTGGGTGGCACGTCCCCTCTCCCCTTGGGGAGAGGGTCGGGGTGAGGGGGTCTTGATACTGTAGGCAGCAAGCCCCCATACATCTTGCCCTCGGCCACCATTTGCCTGCGGGAAGACTGCAAGAACCACGTCTCTGGATTCAAAAGAATGAAAGTCGAGTTGACTCCTTTAGCCCGCGGATTGCGCCGACGTCAGACAGATGCGGAGCGAAAGCTTTGGACGGGTCTCCGTGGAAGCCAGCTGGGCGGTCTAAAGTTCCGCCGGCAGGTACCCCGCGGACCATACATTGCAGATTTCGTTTGCGAAAAAGCCTTGCACGTCGTCGAGCTGGATGGCGGCCAGCATGGCGAGGTGAAGGGAATGGCGAATGATGAGATCAGAACGGCTTATTTTGAGAGCCTTGGCTATTCAGTTGTGAGGTTCTGGAACCCGGAAGTGCTTACCAACCCGAAGGGCGTGCTCGACACGATCCTCAACATCGCGGCCGCCCGCGCGAAGACCCCCTCACCCAACCCTCTCCCCAAGGGGAGAGGGCTCGAAACCCGAGAGAACGAGAGCCAATGACCACCCCGAGCACCAAGCTGTCAGACGACGCGATCGGCTCGACACCCGCCGACCTCCCGCCCGCCTCGGCCGCGCAATCCTTCATCAATGTGGGTGAGCGGACCAACGTCACCGGCTCGGCCAAGTTCCGCAAGCTGATCGAGGCCAACGACTATCAGGCAGCCCTCACGGTCGCCCGCCAGCAGGTCGAAAGCGGCGCGCAGATCATCGACGTCAACATGGACGAGGGGCTTCTCGACAGCGAGAAGGCCATGACCACGTTCCTCAACATGATCGCGTCCGAGCCCGACATCTCGCGCGTGCCGATCATGATCGACAGCTCCAAATGGACCGTCATCGAGGCCGGCCTCAAGTGCGTGCAAGGCAAGCCCATCGTCAACTCGATCTCCATGAAGGAGGGCGAGGCGCAGTTTCTCGAACAGGCCAAGAAAGTGTTGCGCTACGGCGCCGCCGTCGTGGTCATGGCCTTCGACGAGCAGGGCCAGGCCGACACCATCGAGCGCAAGGTGTCGATCTGCGAGCGCGCCTACAAGCTGCTCACCGAAAAGGTCGGCTTCCCACCCGAGGACATCATCTTCGATCCCAACATCTTCGCGGTCGCCACCGGCATCGAGGAGCACAATGGCTATGGGCTCGCCTTCATCGAGGCGACGCGGCAGATCAAACAGAAGATGCCGCTGGTCCACGTTTCCGGTGGCGTATCCAATCTGAGCTTCTCGTTCCGCGGCAACGAGCCGGTGCGCGAGGCCATGCACTCGGTGTTCCTCTACCATGCCATCCAGGCCGGCATGGACATGGGCATCGTCAACGCCGGGCAGCTGGCACTTTATGACGACATCCCGGCCGAGCTGCGCGATCTCTGCGAGGACGTCGTTCTCAACCGCCGCGACGACGCCACCGACCGGCTGCTGGACGCCGCCCCCCGCTTCAAGGGCGATGGAGCCAAGAAGGTCGAGAAGGATCTCAAATGGCGTGACGCCGACGTCCAGGCGCGCCTCACGCACTCGCTGGTCCACGGCATCACCGAATTCATCGAGGTGGACACCGAGGAGGCGCGCGCCAAGGCCGACAAGCCGCTGCACGTCATCGAAGGCCCGCTGATGGCCGGCATGAACGTGGTCGGCGACCTGTTCGGCGCGGGTAAGATGTTCCTGCCGCAGGTGGTGAAATCCGCGCGCGTCATGAAGCAGGCCGTGGCCTACCTGCAACCCTTCCTCGAAGCCGAGAAGAAGGCCTCTGGCCTCTTGTCGCAGCCGGCCGCCGGCAAGATCCTGATGGCGACAGTCAAGGGCGACGTCCACGACATCGGCAAGAACATCGTCGGCGTCGTGCTCCAGTGCAACAACTACGAGGTGATCGACCTCGGAGTCATGGTGCCGGCGTCCAAGATCCTGGAAACGGCCAAGCGCGAGAAGGTCGACATCATCGGCTTGTCGGGCCTCATCACGCCCTCGCTCGACGAGATGTGCTTCGTCGCCGCCGAGATGGAGCGCGAGGGGTTTACCTGCCCGCTGCTGATCGGCGGCGCCACCACCAGCCGCGTGCATACCGCCGTCAAGATCGCGCCCAACTACCATCGCGGCCAGGCGCTCTACGTGCTCGACGCGAGCCGCGCGGTCGGCGTGGTGTCGCAGCTGCTTTCGGAAACCGATAGCGCGGGCTACATCGCCAACACCAAGGCCGAGTACGTCAAGGTGCGCGAGGCACACCTCGCCAATGAGCTGAAAAAGCAGCGCATCACCTTGAAGACCGCGCGCGACAACAAGTTCAAGATCGACTGGGCCGGCTACACGCCGCCGAAGCCGTCGTTCCTGGGGCCGCGCGCCTACAAGAACTACAGCCTCGCGGCCCTGGTGCCGTACATCGACTGGACGCCGTTCTTCCAGACCTGGGAGCTGGCCGGGCGCTATCCGGCGATCCTCGACGACAACAAGGTCGGCACGGAAGCGCGCAAACTCTTCGCCGACGCCAAGGAGATGCTCGACCGCATCGTGCGCGGGGGTTGGTTCACGGCCAATGGCGTCGTCGGCTTCTGGCCCGCCAACAGCGTGGGCGACGACATCGAGGTCTACTCCGGCAACCCGCGGCACACGAAAATCGCGACGTTCCACACGCTCCGCCAGCAAATCGCGCGCGATCCCCGCCGCGACCGCGCCCACACCGCTCTCGCCGATTTCATCGCGCCCAAGGACAGCGGCGTTGATGACTACATCG
>PEQZ01000080.1 GCA_002928395.1 Hyphomicrobium sp.
CCGACGTGTGACGCGAGCCCGGTCTTGTCGTCGATCTCGACCGCGAGGCCCGAGATCGTCGCCGGCCCGCCTGCTGGTTCGAAACGGCCGCGCGGAATGCGGGTGACGAAGCGGTTGACCGGCTCGTCGGTCTCCATGCCCAAGACCGAATTGTAATCCCCGCACATGCCGGCATCCGACATGAATGCCGTGCCGAGAGGCAGGATGCGCTGATCGGCAGTGGGCGCATGCGTGTGCGTGCCGACCACGACGCTCGCCCGGCCATCGACGAAATAGGCCAGCGACTGCTTCTCGCTCGTCGCCTCGGCGTGGAAATCGATGAGGATGGCGTCGGCGCCGCGCTTCAAGGCGCACGCGTGCAATTCCGCGTCGATGGCGCGAAACGGGCAATCAAGCTCGGTCATGAACACGCGGCCCATGGCATTGACCACCAGCACGTCCATGCCGTTCCGCGCCCGGAACAGCCCCGATCCGCGGCCCGGCGTGCCCTTCGGATAGTTGAGCGGGCGCACCAGCCGCTCGTGGCGGTCGATGTAGACGAGCGTCTCCTTCTGGTCGAAAGCGTGGTTGCCGAGCGTGACGGCGTCGGCGCCCGCGTCGAGCAACTCGGTCAGGATCGATTCGGTGATGCCGAACCCGCCCGCCGCGTTCTCGCCGTTGACCACCACGAAGTCGAGATCGTACCGCGCGCGCAACCCAGCCAGCGCGTCCACCACCGCCGCGCGGCCCGACCGGCCGACGACGTCACCGAGAAACAACAGGCGCAAAATCGTCCCCCTCTCCCCGTCACCCTGCACTTGTGATGGGGAGAGGGGACTTAGCTGAGGCATTTGATGGGTCCCGACGGCGTCAGCACCCAATCGAGCGGCTGGTCATAGTCGAGATGCGGCACCGCGTCGACCCTCTGTTCATCGAAGGCCACGCCGACGGCCAGTACGGGCTTCATCGCCCTCAGCCGCTCGAGGCTCCGATCGTAGAACCCGCCACCATAGCCGAGCCGGTAGCCGGATCGATCGAACGCCAGAAGTGGAACCAGAAGTACGTCGGGCTCGACCACGGGCGCGGATGCCAGCGGCTCGGAGATCCCCCAAACGCCATCACTCATCGCGTCACCCGGAGCCCAGGCGCGAAACACGAGCGGCTTGCCCTTGCCCTGCATGCACGGCAGCGCCAGCCGGAAACCAAGTCCCAGCGCCTCGCGCATCAAAGGACCAGGGTCGATTTCGTCGCCGATCGGGGCAAATCCCGAGATCACGGCGTCCGCGTGCATTGCACCGAGAAATTCCAGTCCGTGTTCGGCCAGCCTCCCGAATGCCGCCGCTCCGTGGCGGACGAATGCTTCGGCCCGGATCTGTTTCGCCGCCGCACGAGCCGCCCTTTTGTCATCGATCATTGGTCCTGCCCGCGCCCCACTTGCGGCCAACGCGCCGTCGCCGGGCGGAAATTGAGTGCCGCGGAAGCCGTCGGAACGGTTGATCTCGCCGGGTCCCTACAAATGTAAGGTGGGCGCCATGTGACCGGAACCACGGCTCCGGCCAGGGACAGCTCCCAGGCAGATCTTATAGGCCCTGGAGATTCATGTGTTCCTAACGTGCCCCGCAGCACCTGGAACATAGGCCCATTCGGGCGCGTTTCCAACGGTCCGAAAGCCGCAAATCGGCGGTGTCCCAGGTTTTCGGTGAAGAGCGGTCAAGCGGCGCTCGATTTGCCCCTGGCGAGCGGGTCGGCAACGGGTGTAGCCGGTCCAGCAATTCCCGCGCCGGATGTTCCTGCGCCCATCTGCTGAGGGCTGTCCGAGCCCTGCTTGCCACGCCCGTCGCCAGTTCTGTCGATTTTGCCATCTGAACCACTATTTGCCTGGGGCAACGGGGGCGGCGACGCCGCCATTTGATGGATCTGGCTCTGAGGCAGGTTCGAGGCTTGGCCCGGGGCGCGACTTTGGGCCTTTGACGGCGGAACAGACGGTTGCGCCGGCGCGGAGACCTGATCTTGTGCGGCCTCCCTGAGCACGTCGGCGGCTGCCGCAAGCATCGCGTCATAGGCCTCGCGCAAGTCCCACAGCTCGTCGGCAAGCAAAACCGCCGCCATCAGAAGCAGGCGCTCGTCGGCGGGTTGGCCAAACTCGCGAGCAAGCTTTTCGACTCGACTTTTTACGTCCTGCGCGAGCGCCGCCAGCCGCTTCTCCTCGCCATCGTTACAGGCGAGCCGATAGGTCCGGTTGTTGAGCGTGATTGGAACCTGGGCCATTTCATCCGTCCAAAGCGCATTCGTCGAAGATTTGCCGCGAGCACGGGGACGACTGACGAATCACGCCTCGCTTTCAATAACGGTATGGAGGGAATCGATAGCCCAATCAATGCGGTTGAGCACATGGCCGCGCTCGGCCTCGAGCAAGGCCACGCGCTCACGCGCCATTGCCAACTCGCGCTCGAGTTCCGCCACCCGCTTCTCGAGTGCCGACGCGCTGGTTGCTGTCGTCGGCCCCTTTGTGGCGCCGGACGCCCCGCGCGCTGTCGCAACGGGCAATGCCGCCGTTCGCTTTGTCTTCATGGTATCCCGCTGCTGCACCATAGGCCGCCCTTCCGCCTCGAACCTGTTGAAATCTGTGTCCAGGCTCCCGTGCATTCAAAAGTTCTTTTAAGTGCCACCTGTTCGCGGCGTCAACGCACCGCGATCGATAAGTTGTTAGCCGTACGGCTGAGAAGTCCGGCAAAATCCCACGACTCTCTGCTCATGACGCATTGACAGCATAGGGTCACGACGAATTAATGGCGCCGCTTTAGCCAACAGCCGGGATCGCGAACGCGGGTGCCATCCTGGGCCGTGCTTAAAGAAGCCTGTCAATCGAGCGCCCGCTGGAGGTCATGATGGCTGTCAAAGTTGCGATCAACGGGTTCGGCCGCATCGGGCGCAACGTGCTGCGCGCGATCATCGAGAGTGGGCGCACCGATATCGACGTGGTCGCGATCAACGATCTGGGTCCCATCGAGACCAACGCTCACTTGCTCCGCTTCGACAGCGTGCACGGGCGCTTCCCAGGCGACGTCGTTGTCGAGGCTGACACGCTGACCGTCCGCATGGGCGGCCGCGTCATGGGTCCGATCAAGGTCACGGCCATCAAGAACCCGGCAGAGTTGCCGCACAAGGCCCTCGGCGTCGACATCGCGATGGAGTGCACCGGCATTTTCGCCGCCAAGGACAAGGCCAGTGCACACCTTACCGCCGGAGCCAAACGCGTGCTGGTCTCGGCACCGGCAGACGGCGCGGATCTGACCGTCGTCTATGGCGTCAATCACGACAAGCTGACCCGCGACCACCTCGTCGTCTCCAACGCCTCGTGCACCACCAACTGCCTGGCCCCCGTCGCCAAGGTGCTGAACGATCTCGTCGGCATCGACAAGGGCTTCATGACGACGATCCACGCCTACACCGGCGACCAGCCGACGCTCGACACCATGCACAAGGACCCCTATCGCGGTCGCGCGGCAGCCCTCTCGATGATCCCGACCTCGACGGGTGCGGCCAAGGCTGTCGGCCTCGTACTGCCCGAACTCAACGGCAGGCTCGACGGCACGGCAATCCGCGTGCCAACGCCCAACGTCTCGTTGATCGACTTCAAATTCCTGTCGAAACGCGAAACCACGGTGTCCGAGATCAACTCGGCGATCAAGACCGCCGCAAGTCAGCAATTAAAGGGCATTCTCGGCGTCACCGACCAGCCCAACGTGTCGATGGACTTCAACCACGACGCGCACTCGTCGATCTTCCATCTCGACCAGACCAAGGTCATGGACGGCAGGCTCGTGCGGGTATTGTCGTGGTATGATAACGAATGGGGCTTCTCGAACCGTATGGCCGATACCGCCGTCGCCATGGGCAAGTTGATCTGAGCTGATAAAGGCGCGGAAACTTTTGCCGGTCTCGCCACCGGTAAGACTTGGGCATCCGAAGCCCAAGACAAATGAGAAATAGACCGTCCCGCCGAGTTCAGAGTTCATCAGACAGAACTTTGGCGGGACGCTACGGACTTGCCGCCTGGCACTGCCGAAGGTCCGCTCACTCAGCCGAGATCACCGGGCTCGTCGCGCACCAAGTGCTGAACGTGGAAGATGACGATCTGATGGTCGCCCAATTTGCAGTAGAACACGTAAGGGTCGTTGACAACTCAACGCACCCGTATCCCGGGGATAACGGTGGCACGGCTTGTCCTCGGCTGCTCACTCAACCGTTCCTATGACACACATCTGCCAGACGGTAGTTCTGGATGAGCCTCCAGGGGGCTGGCACGGCGTCGAAATTGGCGCTAGATCACTGCCAAAATCGACGCACAGTACCCGCTTCATCCGGAGGCTCGCATGACCGAAAAACTCGAAGATATCGCCCGCGCCATGGTCGCCCCCGGCAAGGGCATCCTCGCGGCGGACGAAAGCTCCGGCACTATCAAGAAGCGGTTCGACAAGATCAATTTGGCCTCGACCGAGGACAGCCGCCGCGACTATCGCGAAATGCTGTTCCGCTCGGCAGACGCCATGAAGAACCACGTCTCCGGCGTCATCCTCTACGACGAGACCATCCGCCAGAAGGCCAAGGACGGCACGCCGCTGGTCGATGTCATGAAAGCGGCAGGTGCCATCCCCGGGATCAAGGTCGATACCGGCGCGAAGGTGCTGGCTGGCGGCACATCCAAGATCGAAACGATCACCGAGGGCCTCGATGGCCTGCGCGAGCGGCTCGCGGAGTATCACGCGCTCGGCGCCCGTTTCGCCAAGTGGCGTGCCGTCATTACGATCGCCGACCGCTGCCCGTCCTACAATTGCATCAACGCCAACGCGCATGCGCTCGCCCGCTATGCGGCGCTCTGCCAGGAAGCCGGCATCGTGCCGATCGTCGAGCCCGAGGTGCTGATGGACGGCGAACATTCCACGCACGACATCGACGCTTGCTACGACGTCACCGAATGGACCCTGAAAGAGGTGTTCCAACAGCTCTATTACGCAAACGTCAAGCTCGACGGCATGATCCTGAAGCCGAACATGGTCATTGCCGGCCAGAAGTGCCCGCAGCAGGCGTCCGCCGCCGAGGTCGCCGAAAAGACCGTCAAGCTCTTGAAGTCCTGCGTGCCGTCGACCGTGCCCGGCATCGCCTTCCTCTCGGGTGGACAGTCGGACGAGGCGGCGACCGAGCATCTCTCGCGCATGAACGCGATCGGCGGCCTGCCGTGGGCGCTGACCTTCTCCTATGGCCGCGCCCTGCAGGCGGCAGCCCTCAAGGCCTGGGGCGGCAAGCCCGAGAACGTGGCGGCCGGCCAGCGCGCCTTTTCGCACCGCGCCCGCATGAACGGCCTGGCCGCTCTCGGCACGTGGGACCAGAAGCTCGAAAAGGCTGCCTGATCTCGGGTATTTGCCGCTCGATCGCAACACCACACGGGAGGCGCGTCGGTCGATCCCGGCGGGCAGTAGTCACCTGGGCTTCAGGCCAATTGCTGGACAAGTCCGCTTTTTCCGCCGTGGAGCCCTTGATCCAAAAGGCGTCCGCCTTCGCCCACATCGTCTCAGGCATGCCGCATTTTTTTTCGTTTATGATCCGTTTGGTTTGGCTCTCCGCGCGATTGAAGTGACGCGGCGGTCGTGACACGCGCCGCCCTCCAAGAAAGGCCATGCATGTTGTTTTCATTGCCCCGTTCACTGCTCGCCGGGACCGTCGTGATCTCGACCTCGCTCGCCGTGACCACCGTCGATGCCTCTGCTCGGGATCAGGCCGAACTCAGAGCCGAAAACCGGCTCCAGACACCCCAGGCACGCGTCGATCTCGCCCAAGGCACCACCACCCTCAGCCCCGCCCAGAAGGCCGAGGAAGAGGCCAAGCGCCGCGCCAAGGCGCTGGAAGACAAAAAGCGCGAAAAGCCCGCTTCTCCTCCGCCGCCGAAGGTCACGGCACCACCGCCGCCGCCGAAAACCGTGACACCGCCGCCGCCCGCGACCCCGCCCAAGGTCGTCGCGCCGCCGCCACCCGCGACGCCGCCCAAGGTCGTCACACCGCCGCCACCCGCGACGCCGCCCAAGGTCGTCACGCCGCCACCACCCGCGACGCCGCCCAAGGTCGTCACACCGCCGCCACCCGCGACGCCGCCCAAGGTCGTCACGCCGCCACCACCCGCGACGCCCCCCAAGGTCGTCACGCCGCCGCCACCCGCGACACCCCCCAAGGTCGTCACGCCGCCGCCACCCGCGACGCCGCCCAAGGTCGTCACGCCGCCGCCACCCGCGACACCCCCCAAGGTCGTCACGCCGCCGCCACCCGCGACGCCGCCCAAGGTCGTCACGCCGCCGCCACCCGCGACGCCGCCCGGCACCAAGTCCGACGCGAAGCCCGACACTACGGTCACGCCGACGGATACCAAACCCAGCGTCACCACTCTGCCCGGAACCACCACGCCCCCGGTCGACACGACCCTCAGGCGCGGCGCGAACCCGGCGAAGGCAGACCCCTCGCCGATCGCGGCGCCGACACTCGAGCAGATCAAACAAAACCGCCGGCAGACGGTCGACCGCGACAATCGCACAATCATTCGTGAGCAGGACAAGCGCGTGATCGTGAAGACCGGAAAGACCGTGGTCATCCGCTCGGACGAGAACCGCCGTCTCGATCGCTTCGCCGGCGATAACGTGACGCGCACCCGCGGCCGCAACGGCTCGGAAATCACCGTCATCCAACGCGACGGTGACCGCCGCATCTATTCGGAGACCGACCGCGACGGGCGGCTCGTGCGGCGCTGGCGCAGGGGGGGCGACGGCCGCGAAGTCACGATCATCGACAATCGCCGCCGCGACAGCTTTGGCCGCGCCATCGCGATCGGCCTCGGTGTCGGCATCGGCGCCCTGATCGTGCGCTCCGCACTCGACGTGCCACCGCCGCGCGTGATCATCCCGCGAGAGAAATACGTGGTCGAGTACGAGGGCGCCTCAGACGACGACCTCTACGAGGCGTTCTCCGCCCCGCCCATCGAGCGAATCCGCCGACCCTACTCGCTGGACGAAGTTCGCAGCACGCATGCGCTGCGCGAGCACATGCGCCGCGTCGACCTCAATGACATCAATTTCGAGTTCGGTGCGTGGGAGATCGAAGAGCCGGAGCAGCGAAAGCTCGATCGCGTTGCCCGCGCCATGATCCGCGTGCTCGATGCCAACCCAGATGAGGTATTCCTGATCGAAGGCCACGCCGACCGCGTCGGTGACGAAGTCGACAATCTCACCTTGTCCGATCGCCGCGCCGAGGCTGTGGCCGAAATCTTGACGCAAGAGTTCGACATTCCGCCGGAGAACCTGACCACCCAAGGTTACGGAGAGCAGTACCCTAAGGTCGACACCGATGGCGCCAGCCGCCTCAACCGCCGCGTCGCCGTCCGCCGTATCACGCCGCTGTTGTCGATGGATGGGCCGGAGGGCGACCGTGATGGCCGGGATCGAGATCGGGACGACCGAGACAGGGATCGCGACCGCCGCTGACCACTCCATCGCGCCGGACCACATTCTCAAAATCAGGACGCGGGGGATCGCCTCGCGTCTTTTTTTGTGGCAACAGGCCGCGCACCACTCCGGAGCTTCCGCATGACCCCACCGCCATCGAAGCCGCCGAACCTCGCCATCGCCCTCGGCATCGGTGGGCTGATCCCGTTCGTCGGGCTCGCCGCCGTGATCGTGCTGAACCAGAAACTGCCGGCCGCCGATGCCTGGCGCGCGTTGACGCTCTACGCCGCGGTGATCCTGTCGTTCATGGGTGGCGTGCACTGGGGCCGCGCCATGGCGAGCGATGAGCCGTCCTTCGCTCACCCCGCCTATGTCGTGAGCGTGATCCCGGCACTGATTGCGTGGTTCGCGGTCGCGTTCCTGCCGCCACGCCCAGCCTCTACCGTCATGGCGATAGGGTTCGCGGCTTTGCTCCTCTATGATCTCGCGACCGTCAAACGCGGCCAATTTCCCTCCTGGTACGGCCCCTTGCGCATCTGGCTCACGTCGATCGTACTGACCTCGTTTGCCGTCGCGTTGCTCGCCACAATGATAAGAGATGACGCCGGGGGCCGCGCGGGTCGCCGGGTGGACTGGCCGGCCAGCCCGACAAAATTGCAGGAGACTCGAGTCGACGGTCCACTGGTCCGGAACAGCCCTCAGCGCACGCCATCTGTGTTCGGATCAGCCGCCGACCACACCACCTTGTCGGCGTTGCGCGCGGTCTTGAGCCCAATGGCCGTTTCAATGCCCTTGGCGCCGGTGAACACGGCGTTGTAGACATCCGCTCCGGTGAAGTCCGCGCCCGCCAAATCCGCCCCACTGAAATCGACCTTGGAGAGCGCGGCGTCGACAAGGCGCGCCCCGCGCAGATCGGCATCGGTGAACCGCGCAAACTCGAGAATGGCAGCGGTTAAGTTCGCGCCCGCGAGGTTCGCCCCCGAGAAATCACAACCGATGAGGTCAGTCCCGCGCCGCGTCGTCAGCGTGCCCTGGCCGGCGCGCGGCTCGTAGGACGAGAAGTCGGCGCCCTTGAGATTGGCGGCCTTGAAGCTTGCGCCGTCGAACTTCCCCATTAGTCGCGCGTCCGCGAGGTTGGCTGAATCGAACCGCGGCGCATCCTTCCACTCGAACTGCATCGAGGTGTGGATCGTGGGTCTCAGGATCGTCGCGCCTGCCAGATCGGATCCCGTCAGATTGGCACGCGTCAAGGAGGAGCGATTGAGCCGCGCCCGGCTGAGATTCGCATTCGACAGATCCGAATCTGTAAAATCGACGCCCCACAGGTCCGAGTCCGAAAGCCGGGCCCCTCCAAGCACGAGCCCAGCCAGATCTAGATATCTGAGGCTCCTGCCGGAAAGGTCCAACTGGCCGCCGCGCCGCGCGTTCCAAAGCGCAAGACTGACTTCGCGCGTCGAGAGTTCCGGTCTACCCTCCGGCATCGCGGCGGCAATCTCATCTGGCGCGTTCGCCACGGCATTGTAGTGGACCCGCGCTGCGCCATCGGCATCAGCGCCCTGGGCCACATCGGCCGAAGTCGAGGCGAAACTCAGGGCCAATGCGACGGCGAGCGGCGCGGCACTGAGCGCGTTCGCCCATTTGCTCGTCAAAATTTGCGCTTCGATCACAAACGGTTTCCTCGGTCGACTCGGCCGACCCACCCATCAACGTTCGACGATCCCACTTGCTCCATCAATATGTTACAGTGTTCATGGCAGACCGTTCGAGGGCATCGGCGCTACGGCTGCCCGACCTCGTGTCGCCAGTCCGCAACCACGGCGATCCGCGCCGACACTGCCGCCATGGCGTCTCTTTTCCGCCGCTTTCCCGTCCAATAGGCTGGCGATCGGCGGCGGTCCGTGACGTACGGCCGGCACACCAGTGGGCATTGATCATGGGCGATTTCGCGCAACTGTATCTTGTGGTCGAGGTCCCTGCAGACGCGCCGGCTCGCGTAAACTGCGAGAATGCCCTGCGCGCCATAGTGACCTCGCCCCACGCCCGCGGGAGGCTGTCGGCCATTCTCCTCACCGTCGGCGCGCCAGCTCGATGCAGCCATTTCACCCCTTGTCCAGCTGGCCCAGAAGCAGGGCATCGCGGTGCTCGTTGAAGGCGACGCGCGCCTCGCCCGCACGGTCAAGGCCGACGGCATGCACATTCCGGCGTCCAATGATCCGCTTTCGGCGTTCGAAGAAGCCCGCGAAATCCTCGGCGCCCGCGCCATCGTCGGTGTCGATGCTGGCCGCTCGCGGCACGACGCCATGAGCCTCGGCGAGGCTGGTGCCGATTACATCGGGTTCGGTCTTCCAGCGCGGGCGAAGCAAACCGCCGCCGACGTCGACGACGACAAGGCCTTCCGCCTCGACCTCGTCCAGTGGTGGAGCGAGATTTTCGAGATCCCGTGCGTAGCCTTCGATATCGACAAGACCGATGACGCAGCCGAACTCGCCGACGCAAGGGCTGATTTCGTGGCGGTCCGCCTGCCGGCCAGCATCGACGCGGCAGACGCGGAACGCTGGCTTCAAGGCTTCAACGGCGCGCTTGCCGCCACCACTGCCGCCTAGATGAGGATCTCCATGCGCCACGCCGCGTCGCACTTGGCCATCGCCCTCACGCTCATATCCGTTGCGATGGGTGCCGCCATCCTGGTCCTGTCCGTTTCGGCCATGGCCGAGACCAGCTCCTGGAGCACCCGGACAGAGACGCCGAAGCCCGTTGCCCAGCCGCCACCGAAAGCCGCGTCCAAGGCGTTACCCGCCGGCAGCCCCAATGCCGCGGCGATTGCGCCCGCACCGGCCCAGCTTCCAGCCCAGCCATCGCAGATTCCGGCAAAAGCCGTGAGGCCGTCGGCCGTCGCCAAGCAGGTCGCCCCGGCGACGGCGGTTTCCCCTGCCACTGCCGCGGCCGGCAGCACGCACTCCAAGACCGCTCCTCGGGCGGCGGGCGACGACGACGCCTATCTCGCCTTCGACCAGGGCCGCTATCTCACCGCCCTCGATCTCGCCGAATCCCGCGCGGCCGAGGGCGACGCCACTGCCCACACGCTGATTGGCCGCATCTTCGCCGAGGGTCTCGGCGTGCCGCAAAATCTCTTCACCGCGGCCTCCGCCTTTGCTCGCGGTGCCGAACTCGGCGACGTGGAGGCGCAATTCTCCCTTGGCCTGATGATGGCCCAGGGCAAAGGCATCGAGAAGGATTTCGAAGGCGCCGGGGCGTGGCTCGAAAAGGCCGCCGCCACCGGCCACCCGCTTGCCAACTACAATCTCGGACTCTTGTTCCTGAAAGGCGAGGGCAAACCCGAAAATCCGTTCCGCGCCGCCGCCCACATCCGCTACGCCGCCGAGAAGGGCGTCGCGAGCGCGCAATACGACGTCGGCACACTCTACCAGCAGGGCCTCGGCGTTCCCCACGACGCGGTCCAGGCCTCGCGCTGGATCCGCCGTGCCGCCGACCAGGGTCACAGCGAATCTCAGTTGGAATACGCGGTCATGTTGCTCCGCGGCCTCGGCCTCACCGCCGACGAGCCCAAGGCTATTACTTATCTGACCAAGGCCGCCGAAAATGGCCTCCCCGTGGCGCAAAACCGGCTCGCTCACGTCTATGCCGAGGGCATCGGCGTCGACAAGAGCCCGTTCGAGGCTGCCAAGTGGCGGCTGATCGCGAAAGAGAGTGGCCAGGGCGACGACGCCGTTCTCGACAAGCTGGTGGCAGCCCTCCCCAAGACCGAAAGGCAAAAGGCCGAGCGCGCAGCCATCGAATGGCG
>PEQZ01000081.1 GCA_002928395.1 Hyphomicrobium sp.
TTCAGAAGCCGAACATGGCCTCGAGGGGCCCCTTCGGTAGCGGCACCAGGAACCATTTTTCGAACATCAGAAAGAGGACGAACGGCACGGCTGCACCGACCGCCAGCGCCTTCAGTGGGTTATCCTTGCCAAACACGACCATGAACAGCGCGATGAAGATTCCCGACGCAACGTAAAGGCCCAGACCAGGGATTGCGACGGGGCCGACTTTGAGCCCGCCGATCAGCATCACGTAGAGCAGCGTCGGAACCAGCACCGACAATACGCGCCCGAAGCCGATCACGGATACGAACGACTCGCCACCATCCTTGATTTTTCCGGTGATCGCCTGGATCAGCGTGGCGAGGCTTGCAACCGCCATGAAAACCGCAATGTAGAACGGGAAGTAGCCGGGCGCCGGTCCCTCGCCTTCTATCCAGCCGTACCCGAGGCGGACGCTATCGATGACGACGATCGCGCTGCCGAGCAAAAACAACAATGCGACGATAATCTCGACAATGCGATTGGATACGAGGCTCGGGCCTTCGTCGGCGCTGTCATCTTGGTTCATGGACTGAGCATTCCTAGGACGTGCTGTCGATCAGTCTTTCGGGGTTTGGAGATGCGAGATCACGCTTTCACCCGTCGCCGAGGTGGGTCGGAGCCCTCGTGAGCCCCGACCCGGTCCCGTCACTTCTTCTCGGCAGGCGCCGCGGGTGCGGCGGCCGGCGCTGCGGCCGGCGCTGCGGCCGGAGCGGCCGGCGGCGGACCCGATGCGATGAAGCCTGCTTCCTTCATCAAATCAAAGTGCGTCTTGTCGGCTGCTGCGACCCACTTCTTGTAGTCGTCACCCGACATGAACGTGTCGTTGAATGCGCCCTTTTCCATGAACTCTTTCCAGTCCGGCGTGGCGCGGACCTTTTTGAAGAGATCGACGTAGAAGGCTACTTCGTCCGGCTTCACGCCCGACGGCATGAAGATGCCGCGCAGCATCTGGTACTCGACCGGCAGGCCAGATTCCTTGCAGGTCGGGATGTCGCTCCACGCCTGGGTCTCGGTCACCTTGCCCGTGTAGGTCGACCGCTTGCCGTCGAAAATGCACAGCGGGCGAAGCGCGCCGCCGCGCCATTGGGCCACGGCCTCGATCGGGTTGTTGACGGTCGAGTTGACGTGATTGCCGACGAGTTGCGTCGCAACCTCGCCACCGCCCTTGTATGGAATGTAGATGAACTTTTTCGGTGAGGTGACCCGCTCGAGCGCGGCAGTGATAATCTGGTCTTCCTGCTTCGAGCCGGTGCCGCCCATCTTGAACTGTTTGTCAGTGCCGGCCTTGACCGCGTCGATGTATTCTTTCGCCGTCTTGTAGGGCGCGTCCTTGTTGACCCACAGCACGAACTGGTCGAGCGCGAGCATGGCGACGGGCGTCATGTCCTTGTAGGAAAACGGTACGCCCGTGCCATAGGGCGTTGTGAACAGGTTCGACAGCGTGATGATGATTTTGTGCGCGTCACCCTTGGCGTTCTTGACCTCGAGGAAACCTTCCGCGCCTGCTCCGCCGCCCTTGTTCACGACGACCATCGGCTGCTTCATCAGGCTGTGCTTGGTGATGACGCCCTGGACGAAGCGCGCCATCTGGTCCGCGCCGCCGCCAGTGCCGGCGGGGATCACGAACTCGACGGGCTTGGTTGGCTCCCAGGCGTTGGCGCTACCCGCGCCAAATGCTGCAAGTGCAGCGGCGCTGACCGCTAAGCTGGCAAGTTTAGTGAATGTCATTCGGTTATTCCTCCTGGATCAGGTGACGATCGCGGTCCTGTTTGGCCAAGACTTTCGCGCACTGTAAGACACGTTGCAGTCAGTGGTCGGGCAGTCGGATTGTTGTGGTCAGAAAGCGTTACGCCCTTTCTGTTCCTTAGCGTTTGAAAGTCGACAACTTAGATTGCCCTTGAATTGAGGTCCAGAGTTAGGCGGCGGCCGACTTCGTTCTGCTGGTCGCTTTTTCGAGAACCCAGGCAATGACCGGCCAGAACAGCATCAGCAAGCCCAGCCCCATGATGCCGCCAACCAGCCAATTCGAGAAGAACACCGAAAGATCGCCCTGCGAACCGAGCATGGCCTGGCGGAAACTTTCCTCGGCCTTGTCGCCGAGCACGATTGCGAGCACCAACGGCGCCAGCGGATAGCCGAGCTTGTTGAACACATAGCCCGCGAAGCCGAAGATCAGCATCAGCCAGACGTCGAACATCGAGTTGTGGACCGTGTATGCGCCGACGGCGCAGATCACCAGAATGACCGGAGCGATGATCGAGAACGGGATGCGCAGGATGGCGGCAAACAGCGGCACGCAGGTCAGCACGATGATCAGGCCGACGAAGTTCCCCAAGTACATCGAGGCGATGAGGCCCCAGACGAATTCCTTCTGCTCGACGAAGAGCAGCGGGCCAGGTTGCAGGCCCCAAATCAACAGGCCACCGAGCAGCACGGCCGCGGTCGGCGAGCCCGGAATACCCAGCGTGAGCATCGGCAGCAGCGCCGCCGTACCCGCGGCGTGCGCGGCCGTCTCCGGCGCGATGACCCCTTCAATCTCGCCTTTGCCGAAGTTCGCGCCGTTCTTGGAAAATTTCTTGGCGAGAGCGTAGCTCATGAACGACGCCGGCGTGGCGCCACCTGGCGTGATGCCCATCCAGCAGCCGATGATGCAACTTCGGATCGAAGTAACCCAGTACTTCGGCAACGTTTTCCATGTGGTCAAAACGGCGTTGAGCCGGATCTTGGCCGCGGCCCCCTGGAACTTGAGGCCAGACTCCATTGAGGACAGGATCTCACCGATGCCGAACAGGCCGATGACCGCGATCAGAAAGTCGAAACCGGTGAGCAACTCCTCGTGGCCAAAGGTGAGCCTCAAGGTGCCCGTGACCTTGTCGAGTCCCACTGACGCCAGCGCGAACCCGAGCGTCATGGCCGCCACCGTTTTCCAGGGGCTGCCCTTACCCATCCCGATGAAGCTGGCGAACGTCAAAAAGAACACTGCGAAGAACTCGGCCGGCCCGAACTTCAAGGCGAACTTCGCGACGACCGGCGCAAGGAATGTGATCAGAATGACGGCGAACAGCGCGCCCACGAAAGACGACGTGAAGGCGGCGGTCAGGGCTTCGTCGGCGCGGCCCCTCTGGGCCATCGGATGGCCGTCGAACGTCGTCGCGACCGACCAGGGCTCACCCGGAATATTGAATAGAATGGATGTGATTGCACCGCCGAACAAGGCGCCCCAATATATGCAGGACAGCATGATGATCGCCGACGTAGGCGACATGGAGAACGTCAGCGGCAGCAGGATCGCCACGCCGTTCGCGCCACCTAGGCCCGGCAAAACGCCTATAATGACACCAAGCACGATGCCGACGCACATCAAGAACAGATTGTACGGCGTCAGAACAACCGCGAAGCCTTGAAACAGCGAATTGAGTTCTTCCACGCGCGCTTCCCCTCGATTAGGCCCCGACGAGTACCGATCCCCTCGTGCGCTTCTTCCCTTGCCAGCCTTGCCAGATTTTCGACTGTTCAAGCAGAAGATATTGAATGCGATGCGAATGAATGCGGCGCACCGTAACCGCCCCGCACCGCTCCAAGTGGTATACCGTATACCTCCCCCCGACTTCCGCGCAATCCCGAATCGAATTTCGCTCCGGAACTTGTCTCGCAATGCAGCATTTCGCACCTGCAATACTTCGCATCCATTGCCGTTACGGCCCGCTTGCGTATTTGTGAAGAGTTCACGCGATTGCCAATTGCTGCCCCTTTTTTTTGTCCGTGGTGTATGGTATGCCAGAAACAATCCGGACGCGGTGGTGTACCGTTTGGCCCAACCTCGGGAACATCCGTCAGCGGCAGGTGATCGCGGTGAAAAAAGTGGGCACCGCCACGCGAGGCTGCCAAAGAGGTCCAGGCGGAGTGCTATCGTCAGTCGAATGCGGCTGTCAGCGTCGTGGCGCGCCGGTCGAATGCAGGTTGCCCAACGGCAACGCAGGGGGTGCGGTATGGTGGTGGAGACCCGGCTCAAGATTGTGCCCATCGGCGAGGGGCAGAGCCTCAAGGCGAAGGCCTATGAGGCGCTCAAGTATGCCATCATGACAATGAACATCTACGACCGCAACGCGGAGCTCAGGCTCGACGAGCGTGACCTCTCGGCGCGTTTCGGCATCTCGCGCACGCCGCTACGCGAAGCCTTGGCGCAGCTCGACCAGGAAGGGCTCGTCCGCGTGGTCGCCCGCCGCGGCATTTTCATTGTGCGCAAGACCAAGACCGAAGTGCTCGACATGATCACAGTCTGGGCCGCGCTGGAAGCCATGTCGGCGCGCATGGCGACGCGTACGGCATCCGACAAGAGTATCGCTGCGCTGCACGATCTCGTCGATCAGTTCTCGCACGACGAGGTGGCCCGCCACATGGGAGAATACTCGGACGCCAACATTCGCTTCCACCAAGCCATTATCGATCTTGGCGGCTGCCCGCTGATCGGCGAGATCACCAACGGCTTGTTCTTTCACGTCCGTGCCATCCGTCAGCGCACCATCTTCGAAAAGGATCGCGCCAAGAAGTCGGTGGCCGACCACAAGGAGATCGTCGCCGCCATCGAACGGCGCGACACCGAGCTGGCCGAGCGACTGGTCCGCGAGCACACGCTGCGGCTGCGGGACCATGTCGAGAGTTTCGTCGACCTCGATTGATCGGCCGACATCGGCAACACCGACCAGACTGCATCCCACGACACCAAAGCAAAGCAACGGCAAACGCCCCGCAGAGAGAGTGACAACATGGCAGAACATGCAATGAAGACGACGACAGCCGAAGACACGCTGGCAAGAAAGAGCACCGACCCCAATATCGTGTCCGGCGGGCGACTGGTTGCCAAGGCGCTGAAGGCCGAAGGCGTCGATACCATCTTCACGCTCTGCGGCGGCCACATCATCGACATCTACGACGGCTGCATTGACGAAGGCATACGCATCATCGACGTGCGCCACGAGCAGGTCGCGGCCCACGCCGCCGACGGCTACGCACGCCAGACCGGCAAGCTCGGCTGTGTGGTGACTACGGCCGGCCCCGGATGCACCAACGCGGTCACCGGCGTCGCAACTGCCTTCCGCTCCGAAAGCCCCATTCTCCACATAGGCGGCGGCGGTGGTCTGGCTCAGCACAAGATGGGCTCGCTGCAGGATCTGCCGCACGTGCTGATGATGCGCCCAATCACCAAGTTCTCCGAAAGCGTGCTGACCACCGAGCGCATCCCGGACATGATCGCGATGGCCGCGCGCGAGAGCTTTGCGGGTGCCTACGGTCCGTCATATCTTGAAATCTCGCGGGACGTGCTCGACCGCGAGGTCCACATCAAGGACGCGGTGATCCCGAAGCCCGGCCACTACCGCGCATCCGTCCACTCGATCGGCGACCCGGCCGACATCGAGCGCTTGGCCGACGTTCTCGTCAACGCCGAGCGTCCGGCGATCCTGTTCGGCCAGCAGGTGTGGGCCGCCCGCGGCCACAAGGAAGCAATTGCACTTCTCCGCGGCCTCGACATTCCCGGCTACTTCAACGGCGCATCACGTGGTCTTCTGCCGCCCGGCGATCCACACCACTTCGACCGCACCCGCAGCCTCGCCTTCGGCAAGGCCGATGTCGTCGTCATCGTCGGCACGCCGTTCGACTTCCGCATGGGTTACGGCAAGCGCATCAACGTGCCGACGCTCGTGCAGATCGACCAGGACTACCGCACGGTCGGCAAGAACCGCGACATCACGTTCGGCATCGCCGGTGATCCGGGCGCCGTGCTCGGCGCCGTGCTGGCGGCTGCTTCCGCCAAGATCGACAACGGCAAGCGCCAGCTGCGCAAGCAGTGGATGAAGGGTCTCCAGGACGCCGAGGTCGCGGCAACCGAAAAGCTGATGCCGCAGTTCCTGTCGACCACGGTTCCGATCAACCCGATGCGCGTCGCCTGGGAGCTCAACGAATTCTTGGGCGAGGACACCATCTACATCGGCGACGGCGGCGACGTGGTCACCATCTCGGCCCAGGCCGTCCGCCCCCGCAACCCCGGCCAGTGGATGGACCCAGGCGCACTCGGCTCCCTCGGCGTCGGCACCGGCTTCGCCATGGCGGCCAAGCTCGCCAATCCCGAGAAGGAAGTACTCTGCTACTACGGTGACGGCTCGTTCGGCATGACCGCGTTCGACATGGAGACGGCCAACCGGTTCGGCGCGCCCTATCTGGCGGTGATCGGCAACAACTCGGCGATGAACCAGATCCGCTATGGCCAGATCACCAAGTATGGCGAGCAGCGCGGCAATGTCGGAAACTTACTCGGCGACATCCCGTTCGGGAAGTTCGCCGAGATGCTGGGCGGCTATGGCGAGGAGGTTCGCGACCCAGGCCAGATCCAGGCCGCGCTCCGCCGCGGTCGCGAGGCGATCCACAAGACCGGCCGCTCGGCTGTGATCAATATTTGGGTCGACCCGCGCGAGTACGCACCCGGCACCAAGAACCAGACGATGTACAAGTAGGACGTAACGGTATCGTCCGAGCCAGCGACGTTCGCGAGATGCACCAGAAGGGAGGCGATGTCATGCGGGAAAAGTTGGGCTGCGTTCGCCTCCCATCGATCAGGGTGAGATCATGACCGGGGCATTGCGAAGTCCACGGCGCTGGAGCGTTGCCGAGTACCTCGAGTTCGAGGAGACGGCGACCGAACGGCACGAATTCGTCGACGGCGTCGTCTACGCCATGGTGGGTGGGTCCGACCGACACAATCTGATCACGGGCAACCTCTTCATCGCGCTTGGCAATCACTTGCCGGACCGCTGCCAAGTCTTCGAACATGCCATGAAGCTTCGGGTCTCGATCGAGAAGTCCGAACTTTTTTTCTATCCCGATGTGCTGGTGACGTGCAGCGATCACGACAGCGCTCAACTTTTTCGGGAAAGGCCGATCCTCATCGCCGAGGTGCTCTCCCACTCGACCGAGCGATCCGATCGCACCGACAAGTTTGCCGTCTACAAGGGCATCGCGGAGCTTCAGGAATACGTTCTCATCGCCCAGGACGTGCCGCAGATCGAGATATTCCGCCGCCGCAATGCGTGGCGGCTCGAAACCTACTTCATGGACGATACGATCACTCTGGAAAGCGTCGAGCTGACGCTGCCAGTGGTTCAACTCTACCGCCGCGTGACATTCTGATCTCAACAGCCAGTCGCGCACGTCGCAGTGGCATCAAAAAGCAAGTGGAGGAAAAATAGAAAATGACCAAGGCACTCGAGGGGGTGAAGGTCCTCGACTTCACCCACGTCCAATCCGGCCCCACCTGCACGCAGCTGCTGGCGTGGCTCGGTGCCGACGTCATCAAGGTCGAGCGCCCCGGTGAGGGAGACGCGACCCGCAAGCAGCTGATCGACGTGCCCGGCGCCGACAGCCTCTATTTCACGATGCTCAATCACAACAAGCGCTCGATCACCATCGACACCAAGAACAAGACCGGCAAGGAGATCCTCGAGCGTCTCGTCAGGACCTGCGACGTGCTGGTCGAAAACTTCGCGCCCGGTGCGCTCGACCGCATGGGCTTCTCCTGGGAGAATATCCAGAAGCTCAATCCGCGCATGATCATGGCTTCGGTCAAGGGCTTCGGTCCTGGCAAATACGAAGACTGCAAGGTTTACGAGAACGTCGCCCAGTGCGCCGGCGGCTCGGCCTCCACGACCGGCTTCCGCGACGGCCCGCCGCTCGTCACCGGCGCCCAGATCGGCGATAGCGGCACGGGGCTCCATCTCGCCCTCGGCATCGTCGCGGCGCTGCTTCAGCGCGAACGCACCGGCCGCGGCCAAAAGGTACTCGCCCCCATGCAGGACGGCGTGCTCAATCTTTGCCGCGTCAAACTGCGCGACCAGCAGCGCCTCGAAAAGGGGCCGCTCAAGGAGTATTCGCAGTTCGGCGACGGCGTCCCGTTCGGCAATGCCGTGCCGCGTGCCGGCAACGATTCCGGCGGTGGCCAGCCGGGCCGCATTCTCCGCTGCAAAGGCTGGGAGACCGACCCCAACGCCTATACCTACTTCATCACCCAGGCAGCCGCGTGGGAGCATGTCTGCGACGTGATCGGCGAGCCCGGCTGGAAGACCGCACCCGGCTTTGCAAAGCCTGCCGAGCGTCTGGACAAGCTCAACCTCATCTTCGACCGCATCGAACAGTGGACCATGACCAAGACCAAGTTCGAGGTCATGGACATCTGCAATCCGCTCGATATTCCGGTCGGCCCGATCCTATCGATGAAGGAGATCGCCGAGGACGAGGGCCTGCGCGCCACCGGCACCATCGTGGAGGTGGATCATCCAACCCGCGGCAAATACCTCTCGGTCGGTTGCCCGATCAAGATGTCGGATAGTCCCGTCGAGGTGACGCGATCGCCGCTGCTCGGAGAGCACACCTACGAAGTCCTTGGCCAAGTCCTCGGCTACACGGCCGACGAAATCGCCGCGATCAAGACGTCCGGCGCAACCGAGCCGGCCAAGAAAATGGCCGCGGAATAGGATTTTCCCTCTCCCCGTCCTGCACGGGGAGAGGGCCAGGGTGAGGGGCGGGTTCTGGGTACGGCTCGTGACGAGCAGGCACGGCATCTTCTCCAGTTGATCGACGGTGAGGGCAGAGTTCGGTTCTGCCCCTCACCCCATCCCTCTCCCCATCGCCTGCTCGTTGCTCAGACGTCTCCACGCCAATGTGCGCGATGGGGAGAGGGAGAATTTCATGCGCATCGTCGTCCACGGACAGGAAGCCTTCGGCAAGGCCGTTCTCGAGAAACTGCTCGAGCGCGGAGAGAAAGTCGTCGCGGTGTTTTGCGCACCCGACAAGGAAGGCAAGGCCCGCGACCCGCTGGCGATCTTCGCCGCCGAGAAGGGTCTTCCCGTCCATCAGCCGACGTCGTGGAAAACGCCCGAGGCGCTCGAACTCATGCGCTCGTTCAAGCCCGACGTCTGCGTCATGGCCTACGTCACGCTGTTCGTTCCGCAGCCCGTGATCGACACGCCGACCTACGGCACGTTCCAGTATCACCCTTCCCTGTTGCCACTCCATCGTGGCCCGTCGGCCATCAGCTGGCCCATTGCCATGGGCAAGACCCACACTGGCCTCACAATTTTCTGGCCGGACGAGGGCTTGGACGAGGGCCCTATTCTGCTGCAGAAGGAATGCGACATCGGTCCCGATGAAACCCTCGGCGACGTCTACTTCAAGAAGCTGTTCCCGATGGGCGTCGACGCGATGATCGAGAGCCTCGATCTGGTCCGCACTGGCAAGGCGCCGAAGGTCCCGCAGGATCACTCCAAGAAAACCTATGAGTTCCGCTTCAAAAAGGAGTTGGCCGAGATCGATTGGTCGAAGTCCGCGGCCGACGTCTACAACCTGATCCGCGCCGTCAACCCGGCACCCGGAGCTTGGACGACGATCAAGGGCACCAAGGTCGATCTCTATGACAGCGCCAAGGTCGCGGGTTCGGGCAAACCGGGCGAAATCCTCGCCATCTCCGACGCCGGCATGACGATCGCAGCCGCTGGCGGCGCCATCCTGGCCAAACGCGTCCGCGCCGGAGCCGGGCCCAAGGTGACGGCGGCGGAGTTTGCTGCATCGAACGGTTTGGCCGTGGGCGACACGTTCGAAGCGCCAAAGCCAAAAGCAGCCGCATGACATTCAACATGCCTTGATCAAGACAGCCTGAGCCGTCGAGGAGAGAGACACACCCAATGGTCAAATCAGATATCGAAGTCGCCCGCGAAGCCAAGATGAAGCCGATCGTCGACGTCGGCGCCAAAATCGGCGTGCCGGCAGAAGCGCTGCTCAACTACGGCCCCTACAAGGCCAAGATCAGCCAGCAGTTCATCAACTCCGTCCAGTCGAACAAGACCGGCAAGCTGATCCTGGTCACGGCCATCAACCCGACGCCGGCCGGCGAAGGCAAGACCACGACCACGGTGGGCCTCGGCGACGGGCTCAACCGCATCGGCAAGCGCGCCATGAGCTGTCTGCGCGAGCCGTCGCTCGGACCCTGCTTCGGCGTCAAGGGTGGCGCGGCCGGCGGCGGCTACGCCCAGGTCGTGCCCATGGAAGACATCAATCTTCACTTCACCGGCGACTTCCACGCCATCACCTCGGCCAATAATCTGCTCGCCGCGCTGATCGACAACCACATCTACTGGGGCAACTCGCTCGGCCTCGACCCGCGCCGCATCACATGGCGGCGCGTACTCGACATGAACGACCGCGCGCTTCGCTCGATCGTCAATTCGTTGGGCGGCGTGTCCAACGGCTTCCCGCGCGAGGATGGCTTCGACATCACGGTCGCATCCGAAGTCATGGCCATCCTCTGCCTCGCCAAGGACTTGAAGGATCTCGAAAAGCGTTTGGGCGCCATCGTCGTCGGCTACACCCGCGACAAGAAGCCGGTCTACGCGCGCGACGTGAAGGCCGACGGCTCGATGACCGTGCTGCTCAAGGACGCCTTGATGCCGAACCTCGTGCAAACGCTCGAGAACAACCCCGTGTTCATCCATGGCGGTCCGTTCGCGAACATCGCCCACGGCTGCAACTCGGTGCTCGCCACCACGACGGCGCTCAAGATCGCCGATTACGTCGTCACCGAAGCCGGCTTCGGCGCCGATCTCGGGGCCGAGAAGTTCTACGACATCAAGTGCCGCATGGCGGGCCTCGCACCGTCGGCCACCGTCATCGTCGCCACCATCCGCGCCCTCAAGATGCACGGCGGCGTCGCCAAGGACGAACTGAAGAACGAGAACGTCGCAGCCGTCGCCAAGGGCTGCGATAACATGAAGCGCCACATCGAGAACATGAAGAAGTTCGGCGTGCCGGCGGTGATCGCGATCAACAAGTTCATCACCGATACCGACGCCGAAGTGGCCGAGGTCAAGCGTCAGGCCGAGAGCGTCGGTGCCAAGGCGATCCTCTGCTCGCACTGGGCCGAAGGCGGCGCCGGCATCGAGGAATTGGCTCATCACGTTGTCGCACTCTGCGAAGGCGGCACGGCCAGCTTCAAGCCGCTCTATCCCGACGCCATGCCGCTGCTTGAAAAGATCCGCACCATCGCGAAAGAGATCTATCGCGCCGCCGACATCGCACCCGATGCGTCCGTGGTCACGGCCCTCAAGGATATGGAGGCGGCCGGCTATGGTCACCTGCCGATCTGCATGGCCAAGACCCAGTACT
>PEQZ01000082.1 GCA_002928395.1 Hyphomicrobium sp.
CGGCCCCCATCACATCCGCGAAACGAACTGTTTCGCCTCGTCCTAATCGGCGGCTCGCTTCATAGAGGTCGACTGCAAGCAAGGGTCCGATGAGTAGGAAGCCACCGGCGAGTGCAAAAAAAATAGAACGGATTTCGATGATCCAGAGTCCGACAACAAGCGCAGCGGCGGCCAACGTGAAAACGGCTCCGTAGGTCAGGCTGATGTGTGGAACGCGCAGCATGTCGCGCCAGCCGGATGCGAGCCATTGCCATGGTTCATCGAATGGAATGCTGCGCGGTTCGGGCACGGCGTCGAACGCCATATCGGCGCCCGCAGGACGCTTGGTTGCGCTTGTCATTGCGGTGTCGATTTTCTGGTCAATTCGCTCTCGTCATCGAGGGCTCGCCAGCCCGCGCCTTCGAGGTCCTCGTACTGGCCGTTGTCGAGCGACCAAAGAAAGGCGGCGAGCCCGAGTCCTCCGAGCGCGAGGGCGGCTGGAACCAGCCACGCGAGTGCAGTCATGGCTGGTCCTCCAGGTTTTGATGTGAGAGCCTGAGCGCGTTTGCGGTGACTGCGATCGACGATGCCGACATCGCGATCGCCGCTATGAGAGGTGTGACCATCCCGGCCATGGCGAGCGGAACAAACAAAACATTGTAGCCGATCGCGATCGCGAAGTTCTCGAGCGACCGCCGCCGCGCTGCCTTGGCAACCGCCAATATCTCGAGAACCGCGCCGAGGCGGTCGCCCTGGAACACCGCATCGGCCGCTTGCTGACTGATGTCGGCCGCACTCGACGGCGACAGCGCCGCATGACCGGCCGCAAGGGCCGGCGCGTCATTGAGGCCATCGCCGACCATCAGGATCTTCCGCCCTTCGCCCGACAGTTGATGGATACGCGCAATTTTTTCTGCCGGTCGCACATCGGCGCGCCAGCAGGCGATGCCGACCGCCGCCGCGATCTCGGCGACATCCCCGCTCCGGTCCCCCGAAAGGATTTCGAGCCGGTATGGCCACCGAGCGAGCTTGGCAACGACCTCCTTCGCGTCAGTGCGAAGTAAATCACCAACGGGAAATGGGACAGGCGCGTTTTCTCCGTCGCGAAACCAAAGCGCTTGCTCGCTGGCCCTCGCATCGATGACGTCGCAGAATTGGGCCGAGCCCAGGCGCAACTCCTGGCCATCGTGCCATGCCCTCAAGCCCGCGCCCGCGACCTCTTCGACACCGGCAAGCGCGACGATCGCCAGTCCCTGTTGTCTGGCCGCGTTCACGATCGCCTTGGCGTAAGGGTGGCCGCTTTGCCCAGCAAGGCCGCATGCCCGCATCAAGATCGATTGCGGGATGCGCGCGGCGTCGATCAACTGCGGCTTACCCATGGTCAATGTGCCGGTCTTGTCGAACAGGATGGTATCGACTTCTGCAAGCCGCTCCAGCCCATCGGCAGCCTTCAAAACGATGCCGCTGCGGAACAGTCGAGACGTCGCCACCACTTGCACCGCCGGCACGGCAAGCGCGAGAGCACAGGGACAGGTAATGATCAGAACCGCGATGGCCGAAGTCAGCGCCGGCTCCCAGCCGTAGCCCGAGAGCATCCAGCCGACGAACGTGCCGAACCCGAGGAGATGAACCACCGGCGCATACAACTGGGCCGCACGGTCAGCCAGTCTCACGTAACGCCCACGCGCCTGCTCGGCTGTCTGCATGAGGCGGGCGATTTCGGCAATGAGCGTATTCTCGGCAACCGCTGTCGCTTCGGCGACGATTGGACCCGTCAGGGCAATGGTGCCGGAATAGATTGGATCGCCGATTGTCACATGTCGCGGCCGGCTTTCTCCGGTCAGCAGGCTCTCGTCGAGGTCTCCATTCCCGCGGACGATTCGCGCATCGAGTGGTACCCGTTCGCCTGCCGCGATCAACACCCGCATGCCCGGAATGACGGTGTCGGTCGCGACACGCTCTATGGTGCCGTCGGAGCGCATGACCGACGCCGCCACCTCTCGAAGCCCCAGCAGGTTTTCGGCTGCGCTCGACGCCCGCGATCGCATGCGTGCGTCAAGGGCGCGTCCGATGAGGAGAAAGAACAGCAATGAAATGGCGGCGTCGAAATAGACTTGGTCGCTGCCGCGGATCGTTTGGTGAATGCTCATCGCCGTGGTCAAGATCACGCCGAGTGAGATCGGGACGTCCATGTTCAGGCGTCGAGACGCCAGCGCACTACGGGCAGAAGCGAAGAATGGCTGGCCCGCGTAGGCGATTGCTGGCACTGCGATCAGCGCCGACAACCAGTGGAACAGTGTTTGCAGCGAGCCGGGCATATCGCGCGCGAAGCCCGACCACACCGCGACAGAAAGGAGCATCACGTTCATCGCCGCAAATCCAGCGACACCGAGCCGCTTCAAATAGTCCCGATCGCGGTCGCCTTCTTCGGGTGCCCTGTCACGTGAGAGCAACGTGGCGGCGAAACCAATGTTGGCGAGCGCGGTCATGCAGCGTTCGGCAGTACCGTCACCGGTCCGCGCCTCGATCGCTACCCGCCGGGCTGAAAGATTCGTGCGCGCACTGACGATACCCGGCAGCGCCAGAAGCGCATTCTCGACTTTGCGCATACAGCCGCCGCAGTGCATCTCAGGCACGACGAGCACAATCATCGGTTGGCGGGGATCGGAAGCCGATCCAGCGTCTCCAATCGTGTTGTTTCCCGTTCGGTGAGGTTCAAGGCCGATCTCGCCCCCTGCAGCAGCGGACCTCAGTGTTACGATTTCACCCACAGCCGCCTCCTGGCCCGAAACATCGGTTCCATGCCGGTTTTGGCAGTCCGGGCCTCGACCGCAACGATCCAGTTCCCTTCAGGAAGTGCGCCCGCTGCGCCGACATAACGCCCTGGTGTGTCCTCTTGCAGCACCAGTGGCCTGTCGTGCGTGGCCACCGTGGGACGCCAAATCAACGCGGTCACTATCAGGCCGGTCACCGGAGCGCCCTGCCCGCTCGATATCGAAATCGAAAGTTTCCCGTCGCCGGTCGCCGCGATTGTCTCTTGCCATCCGAGACCAGACTGACGCTCAGCGGCGGCGACGCGGTCGTTGTAGGCGAGCCCTTTGCGATAGGGTTCAACCGCGACGACGCCACTATGCGTACGCAACGCGCTGATAAGAAAATAGCCGTTGACCGCAAACACGACGCCGAAGAACCCGATTAACATCGCCAGGACATGCCGGCCCTGGATCTGTTCAGATTCTGGTGCGGTCCGGTCACCGATCTTGCTCATGGCCGTCCTCCAGTTGCAGCATGACTCGTATTGGTCTTGCGGAAGTAAGTCCGGCGGCCCGTTTCCTGCCCCGACACCGAATCCCGTGCGGCGAGTGTGAACGGGGTGGAGGGATCGGGAAGCTTGGTGAGGTCGCGCACCGGCACAGTGACGAGGACCCTCAACTCGCGAAGAGTGTCGGTCGGGACAACGATCTGGGCGCTTTTGCTGCTATCGATCCCTACGACAGTGAGCGTGGCGCCAGCCAGTTCCTTGGCCGCGAGTGTGAATGCCCGCGGTTCGTGCAACTTGTTCAAGATCTTGACCGTGAAGCTGTTTCGAATGCTTCCATCCGACAACTGCACGAACGGGGGGGTGCGATCCGGCAGTACACTGATTTCGAGCACGCTGCGATTGAACCACGCCAGCAGCATGATGGCGCCGACCAAGGCGATCAGCGCGGCGTATAGCAGCGTGCGCGGTCGGATGATGCGAAGCGACTGATATTGGCCCGCCGCCTTGGCTTCTTGCTTGGCCACCGTGTCGTAACCGACGAGCCCCTGCGGCCGCCCGATCTTGACCATGATATCGTTGCAGGCATCAATGCACAGCGCGCACTGGATGCACTCCAGCTGCGACCCATCGCGGATATCGATGCCGGCGGGACAAACGACCACACAAGCCTTGCAGTCGATGCAATCGCCGCGGGCAGACCAGTCGGCCTTGCCATCGGGACCCTTGTGCAACGGTCCGCGTGGTTCTCCCCGTTCGGGCTTGTAGCGGACGAGCAGGGTGTGCCGATCCGTCATCGCCCCCTGGATTCGCGGCCAGGGACACATAAAGGTGCAGACCTGCTCGCGGGCGATGCCACCGAGCAGGTAGGTGGTGAAAGAAAAAATGCCGAGAAACAGATAGGCAGCGGCGGGTGCAGTGCCCGTCACGAGTTCCCGCGCCAGTGTCGGAGCATCGCGGAAGTAGAAGACGAGGGCGCCACCCGTCGCCAGTCCGATCGCCAGCCATGACAGGTGGGTCATGCCTTTCTTGAAGATCTTCGTTGCCCCCCACGGCTCCTTGTCGAGCCGGATCCTGGCATTGCGATCACCTTGCCAAATCCGCTCGACGGCGATCATCAGATCGGTCCAGACGGTTTGTGGACAGGCATAGCCGCACCAGACGCGGCCGGCGACAGAGGTCAGCAGAAACAGCAACAGTGCCGCCAGCACCAGCAGCCCGGTGACGAAGTAGAATTCCTGCGGCCAGATCTCGAGGAAGAAAACGAAGAAACGGTTGCTTTCAATATCGAGTAGGACCGCTTGATCGGGCAGGTCAGGTCCACGGTGCCAGCGAACGAAGGGGAGCCCGTAGTAGACGCAGAGGGTGATCGCCATCACGACCCATTTTACAGTCCGATAGCGACCATGAGCGCGTTTGGGATAGATTGCCTGACGGCTGGCGTAGAGTTCGCGATGGCCCTTCTTGTTGACGGCCTCGACATCATGCCGCTCCAGACGGGATCCGGAGCGAGGATCCTCGCGGCGATCGAGAACCGTGGTCACGCTGAATGACTCCACAGAACAGCCGCCTTGAGGGCGCCGTTGTTCGAGACACGCCACCACCGACACAAATTCAGCAGGCGCTGGAATAGGGGCCATGTCACGGTCATCGCCGGCTGCAAACGCCCGTGCCCGCGCCTGCCCAACGGCACAGGCACAGGCACAGGCAAACTCGTAAGCTGCAGGCCGGGTTGACCGTTGCCGCAATCGGTCTGCACGGACTTGGCATTCTCGGCCGCCATGACCAGGGCCCATTCACAACAGCACATTCACCGCAACTCCTCGATCAGTACCCGCCGCTATTTGCCGCCGCCGAGATTGTGAACGTAGACCGCAATAGCCTTCATCGTGACAGGGTCGAGGCGCCTGGCCCACGCGGGCATCATGCCGCCACGCCCGGTTTGGATGCTTTCGGTGATCTCCGGTTTGCTGCCGCCATAGAGCCAGATTCGATCCGTCAGGTTCGGCGAGCCGAGCTCGCTGTTGCCCTTGCCGGTCTCGCCGTGGCAGGCGGCACATTGTTCGCTGTAGATCTGACCGCCCTTTGCCGCTGCCGCGGCATCGTGAGCTTGCCCCGACAAGGCGAGCACGAACTCTGCGCTAACTGCAATCTCCTCGGGCGACAACAGCTTGTCGACGCCAAATCGCGGCATCTGCGACAAGCGGGTGTTCGTCTGCTCGGTGCGGATGCCGACTTCGATCGTCTTGTGAATATCTTCGACGCTACCGCCCCAGAGCCAGTCGTCGTCATTGAGGTTGGGATATCCAACCGCGCCTTGTGCCCCTCGTCCATGGCAGGGCGCACAGTTCGTCTGGAACGATGAGGTGCCGCCGGCTGTCGCGAAGCGCAACAGCTCCGGGTTGTTCCGCACGTCCGCAAGCGGCGTGCGGGCAAGCAGATCACGTAGCCCTCCTTGTGCTTGGGTCGCCGCCTTGGCCTCGCGCGCCAACGTTTCGCGCTGGCTGTAACCGAGCAAGCCCGGCGTGTACCCGTTAAGCGTCGGCCAGGCCGGGTACACCATCCAATATCCGACCGCCCACAAGATGCAGACGTAGAATGTATTCAGCCACCAGCGCGGCAGCGGCTTGTTGAGCTCTTTGATCCCGTCCCATTCGTGGCCTGTTGTTTCGACGCCGGTCACAGCATCGAGTTCGGGTCGCTTGCTCATTGCTGCTTCCCTCGTGATGGCTCGCGAAGATCAAGTGCATCGCGTTGCGCCGCCTCGAACATGGCACCGTTTGCTGGCCACAATGCGTAGACGACGACTGAGCCGAACATCGCGATAAAAAATAGAAGCGACGTCACCTGGCTGATCGTGGCAACCGTGTCGTAGGTCATGTTGAAATCACCTCAGGTTTGGGCCTGCAGCATCGAAGGTGGCGAAGTCGACCATCTGCCCGAGGATCTGCAGGTAGGCCACCAGTGCTTCGAGTTCGGTCGGATGCGGCGTGGAGCTATTGTCCAATCGCACCACCTTGGCCTTCGGGTAACGCTGGAGGAGATCGCGCGCGGAACGGCTCTCAGGATCAATCTGGGCGACCAGATCGCGCTCGGCGTTTACTATCATCTCGTCCGAGTAGGGCACGCCGACAAGGCGGAGCGTCTTCAATCGCTCGACGGTGCTTGGCGCGTCTATCCGTGTTGTCGCAAGCCACGGATACCCCGGCATGATGCTCTCTGGCACGAGCGCGCGGGGCGCAACCAGATGGTCGGCCTGCCATTGGTCGGAGTATTTTCCGCCGACTCTCGCGAGATCGGGTCCCGTGCGTTTTGACCCCCACTGGAACGGATGATCGTACATGCTCTCGGCGGCGAGGCTGTAGTGACCATACCGTTCGACCTCGTCGCGCAACGTCCGGATCATCTGGCTGTGACAACCATAGCATCCCTCTCGCACATAGATATCGCGGCCGACTTGCTCGAGTGGGGTGTAGGGGCGCATGCCCTTGACCTTCTCGATCGTGCTGTCGATCCAAAACAACGGGGCGATCTGGGCGAGGCCGCCAATAGAGACTGCGATCAGGATGCCCACGAGCAGGATGAGCGAGTTTTTCTCGAAGACTTCATGTTTCATCGATGTGCCCCCGCTCATTCGGCAGGCTGCAAGCGCAGCCCCGGTGCTGCCGCAACACGCGGCTGGTCTGCCAGATCGACGGCCTCGTCGCCGCGGATGGTCCGCCAGATGTTATAGGCCATGACCAGTCCACCGATCACCAACAGCAGGCCGCCGATGGCCCGGATGACGTAGTAGGGTTTCATCGCTTCGACGGTCTCGATGAACGAGTACTGAAGGAAACCTAGCTTGTCATAGGAGCGCCACATCAATCCTTGGGTAATGCCCGATACCCACATTGCGGTGATGTAAAGCAGGATGCCGATCGTCGATATCCAGAAATGCCACTCGACCAGCTTTAACGAGTAAAGTCCCTTGCGGTTCCACAGCCACGGTACGAGACAATAGATCGCGCCGAACGAAACCATCGCGACCCATCCGAGCGCACCCGAATGGACGTGGCCGATGGTCCAATCCGTGTAATGCGAGAGCGAATTGACGGCCTTGATGGACATCAAGGGGCCTTCGAATGTCGACATGCCGTAGAAAGCGACAGATACGACCAACAATCGGACGACGGGATCGGTGCGCAGCTTGTCCCAGGCGCCCGCCAGCGTCATCAGTCCGTTGATCATGCCCCCCCAAGACGGCATCCACAGTATGATCGAGAAGGTCATCCCGAGCGTCTGTGCCCAGTCGGGTAGTGCGGTGTAGTGAAGGTGGTGAGGACCAGCCCAGATATAGAGAAAAATCAATGTCCAGAAATGCACGATGGACAAGCGGTAGGAATAGACGGGCCGTTCCACTCGCTTCGGTATAAAATAATACATGATGCCGAGAAAGCCGGCAGTCAGGAAGAAACCCACCGCATTGTGCCCATACCACCACTGTGTCATCGCATCCTGCACACCCGCGTACACGATGTAACTCTTGGTACTGGTTATACTAACGGGAATGCTCGCGTTATTGACGAGATGCAGCAGTGCCACGGTTACGATAAAGGCAAGGAAGAACCAGTTGGCGACGTAGATGTGCGGCTCCTTGCGGCGCGCCAATGTACCGAGAAACACCAACAAATAGGTGACCCAGACGACGGTCAGCAAAAGATCGGCATACCACTCCGGTTCGGCATACTCTTTGCCCTGAGTTATCCCCAAAAGGTAGCCAGTTCCGGCAATGGCGATAAAGAGCTGATAGCCCCATACGACGAACCACGGCGACCAGCGACCGGCCAAACGCGCATGACATGTCCGCTGAACCACGAATAACGAGGTGGCGAGAAGCACGTTGCCGCCAAAGGCGAAGATCACCGCCGACGTGTGCAGAGGACGTAGCCGGCCAAAGCTGAACCACGGTAGGTCAAAGTTCAGCGCCGGGAAGGCGAGTTGCCAGGCGATGATGTCGCCCACCAGAAAGCCGGCGATACCCCAAATGATTGCAGCAATCGTTGCGACCTTGATGGGGCCGTCCACGTAATCAGCGCGTTCGGGTCGATCTTCTGTCGGGTTCATAAAACTGAAAACGGCACCGCCGCCGATAATGGCAGCCACAGCGAGCAGCGCGCCGTGGAGGGCCATGGCCGGCTCGCGTGTTGCGAAGGTGATGTATAGTCCCAAGACCGCCACAAGCGCCGCCGAGAGAGCGGCCAACGCATCTCCGAGAGCCTCACGCTCCGCCGTCGTCGGTTTCATGGCACCCCCGGTTTGCTTCGGCTTGGGCCAGATGCGAACGTCGGTACACGCGCGCAGAGCCCACCTGTCTCAACACCAGCCACAGTGCCGTGGGCTGTACATTGATTGGGATCAAGGCGGGGCTGACCGACGTTGGCGCGTGACGCCATCAGCGTGATCGTTCGACGTTCGCAAGTGATCCACAATCGGCTTGCGACGCTTCGTTGCGAACTCGTGCAGCCTTTGCCTCTGCAGCTGGAGCATTGAATTCATCAATTTGCCGGTGGTCGGCATGGCTTCGGCGACCGTCATCTCCAATACGTCTCAACGAGGTTGGCTACTCGACGAACCTGAAGTGGTTTCGCCGGTTGGCCCGTGACGTGAAAGTGGCCGTGGGGAAGCGAGGTGGGCGCAGCTGGCCGTGGGTCTGCGAGCGCCGGCGCAACCCCCGGGTAGCACTATCAGCAGTGATCGCCGGACTTCGTGTCGGCCTGCTTCATGGCAACCCGGCGGTTTCGGATGCTGGCTGTAGAGGATGACTTGACGCGCGAGTGCAGGGCGCTTCAGGGGGGCGCTGAAAAACGCACCACGCGACGGCGCCGGGCGAACATCATTCCTGGTGGGCCGGGAGGCGGGCATGCGCGGGTCTGACAGAGTTCAGACTCCACAGAAACACGATAAAAATATTTTATAATCAATAAGTTATGGCGGAGAGGGAGGGATTCGAACCCCCGGTACAGTTGCCCGTACTTCGCATTTCGAGTGCGACGCGATCGACCACTCTGCCACCTCTCCGGAAGCCGTAGCGCTTTGATAGCGAGCGCGTCTTCTAGCCTCGACCGGGGCGCGGCGCAAGCCCTGGGAACGAAACCGCCCCACGCAACACGCCTGCCGTCCATGTCGTGATGCTACAGATTGCCGAGCAAGGATAATCGGTGCGGCCAGAGCGCCGCCGGCACCGATTGTGCCCTATGGCGCGTGACACCCGGATTGAAGTTGCGTGGTGTCTGTTCCCCTAAATCAACTTGAACGGTCGCACGCCCATGCTATGGCGCATCGCGTGACGACATGCGCTCGAACATCCATCACCCCGGCGTCTTCGGCGGCCTCGAGATCCGCCGCGCGCGTTGAGGACGTCTGGCAAAGCTTGTCCCCGGACCCCAAACGGTATTGCCGCGAGGATTCTGCGACCGGCAGCGCGCCAGCCGCCCGATCACACGATGTAGGGATTGCTGCGCCGCTCGAGGCCGATGGTGCTGCCCGGCCCGTGCCCGCACAGGAAGCCGTACTCGTCGCCGAGCACCATCAGCTTGGTCTTGATCGCGTTGATCAGCGCATCATGGTCGCCATAGGGGAAATCCGTCCGCCCGATCGAGCCGCGGAACAGCACGTCGCCCACCAGCATGAATTTCTGGGCTTTGTTGACCAGAACCACCGAGCCTGGCGAGTGGCCCGGGCAATGCAGCACCTCGAACACGAAGCCGCCGATCGACACCGTGTCGCCCTCGCTCAGCCAGCGGTCCGGCTGCACGTTGCGACTGCCCGAGATTCCAAACTGAGAGCCTTGGCCAGCGAGCCCGCGCAGCAGGAAATCGTCGCCCCGGTGCGGACCTTCGATGGCGATCTTCCCGCCCATCCGTTCCTTGAGCTCCGCGGCTCCGCCCGCGTGGTCGATATGGCCATGGGTCAGCACGATTTTTTCGATTTTGGCGCCCACTTGTTTGATCGCATCCAGGATCGCATCGACATCGCCGCCGGGATCGATCACGGCACCCGCTTTGCTCGCGTCGTCCCAGAGGATCGCGCAGTTCTGTTGGAACGGCGTCACCGGAACGATCGCTGCCTTGAGCAGTTTCTTGGCAGGTTGTTGCTTTTCCGACATCTGGGTCCATTACCTCAGGCTTGTTTCACGAAGGCTGCATAGCGGAATTGGCGGGGAACGGCCAGTGTCCGCGGGTGCGTGGTGCCAGGCACCGGGCCGGCAAGGGTAGCGGGATGGCATTGCAGAACGGGTTGCCGGGAACGTAGCCATTTCCCAAATGCTGTTGTAGGCCGGTCGAGTCCGGCAGGCGGGCGAACGAGCAAGAAAACGGGGACATCGCATGCGGCGCAGGGCTTGGACAATCGGCACGACTGCGCTCGCGCTCGGCGGCTTGATGTGGGCATCGCATCAGAGCGGCGTGCTCAGTACGCTCACCGGCACGCGGCTCAGCGCGGTTAGAAGCTGGGGCTACCAACTGCAGAACCTCGACAAGACGTTCGATGCCCTCGCCGCTTCCGATACCGATCTCCTCGTCGTCGACTTTTCGATGAGCCAGGCCGCCGGCCGGCCCATGAAGCCGCTCGATCCCGCAGAAGTCGAACGCCTCAAGACCAGGCCTGACGGCGGCCGCAGGATTGTGCTCGCCTACTTCTCCATCGGCGAGGCCGAGGAATATCGCTTCTACTGGAACAAGCCGCTGGAAGACGCAGCCGCCGTCCTGGCTCATCGCCGAGAACTGCCGCTGGCCCCGCAATCATCTGGTCCGGTTCTGGGAGGACGGGTGGAAAGACATCATGATCCGCGGTGACGGGTCCTATCTCGCGCGCATCCAGGCAGCCGGC
>PEQZ01000083.1 GCA_002928395.1 Hyphomicrobium sp.
TCCAAGGAGATGGGCGTCGGCTTCCGCGCCACATCGGGGCCGGTGATCTCGAAGGCCGGCGATCTGGCCGCTCTCTTGACCAATCTCGAAGAGCGCGACGTGCTGTTCATCGACGAAATCCACCGGCTCAATCCGGCGGTGGAGGAAATCCTCTATCCCGCAATGGAGGATTTCCAGCTCGATCTCATCATCGGCGAGGGACCGGCGGCGCGATCGGTGCGCATCGATCTGGCCAAGTTCACGCTGGTTGGCGCGACCACGCGGGCGGGTCTCTTGACCAACCCGCTGCGCGACCGCTTTGGCATTCCGATCCGGCTCAACTTCTACACCATCGACGAATTGGAGCTGGTGGTGTCGCGCGGCGCCCGCGTTCTGGGCGCACCGATGTCGGCGGATGGTGCGCGCGAGATCGCCCGGCGGGCGCGCGGTACACCTCGCATCGCTGGAAGACTTCTGAGGCGCGTGCGCGATTTCGCAGCGGTGGCGGGTGCTGGCACGATCGACGCCGCCGTGGCCGACAAGGCGCTCCAAATGCTGGAAGTCGACAACGAGGGCCTCGACGCGCTCGATCACCGCTATCTCAACTGTATCGCCAAGACCTATGACGGCGGCCCGGTTGGCATCGAGACGATGGCCGCGGCGTTGTCGGAGCCGCGCGACGCGCTCGAGGAAATCGTCGAGCCCTACCTGCTGCAGCAGGGCTTCATCGGCCGCACCCCGCGCGGGCGCGTCTTGACCATGAAGGCCTATCGCCATCTCGGCATGTCGGGGCCTTCGCGCATGGCAACGCCCGATCTGTTCGAGGACGACAACGGCGGTCCGAGCATAGCGGGGGCCGGTTGATAGACCGTCGCACACTCCTGAAGTGGCTCGGCGGGCTCGGGTTGACCGGGCTCGGGCTCGGCGGATATGCGCTGGCAGAGCCCTTCCGGCAGAGGGTGACCCGCTATGGGGTGACGCCGCGCAATTGGCCGGCAGGGTTGAAGCTCAGGCTTGCCCTGATCGCCGATCTGCATGCTTTGGAACCGTGGATGGGCGAAGCCCGCATCGAAAGCCTGGTGGCCCAGACCAACGCGCTCGGCCCGGACGCGATCCTGCTGCTGGGAGACTACGTGGCAGGCTATCGCATGGGCCGCTTTGGCCGCCCGTTGCCGCACATCGTATGGGCCGCCGCGCTTGGCAAGCTGAAAGCACCGCTCGGCGTGCACGCCGTTCTCGGCAATCACGACTGGTGGGACGAGATCGAGGTTCAGCGCCGCCGCAAGGGCCCGACGACGGCCGGCCGCGCGCTCGAAGCTGCTGGCATTCCGGTCCATGAGAACCGCGCTGTGCGGTTGCAGAAGGACGGCCGGCCGGTGTGGATCGCGGGGCTCGGCGACCAGTGGGCGTTCTGGCCGACGCCTGAGGACTATCCGCGGTTCAAGCTCGGTGGAAAGCGCGACTACAGGGGCGTTGACGACCTCGCGGGCACGCTTGCTCAGGTGACCGACGATGCCCCGGTCATCCTGATGGCGCACGAGCCGGACATTTTCGCCGAGGTGCCGGAGCGCGTGGCGCTGACGGTTTCCGGGCACACGCACGGCGGGCAGGTGCGGCTCGCTGGTTTCACGCCGATCGTTCCGTCGAAATTCGGAAGCCGCTATGCCTACGGCCACATCGTCGAGGACGGCCGGCATTTGATCGTGTCGGGCGGCCTCGGGCTTTCGGGATTGCCTATCCGGTTCGGGTCACCACCGGAAATCGTGGTGGTGGAGGTGGGGGCATAAGCCGGGCCCTGGCGCGTTAAGGGCTGCTTGCGAGATATGAGCGGCCGCACCGGGCGCGAGGGCGACCAGGTCGGCTTGGGGCCATGACCGACCGTCCGGCGATGCTGATGATCAGCCGTAGTGTGCTTTTCGTGCCTCCCGTTCGAAGAGTTCAGAGGTCAGTTATGCTGCACTGCAGCTTGCCGACGCACTTCATCGCAGAGGACGGTGGGTATTCGAGGACGTTCGAATGGCTCAGCACTCGGCGTGAACGCGGTACCGAGCGGGATTGACCAGCAGTCTCCCAGCGTTCCAGTTCGACGATCGATTTGCCACAGGCATAACGCTGATGATCGGGAACACCTTTCATGCGGCGATAGGCGACTTCGGTATCGGGACGCGAACGCAGCCGATCTTCACCCAATCGCAGCTCAACCAAGACGCCGAACTAGCAGCTCTCTCAGCGCGGCGTTGGACAATCAGCCTGCCGCATTAACAACGATGGCAGCATTCGCTGCATGTCTGCAAGGACCGTCTGAAACGCATCGAGGATGATGGTGTCGCTCCCCTCGACCGCGGCCGGATCAGGAAACGGCAGATGCACCACACGGGCCGGCCCGTGGAAGCGCGGGCAGGTCTCGTTGGCGGCACTGTCGCAGACCGTGAGGACAAGATCGATCGGAGGCGCGCCCGTTGTGGCGAACTCGTTCCAGCTCTTCGAGCGCGGCATCTCGGGCGGTGGAATGCCCGCCGCCTTTAGGGCGGCGAGCGCGAATGGGTTGACGCGTCCCGTTGGCTTCGATCCGGCGCTCACCGCCCGCCATTGACCCGCGCCGAGGCTGTTAATCAGTGCCTCTGCCATAATGCTGCGCGCGGAATTCCCGGTGCAAAGAACCAATACGGTTTTGAGGCGAGCCGTCATCAGCAGCAGCCCCCATTCGACGTCGACGCGCCCGACCCGGTGTCATAGGGGATCGTCGTGCCGCAGCCGGCGAAGATCCCATAGTGACGCGAAAAATCACCGATGAAGTCGAAGTGCGGTGCGAAGCGCGTGTCGTTGAGCATTTTCCAGGTATTGCCGCAGACTGGGAACGCTTTGCCGCGTTCGATGGCGTGGTGCTTATCGAGGAGGAAGATGTCTTCGGCACCTTGGATGCCGCCTTTGTAGACGACCGCCTGGCCATAGTCCTCGCAGAGCGGCTCAAGATCGTCGAGCTTGAACAGGCGATATGTGGCCGAGAAAAATTTCGCCGGACCAAGCTTGGCTGCGAGCGCTTCATCGGTAACGCCGAGTGGACGATCCTCGACGAGGCGCGGGTCCTTGAACCCGGCCTGCTTTGCGAGTGTGTGGAAGTCGTTCCAGTAGAGTGCGCCACCAAGGCATTCGCCGTAGAGCACGGGATCATTACGCACGGCATCGGGCAGGCGGCGATCGGCGTAGACGTCGGAGAAGTAGAGTTCACCGCCGGGCTTCAGCAAGTCGAACGCGCCTTTCAGGACGGCGGCCTTGTCGGTCGACAGGTTGATCACGCAGTTGGACACGACGATGTCAAACGATCCGGGCTTCAGGCCAAGTCGGTCAAGCTTTTCGATGTAACCGTGCAGGAAGCGAACGTTGGACTTCTTGAAGCCGAACTTCTTCTGGTGCCAGCCGAGATGCGCATTGGCGACGGCGAGTTGTTCTTCCGTCATGTCGACGCCCACGACTTCGCCCTTGGCGCCAACGAGCTGCGCAAGCGCGTAGACGTCGCGACCCGAACCAGAGCCGAGATCGAGAATGCGCTTACCTTCGAGGACGGTCGGCGCAACGAGGCCGCAGCCGTAGTACTTGATCAGGACCTCGTCATGAATGTTCGAGAGCAATCGCTTGATGTAACCCGGCATCGCGTCCGGCGTACAGCACGCTTCTGTCTTGAGATCGGCCGACGTTTTGAGCGTCTTGCCGTAATAGTCCTGTACGTCCTTGATGACATCCATGAGTGGTCTCCTGTTCGATTAGATCAGCCGCGCGCACCCGACAGGTACTGGGCTGTGGTTGGATGAGAGGGGGAAGCGAAAACATCGGCCGCGCGACCGGATTCGATCAAGCGACCGACGCCGTCAACCACCCAGAAGACCGCGAGGTGGTCGCCGACGCGGCGCGCCTGCGCCAGATTGTGCGTGACGATGGCGATCGTAACGCGGCCACGCAGATTAAGGATCAGATCCTCGACGACACCAGACGAGATCGGATCCAGTGCGCTGCACGGCTCGTCCATGAGCAAAACCTCGGGCCGAAGTGCCAGCGCGCGCGCGATGCAGAGGCGCTGTTGTTGCCCGCCCGATAGTCCGAGCGCCGGCTTGTCTAGTCGATCACGAACCTCGTGCCAGAGGCCGACCTCGACGAGCACATCGTGCACGCGCTGCTCCCGCTCGACGCGGTCAGAAACGCCACATTCTCTCAGAGGCATCTCGATGTTCTTGCGGATCGACAACGGAAATGGGTTGGCGCGCTGGAAGATCATGCCGACACGCGTGCGTAGAATGCGCACGTCGAGCGACGGGTCGCGAATGTCACGGCCGCAGAACGCGATTTTGCCATCGACCTCGCAACCCGGGACCATGTCGGTCAATCGATTGAGCGTGGCGAGGAAGCTGCTCTTGCCGCAGCCCGAGGGGCCTATGATGGCCGTGACTGCGTGTCGTTGAAACGACAGGTCGACGTCCTGCAACGCTGGCCGACCACCGTAAGACAACGATACACATTCGGCTTTAATGACCGTGTTGCAGTCACACACCGGCTCGCACGCATCTGAAGTGCAGCACGCCAGCGGCGGCGCCCTCTCGGAAAAACTGCGTTGGACGGCGTGCATCATTGAGTGATCCGTTTACGCAGAACGTGGTGGGACAACGCCAGCGCAATGGCGTTGATGATGACGAGCAACCCGACCAGGACCAGCGCCGCCGCGTAGGCGGACTTTTCACCACCGGCGACATTCATGGTCAGATCATAGATGTGAACTGCAATCGAACGGCCGCTGTCGAACAGCGATCCCGGCATGCGGTCCACATAGCCACTCGTGAAGACAAGCGCGGCCGTCTCCGCCGCCGCCCGGCCGATGCCCAGCATCAAGCCAGCGATGATCGCGGGGGCAGCCGCCGGAAGCAGGATGTGGCGAAGCGCACTCGTCTTTGTCATGCCGAGGGCTGCCGTGCCGCGCCGCCAGTCGTCGGGGACGGCGCGCAAGCCGATCTCGGTACTCCGGATCATGATCGGCAGCGCCATGCAGGCAAGCGTGAGGCCGCCCGACAGGATCGAAAATCCGAGGCCGAGATAGATTGCAAAGAAGGCGTTGCCGAACAGGCCGAACACGATCGAGGGCACACCAGCGAGAATGTCCAGCGACATGGAGACGATGCGCGCGCCCAAGCTGCCCGTGCGGACGAAGTCGACCAACAGCACAGCCGTGCCGATGGCGAGCGGCGTTGCAACCGTGATCGCAACGAGGAGCAACAACACGGTCGAGATGATGATCGGGGCGATGCCGCCAAGCCGACCGGAACTGCGCGGCTCGGTTGTCAGGAAGGACCACGAGAGGCGCGACAGACCTTGGCCGATCACATCCCAGAGCAGAGCCGCGAACGCGAGGGCAACGACGAGTGCTGCTGCATGAACTGCAGCTTTGAGCACCAGATCCCGGCGCGGCAGCACGGCGATGAGGTCAGCCATGTGAGCGCGCCTCAGACAAGCGCCACGACGCGACCGCGAGGGCCGCGACAATGAGCGTCAACGCGAGGCCGGAGACGAACAGCGAGGCGCGATGATCTCCGACGGCGTAGGCCATCTCCAAGGCGACGTTGGCTGTCAGCGTGCGCACGGGCTCGAACACACTGGTCGGAACCTGCACGACATTGCCAGCGACCATCAGCACCGCCATCGTCTCGCCGAGCGCGCGACCGAGCGAGAGCAGAATGCCGGCAACGATGCCAGAGCGCGCGGCGGGCACCAAGACGTGGGCAATCATCGCCTCCCGCGACAAGCCGAGCGCGGCCGCGCCCTGTTGCAAGGGCATGGGTACTGTCGCGAGAGCTGCGTCAGCCGTCAGGGCGACGGTTGGTAGGATCATGAGGGCGAGCACCAGCATCGCCGCGAGCAGGCTTGTTCCAGGTGGCATGATCTTGTTGATGAGGGGCACCAACGCAACAAGGCCCCACAGGCCGAAGACGACGGACGGAATGCCTGCCATCAGCGTCACGATCGCACGTTGGATTCGCGCTGCTTGGCGGCCCGCGTAAAAGCGGCTGTAGATCGCCGAGCCTATGCCGAGCGGTGCCGCAATGACGATGGCGCCAATGGCTGTCGCAACGCTGGCAAGCAGCATCGGTGCAAGTCCGAAACGCTTCTCGGTCGGGTTCCACGCGCTGTCGGTCAGAAAGCGACGGAGACCGACACCCTGCACGACGGACCACGATTCACGCAGCAGAAACAGCGCGATCGTCAGCACTAGCAAAGTGCAGACGCCGCCAACCATCGCGAGGCCGGTGCCGACATAACCGTCAACTTTGGAGCGGTACAAAGAACTGCTCCTTGACGAGGGGGTGCATGTCGGATGAGCGCGCAAAAGCGATGAAAGCGGCTGCGAGGCCGGTGGGGGCCTGCTTGGTCACGAGTGTCAGCGGCCGCGACAACGGAAACGTGCCGGCCTGGACAGCTGCTGAACTTGGAACGACGCCACCCGACGACACAAGTTTGATCGCCGTACCTTGCGACACTTCGAACTCTGCCGATCCAATCGAGACGTAGCCGATGGCGCCGGGATTGCCGACGATCGTTTTGATTCCCTGCGCATTATCACCGATTACGACGCTGGCTTTGATGTCGCTGTTCTTGAGTTTGTAGTGCTGCAGGAACAGCTCGAGCGTCGAGCGGCCTTCGGCCTTGTTGACGATGGTGACGCGGCCCGGCTTGCCGCCAACCTCCTGCCAATCCGCGGCTTTGCCGGTAAACAGCGCTTTCACCTGCTCGTCCGTCAGGTCAGACACAGCGTTCGTTTTGTGCGCAACGAGACAGATACCGTCGCGCGCGATCGGCGTTCCAAACAGGTCGCGTTCGTTGTCGAACAACGCACGCGACGCCATGCCGATGTCAGCCAGTCCAGACCGCGCATCGGCGACACCGCGCGAGGAGCCACCAGTCTGCACGTCGATGCGCACGCGCGGATGCCGCTTTTCGAAGGCTTTCCCGATTTCGAGCACGAGCGGCGCGACCGTGCTCGATCCCGTGATAACGAGGCGACCAGTCAAGTCGGTTGTCTGCGCGCGGGTCGACGTCGACAGGGCCACGGCGCCAATGAAAAACATTCGACGATCGATCAACATTCCAGGCCTCCCCGTCATGACTTCGGTGCGCCGCAAGCAGCGCCACCCAGCACGCAGAATGTCGCGCAATAACGGTGATTGAGTGGCACCGAGCCGGATGCCTCTTTGAGCGTCCGGCCGAGTTCGAAACGTTCATCGTAGGCGATGAGTGTGCAGGCCACGACCGCCGGGGCCGCGGCACCTTTACGCCGCACGACCATGCGGGCGGTCGCGCACATGACGTCGTCAGGGTGCTTCTTGAGAATGCCCCAGCAGGCCTCGGTGATCTCTGGTGGATTGGCGTCGGCGATCATTTCCGGAAAGATCACGAGCTGCACCGGGTCGCCGCTATCGACGGCAATGTCTTGGCTCGCAAACAAGGCGCCGTAGCCTGAGCGGGCGAGGTCTTCTGGCTCATGACCGAGACGCCGACCGGCGATCTCGATCTGGAACCCCTGTTTTGACAGAAAGCGAAGGCCGTCCATGGCCTTGGCGAACGATCCTGTACCGCGCTCGGCATCGTGGATGGCCTCGCGGTGATCATCAAGCGAGACGCGGAAGCGCAGTTTCGCACCGAAGTCTGCTTGAAGAGCCTTCAGCTGCTTCTGGTGACGCATCATCGGGCGCATGGCGTTGGTCAGCACGAGGGTCTCGAAGCCGCGCGACAACGTTTCCCGCAGAATCGCGATCATGTCGCGGTTCATGAAGGGCTCGCCACCGGTGAAGCCGATCATTTTGACCGGCAGGCGATCGCGGCGGACTTCGTCGAGATAGTCCGTGACATCAGCCAGCGTCAGATAGACGAGGCGGTCGTTCTTCGGTGAACTCTCGATGTAGCAGTTCTGGCAGGTGATATTGCAGAGCGTGCCAGTGTTGAACCAAAGCGTTTCGAGCTTGGTCAAGTAGACGCTCGCGCGCCGCTCCCCCTTCGCGGTGATCTCGGGATGCTCAAACTTCGCGACCGTCGGCGCAGGCAGATCCATGGCGCTGTTCCCTTAAGCTGTCATCGCTATACGGGTGCGCGGTTGCCTTCGTTACATGTTCACTTGAGTGTGACTGGATCGTGATGTCACCAGCGCAGAACCACACGGCCTGCCACCGCGCCGATAAGGCACACGATGCAAGTGGCTAGGAGATACCACGTGGCGATGAACAAGGCGCTGTCCTCATTGCAAAATAAGCCATACGTGACGATGGCGATCCCGGCGGCGCCCAGTCCGGCGACAGCGCCGACGGCTTCGAGATGCGTCGATGCCCCGTGCCGCAGAGCGTAAAGTGCAGCGATCAGGGGGAGTGCCGCAAGCAACGGCAGGACCATTAGGCATACAAGGAAGCTGTGGCCCCAGAGGCGGCTCTGCCATGTGCCGGCTCCACCGGTAACCAACTCGGCCGCGACAGCCATCAACGCAAACGCCGGACCGAGCAAAAGCAGGGGCGCGGATCGGGCGATGGCCGCATCGGGACGCGCCAGCCGCACAGCAGCCAACAACCCGCCGACAGCGAGCAGCAGGCCGAGGCCGACCTTGATGGCCGTTGGCTTCAATCCCGACGCGAGCAGATCAGGACGAAGACCGGCAGAAACCAGAAACGCGATGGCCGTCGACACGGCTGCCAGCGGCATCACCCGTTTCAAGGACGCGGCGACCGGCACGACCGGCGTCGTCAGGTCCTGCACAAGCGCTTGGATGAAAGCATCAGTTTTCATGAGTTCGATCCATTGAACCTGCGCGCCAAGCGTTTGAGGGCGCGGTGCAAGGCCACCCGCACGGCGCTCTCCGACATGTCGAGCGCAGAGCCGACTTCCGCCGCCGTTCGCCCCTGAATTGACATTTGCTCGACGATAAGGCGCTGCCGCTCATCAAGAGACGCCAAAGCCGTTTCGACGTCGATCGCCCGGTCCCCATCCAAGGCTGCCGCCGCAATGTCGGTCGCCGAGTCGATCTCAACCTCGCCACGATGTCCCTTGCGTCGCAGCGCATCGATTGCCTTGTGGTACACGACCGCATTGAGCCAAGGCGCGATGGGTCGTGTCGCGTCCCACGAGGCGCGTTTCAGATGAATGGCCAACAACGCGTCCTGCACCACGTCCTCCACATCCGCCGCCGCCGAAACGGACAAACTGCGGCGCGCGACCGTCCGAAGATGCGGGGTGATCGCGACCAGAAGCTGTTGATACGCCTCTTGATCGCCGCTCAGCGCCGCACGCATCAACCCGCTCCACGCCTGCTCATTGTCCAGACCGCTTCCCAACGACTGATTGCCCCTGTGTTACGAGCCACGCAGGCGAAACGTTACATGTAGTTCTTCAATAGGGCCAACACGATGTACGGTTTTGCGGTGAGAGCCGGCGTCATTCGCTTATGACTAGCTGACGGGTGACGATGGCAATGGCTCTAGTTCCCTTGTGTTTTTGCTAACAGGCTTGCTCGCTCTCCTTGAAGAGGAGAGCGTTGGTGAGTCCGCGTGGTCAACCGCCGTCGAAGCTGGAACCAATGACACATGAGCATGACGCGGTGCACACGTCGCGCCGTACCGCTCTCTGCATTTTCGCAACATAAGTGTTGCGCACAAGCACTATAGCCGCTGTGGGTCAAAACCCGACCTGCATCACCGGCTTCGGCACCGCCTCCCTCCGGCAGCTAACGCACCATCCGCGTCCGTTGCAAGAACATGCTCCTCGCCGCCCCATGCCCGGTCCGGGAGCGGCCCCCTCCCGCGACGACCTCTCTCTTGCCGCAGGGGAACCCCGCTCCGCTGCGGCGACACGGGTCGATAACCGAATATCGAAAATGCTGGATGGCCGGGTCCAGGGCCCGGCCATGACAGGCGGGGTTCGATGGCCGCCTGCCGGAAAGCCCGCGGATCGAGCCAGTATGGCCGCCCCTCACTCCAGCCCTTCCCCCTTAGAGAACGGGCAGCGTGAGCGAGTTGGATGGCCGGTTCGAAGGCCCGGCCATGACGTTGTTGAGAGGCGACGAGGCCGCGTCGACACTGCCATCTGGCAATGGGCGGGTGGGTCTCGTATACGTCGCTGATCGTCAACGGCATAAGCACAAACATGAGCACCCACACTTGGCCCGACCTCGCCGGCCGGATCATTGATGACGCGGCGGGGCGGCGGCATCTGCTGCCGGTCCGGGTTTATTTCGAGGACACCGACTTCGCGCAGGTCGTCTATCACGCGTCTTATGTCAGGTGGTGCGAGCGCGGACGGTCGGATTTCCTGCGGTTGCTGGGGACTGACGCGCGACGGTTGATCGACGGGTCCGATAGTGTCGAGCCGGCCGCGTTCGTGGTCCGCCGCATGAACATGGATTTCAATCGCCCCGGCCGCATCGACGATCTGCTGGAAGTCGAAACACGGGTCAAGGAGCTGGGCGGGGCTTCGGTTACACTCGACCAAGCCGTGCTGCGCGATGGCGTCAAGCTGTTCGAGGCCAACGTGGTGCTGGTGCTGGTCACGGTATCGGGCAAGCCGCTCAGGCTTTCGGACGCGATCCGCGCGTCGTTTGGCGCGGCGGGTCCCGCCACAATCAGATAGTTGCCCAACGACTGGACATCGATCCGTCGCACGCCGATGATAGCTGATCGCAGGTCGGCGGTAAGCGGGCTGAACCTGCTCTGTGGGGGAGCGGCGCGGTGCAAGGTCGAGGGGGACGCGATGGCGACTGATAACGACACGAGCGGCCCCGATCCGGATATCAAGGACGCAGTCGAGGGTTACCAGCGGTTTCGGCTGCAGTACGAGCGGGACCGCGCGTTCTTCAAGGGGCTGGCGACGCGCCAGCAGAAACCGCGCCTCTTGTGGATTGGGTGCTCTGACAGCCGCGTGGTGCCGGCGCAGATCACCAACGCCGATCCTGGAGAGTTG
>PEQZ01000084.1 GCA_002928395.1 Hyphomicrobium sp.
CTTCTGCTCAAAGCCTTCATCCTGATCGTGGCCGTGGCGGCCTATGTGGCCTCGCCGTTCGTCACCGCCTGGCAGATCCGCGAAGCCGTAAAGTCAGGCGATGCGGCCTATCTCGCCGACAAAATCGAGTGGGATAAAGTTAAGGAAACACTCAAGATTTCTCTCGCGACCGCAGCGCTCGACCTGCCGCCGGAGAATTCAGAATCGGACGCGACCGGGCAGGCTGCGGGCAAACCCAGCATGTGGCAACGCTTCAAAGCGTACTGGGGCAAAGGCGCCGTCAATCGGATGGTCGACAACTACGCCAACGCCGAAGGCCTGCCGAAGCTCTTCTCCTACCGCAGGACTTATCGCGACGCCGTTGGCGAGATCGATGAGCCTAAGACATTGGCGAACCTTCCAGAACGGATGCGGACGGCATGGTCCCGCGTCAGGCGTGCCGAGTTCGCGTCGCCCACCCGCTTCGAAATGGAAATGACCGACAAGAACGATCCCGATCGCTGGTTCGCCGGCGTGCTGGAGTTCACTGGATTGGAATGGAAGCTGGTTTCGCTGCACGTCCATCAGATCAAGCCGCAGTCGGCGACCGGTGGCGTCTCCACCTCGTCGGGCGGATTGCTTGCCAGGTTGCGTCAAGCGGCCATCGGGGCGCGCCGGCTGGCGTCGAATGCCGACGCACCCGCTTCCAGCCCGCAGGAACGCTGACGCGGATAATGCAAGGACCGACAGGCGTGGACCGGATGATCTCTTCCGATCCGCGGCGACGACCGCCGAATGTCACGCCGCTTCGATGCGCTTCAACTGCGCGGCGAACTTCTTGATCTGACCCTCGAGCTCCGCTTTGCGGTCGCGCGCTTCCTCGATGGCCTCGGCCTTCGCCCGCTCGACAAAGCTCGGGTTGTCGAGCTTGGCGTTCATCTTGGCGAGATCGCTTTCGGCCGACGCGATTTCCTTCGCCAGCCGCTTGGCCTCCGCACTCATGTCGATGATGCCTGAGAGCGGAAGGGCGGCGCTGGTCTCACCCGCCACGATCATCGCCGCACCCTTTGGCGCTGTCTTCGCGAACGCGATGCTGTCGAGCCGCGCTAGGCGTTTCAACATGTCTTCGTTGCGGACCGTCCGGGCACGGAGGTCCGTGTCACTGCCGATCAGCACGAGCGGGATCTTGGCCGACGCCGGAACGTTCATCTCGGTCCGCACCGAGCGGATCTCGGACACGAGCGCGACGACCCAGCCGATTTCCTCGTCGACGTCGGGATCGGCCAGGCCCTTCAAGTCCGGCCACTGGCTGAGGCAGAGCAGCGACCGACGGGGCGCGCCGTGCTCGACCATGTGTGCCCACAATTCCTCCGTGATGAACGGCATGAACGGGTGCAGCAGTTTCAAGATCTGGTCGAGCGTCCAGGCCACGGTGGCGCGCGTCTCGGCCTTGGCTTTCTCGTCGGCGCCCTCGAGCAGCATCGGCTTGATGAGCTCGAGATACCAATCGCAGAACACGCCCCACACGAACTCGTAGGCGACGTTGGCCGCCTCGTTGAACTTGTAGGCCTCGATCGCCGCCGTGACGCCCGCCGCTGCCCGCTCGGTCTCGCCCGCGATCCAGCGGTTGACCGGCTCTTTCACCGCCGCGGGATCGAAGTCGTGCCGTCGGACACACTCGTTCTGCTCGGCGAAGCGCGAGGCGTTCCAGACCTTGGTCGCGAAATTGCGATAGCCTTCGACCCGCGACGTGGCGAGCTTGATGTCGCGGCCCTGCGCCGCCATCGCGGCCAGCGTGAAGCGCAGAGCGTCCGCACCGTACTGGTCGATGAGGGTCAACGGGTCCATGACGTTGCCCTTGGACTTCGACATCTTCTGCCCCTTCTCGTCGCGCACGAGGGCATGGATGTAGACGTCGCGGAAGGGTACATCGTCCATGAAGTGCAGCCCCATCATCATCATGCGGGCGACCCAGAAGAAGATGATGTCGAAGCCGGTGACCAGCACGCTTGTCGGATAGTAGCGCGCGAGTTCCTTGGTCTCGTCCGGCCAGCCGAGCGTCGAGAACGGCCAGAGCGCCGACGAGAACCAGGTGTCGAGGACGTCCTCGTCGCGCGTAAGGACAGCGTCTTTCTTGTAGTGCTTCTTGGCCTGCGCCTTCGCCTCGGCCTCGTCGTGGGCGACGAAGATGTGACCGTCCGGCCCGTACCACGCCGGGATCTGGTGGCCCCACCACAGCTGCCGCGAGATGCACCAGGGCTGGATGTTGTGCATCCACTCGAAGTAGGTTTTCTCCCAGTTCTTGGGCACGAATTGCGTCTTGCCGCTTTCGACGGCCCTGATCGCGGGCTTGGCCATCTCAGCCGCATTCACGTACCACTGGTCGGTGAGCCACGGCTCGATAGCGACGCCCGAACGATCGCCATGGGGAACCGTGTGCGTCGTCGGCTCGATCTTCTCCAGCAATCCGAGTGCGGCGAGGTCGGCGACGACCTTCTTGCGCGCCTCGAAGCGGTCGAGCCCGCGATAAGCCTCGGGCACGTCCTTCGTCAGCTTGCCGAACGCATCGAGGATGTTGATCTGCTCGAGGCCCTGACGCTTGCCGACCTCGAAATCATTGAAGTCGTGCGCCGGCGTGATCTTCACCGCGCCCGTGCCCTTCTCGGGGTCGGAATACTCGTCTGCGACGATCCGTATCTCACGCCCGACCAGCGGCAGCTTCACGGTTGCCTTCGCGGCGACAAGCGCCGCATAGCGTGGATCTTCCGGGTGCACGGCGACGCCCGTGTCACCCAGCATGGTTTCCGGCCGCGTGGTCGCGACGACGATGTGGTCCTTGTCGTATCCGGCGACCTTTTTCGACAGAGGATAGCGGAAATAGTACATGTGGCCGGACGGGTCCTTGGCCAGCACCTTGGCGAGTGCGGCCACGTCGAACGGATTCTCCGGGTCACCGCCATGTTGCTTGCCCGCCTCCGGCAGGACCCAACCAAAAGACCCACGCTTCTCCATCTGCACGACCTCGAGGTCCGAGATCGCGGTCTGGAACTTGGGGTCCCAGTTGACGAGCCGCTTGTCCTTGTAGATCAGCCCCTTGCGATGCAGCTCGACGAACACCTTGACGACGGCCTCAGACAGACCTTCGTCCATGGTGAACCGCTCGCGGCTCCAGTCGCACGACGCACCCAGCCGCTTCAATTGATTGACGATCGTGCCGCCGCTCTCGTCCTTCCACGTCCACACGCGCTTCAGGAATTCCTCGCGGCCGAGTTCCCGCCGCGACGGCTGCTTGTCGGCGGCCAGCTGCCGCTCGACCACCATCTGAGTTGCAATGCCGGCATGATCCGTTCCCGGCTGCCACAGCACGTCGCGGCCGCGCATGCGCTCGAAGCGGACCAGTACGTCCTGAAGCGTATTGTTGAGCGCGTGCCCCATGTGCAGCGAGCCGGTCACGTTCGGCGGCGGGATGACGATCGCGTAGGCGGCGTTCTTGCCTCCCGTCGCCCCGCTGCCCGCCTTGAACGCGCCTGCCTTGTCCCACTCGGCGTTGACGCGCGGTTCGATGGCAGCCGGCTGATAGGTCTTGTCGAGCATTTGCGTCGCGGCTCACTTCTCTGGCTAAGGTCGGGTGCAACTGGCTGAGGACGGGTGTGGTGACAATCGAGAAAGACCGGCCCGAGCCCTTGGGTCGTAAGACCTGCCCTCTGGCACTGTCAACATAGCCCTGAAACGATGACGGGGCGCCTCCGCGCCCCGTCATCCGAATTCGATAGGGTTCCGCGGAATGCCAGCGAGATCAACCCACCGGCGGCCTCGACGTGAGGCGCACGCTTTCAGCGACCTCGATCCTGAGGGCTTTTTCGACGATACGCGGCATGTTGTCGGCCAACCACTGGCGCAACATGGGCCGCAACAGCTCCGCGACGGTGTCTTCCAGCGAAGTCGTCTTCCCGGCGTCTCCGGCAGCCGCGCCTTCGGGCTGTGACGGCGCGGCCGGTAGAGCATGGACCGGAGGGGCCGACACAGGCAGCGCTGGCGGCAGCTTAGGCAATACCGCGGCAACGGTAGCTGGAACAGGCTGCTCGCCAGGCGGTGGGGCAACATCGATAACAGCTGACGGGACCTCGGGCGCAACTTCAACCACCACCTCGACCTCGGCCGGAGCAGCCGCTGGCGGCGACATCGCGGAAATCGCGACTGGCTGACCGTCTGGACCCGGAGGCGCGGCATGGGTCGCAACCATGACGGCGCCGGTTTCCGGGATGGCAGTGACACTCGGAACAAACGACTTACCCGAGGCGGCCAATCCGGCGGCCAACGCGCCGAGCGCCGACTGCGCGGCGGCGGTGCTTTCGATGACCGCGTGATCGAGATCCGGAAGTTGCGTGACCGGCGACGTCACCGCGACGGACGGCTTCGGATCCAGCGACGACGGGGCCGCGACAGGGCTCGCATCGGACGGAGCGGCAACTTTGGCAACGCCGGCCAGCATGGCTTCTGCCGGAGGCGGGCCCTTCGGCGCCTTGGCCGGCATGGCCGCTATCACTTCGTAGTTGCCCGCAAGTTCGGCCGGTGCCGCACTGGCCGACATCACTGTCGAGGCCACGATCTCATCGGCCGCCTGTTGCGACGGACTGGATCCCTGCATGGGCAGGGCGCGCAACGCGGGCCCGATGCCGGAGAAAGCCTCGGTTTCGGACGCGGCGGCTTCAACGCGCTTGTCGAACATTTCGACTGGCCTGCGGAACGGGTTGCCATCGCGCAGCGGAGGTTCGGCCGAGCTGGCGGCAACCGTGACCGCAGCGGCAGCTACTAACGCCTCTGGATCACCCATGTTCGGAGACTTGGGCTTTACTGGATAAGGCGCAATCGGCGCCGGCACTGCCGCGGCCGGTGCCTTAAGCAGGCCGGCGCCAAACGTCGGGGCCGATGCGGTGGCGGGCGGCGTTCGTGTCGGAACGAACGCACCAAGATCCATCTTTGCTACGGATGCGGTGGAGGTCGGGACCGCAGAACCGCTTCCAAGCGCGCTATCGTTTGCTGAACCGTTCAACTGTGCGGGTGAACCACGCGCTGCAAGGCTTCCGAACGAAGGTGCCGATCCGGCGGCCTCGGCCTGGCGCGTCGAAGCAGGACCAACCGGCGTGCGCATCAATTCGGCGAAACTGCCGCTCACCGGCGGCGCAACCCGTACCGGCGCCGCGCCCTGGCCGCCTGCGGCCGGAGGCGGAACGGGGGCGGCTGCGCGCGCGGCGGGGCGCAGCGGCGATTGCGGCACGTCCTCCATAAGATCTGCAAGATCGTCGAACGATATTGGCGCCTTGGACCCGCTCATCGGCGTCCCCGGCAAGCCGTTGAGGGCCAGATTGAGGCTATTTGCCTGCTGCGGCGTCTTAGGCATCTCAGCCATCGCGGCAACCTGGGCCGTGGCGCGCACTTGCTGCGGAGCGGCCGGGAGTTCTGCAATCGGGCTGGTGGTGGGTCCGGCGAACGAAGCGGGATGCCGGGTCCCCTCGGCAGCCTGCCGCAACTCGGTCGGATTGTTCCCAGAATGCCGGGTTTCGGTCACGTGCGGCTCGGCCGCGATCGACTTGACCTCGGGCAGCGGGCGCGCCGCAGAGGGCTCCTCCGCGATGATCTTCCGGATGGAAGCCAAGATATCGTCCATGCTCGGCTCGGTGGCCACGTCCGGTCTATTCATGAACTTACCTGTCCCAGGCTCGCGGAGTCCGATCGATACGACCTCCGGCTGCTAAGCTTCAGCCTCTGCTCGTACAACGGCGCGGCGAGGGCTTCAATGCAGTGTTGTTGTTCATCCTCATCTGTCGATCAGGAACGATCCCAGTTGCATGTCAACGGCGCGGCGCGCTCAAATACTGGTCCAGATTGTTGGCAGAGGTATGGCGAACAAAGCCAAAAACAGCGGATTCCCCGCGTTTGCAGCCCTGCGAGGCGCCGGCTATCGATGGCATCGAGGCTCCGCAGGAGCCAACCTATCCGCTGTCGAAATTCAAGCCTGCGCCAGCAAGTTCCCGGCACTGGCTGACATACGCGACGAACTCACTTCACGGGCTGATGACGGCCATGGCTATCCCAAAGATCGACGGTCTCGCGGCGGCCGTCGCCGTGGGTGATGGACAGCCCCCACCATTTGCGGCGGGTTTCGAGGTAGTTCTGTTCTGGATCATAGATCTGGCCGACAGTCCCGAGTGTGAGGGAATCGAGCCGGCCCATGGCCGCAAGCACGTTGTGGGATGCGACGATCAGGTTCCGCCGGGTTGTCGCCAGCGTCACTTCGGCGTTCAAAAGCTCTTGCTCGGCATCAAGCACATCCAGCAGCGTGCGCTGGCCAACTTTTTCCTCCTCACGGACGCCGGAAAGCGCCGTGCGGTTGGCGTCGACCTGGACCTGGTCCGACACGAGCTGCGCGCGTGCAGCCTGCATCTGCGACCAAGCCGCAATCACCGACTGCCGAACTTCCGTCCGCACTTGCTCGATCTCTTGCATCCGCGAGACGTGGGTGTGCTTAGCTTGCCGGACACGGGCATAGACTTCGCCGCCAGCATCGTAGATCGGTACGTTGACGCGGCCCGCGACGGTGCCCGTCTCGCTCTCCTCAATCTGCCGGCTGGGATCAAAGCGCTCGCTATAGCTGGCCTCGAGTTGCACCGTCGGCAGCAATTCACCGCGAATGCGGTCGACGGTGTAGCGGGCGCCCTGTTCACGATAGAGCGCCGCGACGACCAGGGCGTTCTCCCGGATTCCGATAGCCGTTGCCTCCTCCAGAGACTTGGGCAGCAGTTTTTCGGGCACCGCGGGTTCAGAAAGATTCGACGGCGGGTTGCCGGTAACGCGCTCGAACGACGCACGGCTGGTCTTGAGGTTGGCCTTGGCCAGATCGAGCTGAGAAACCGAGCCCGCCCGCCGCGCAATGGCTTGCGACACGTCGGTGCGCGTAACCTCGCCGACGGCGAAGCGCTCTTGCGTCGCCTTGAGCTCACGAGAGAGCACCGAGACGTTGCTCTCCTGCAATCGCACAATGGCCTGATCGCGAACCACGTCCATGTAAAACGTGACGGCCTCCGTCAGAACCTGACGCTCGACGTCGCGCAGTGTTTCCCGACCGGCGCGCACCGCCGCCTCCGCTTCATTTACGGCATTGGTGGTCTGGAACCCGCGGAATAGCGGCTGCACGAGGTTGATCGAGTAGCCCTTGGACGTGTTGCCACCGTTGTTGATCCCACTGGGCCTGGTTCGCGTGTCCTGTCCCGTGATGTCGGCCTGGCCGTTGATACTCGGGCGGTAGCCGGATTTCGCGCGCGCCACCTCTTCATCGGTGGCCCGGAGCCGGGCCCGCTCGGCGTCAAGTCGCGGGTTGTACTTGTAAGCTGCCGCGAGAGATTGTTTGAGTGTGTCCGCATGGCTGACGGCCGTCGTGCTGGTAAGCGCGGCCGCCATGAGCGCCGAACATAAGGCTGCAGGCAGCAGGCGCTGCCACGGCAAAACAATTGGCAAAATCACTTTGCGCATGATCGCCCGATCTATTGTGGCGAAAGGCTTTTGGACCCTTCCGGGACCGCCCAACGGAACTTCAAAATCAACGCCTAAGCGATTCGCTCTCGCCTTCGTGCGACGATTTTTCGATTCTCACCAACTTGTAGTGCGCTCGTGGCCTGCCGGAAACAGTTCTAGAGCGCATGGCGAAACATGGCGCGCGAACGTGGTATCCGGCACACAGTCAGACGGGTTGCATGGTATTGCTGGTACCACTCGACGGGCGTCACCTGCCGGACGTCATTCGGCTAGATCGTCCGGCTGATTCTGCTCGTCGGCCGCATCTACGAGTTCTTTGCGGCCGTCGGCATGCGTAATACTCAGTCCGAACCACTTCTGGCGGCTCTCGTGGTAGTGACCTTCCGGGTCGTAGAGCGTCGAGGTCAGCGATAGATACTCGGCAGATAGCCGGCCCATGGCCGACAGCAGTGCGTAGCCTGCGACAACCATGTCGCGACGCGTCGAAGCCAAGGCAACCTGCGCGTCGAGATACTCCTGCTCGGCGTCGAGCAGATCGAGCAGCGTCCGCTGGCCGACCTTCTCCTCCTCGCGGACGCCATCGAGCGCGGTCCGCCCCGCTTCGACCTGAACCTCGTCCGATCGCATCTGCGCCCGCGCCGCCATCAGCCGCGACCAAGCTGCCGTCACGTTGGCCTGGGTCTCGCTCCGCGCCTGCTCGATCTCCTGCATGCGCGATATGTGCGTGTGCTTGGCCTGCCGGACGCGCGCGTGGACTTCGCCGCCCTGGTAGAACGGTACGGTCACGCGGCCGGTCACTTGCGCCGAATTGCTCTGCTCGATCGAACGCGAGGCGTCTTCGCTGCGGGAATAGCTGGCTTCGAGCTGAACTTGCGGCAGCAACTCGCCCCACACTCTGTCGACCGCATGGCGCGCCGCTTGCTCGCGATAGAGCGCACTGCCGACATTGGGGCTTTCCTGCTCGGCCACGCCCAGCGCCTCGCTCAACGACCGCGGCAGAAACTTGTTCTTGAGTGGGGGTTCCGACAGCTGGCTCGGTGGGTGCCGCACCACGCGCTCGAACTGGGCCCGCGACACCTTGAGATTGGATTTCGCAAGATCGGCGGCCGACACCGCCCGCGCCCGCCGGGCCCTGGCCTGGGCGACGTCGGTCTTGGTCACCTCACGCGCCGCCCGCCGCGTTTCCGCCGCTTCGAGTTCCCGCGACAGCACAGCCACGTTGCTTTCGCGGATGCGCACGATCTGCTGGTCGCGCACGACATCCATATAGACCGTCACCGCGTCGAGCAGCGTCTGATTCTCGATGAAGCGCAGGTTCTCGCGCCCGACCCGCACCCCGGCCTCGGCCTCTGCGACTGCGTTGGTGGTCTGGAATCCGTTGAAGACCGACTGCCGGATGCTCACTTCGTAACCCTTCGGATTGGTCGATCCGGCGCCTGTCGTCTGCGGCGTGCTCTCGGTGCGCGAACGGCCGATCTCTGCCGTGCCTTCGATCGTCGGGCGGTAACCCGATTTGGCGCGCGGCACCTCCTCGTCCGTGGCGCGAAGCCGCGCCCGCTCTGCGTCGAGGCGGGGGTTCGCCTGATAGGCCGATGCCATCGCCTCGCGAAGCGTTTCGGCCGAGAGCGTGGTCGTCAACACCACCGGTGCCGCGACACAAGTCACAACGAGGCTCAGACGTGCGAACCACCCCCAGGCGCTATTGGATGCATTCGACCTACGCTGATCTCTCGACAGCATCTTCCGCTCCTCGAACATTCTGGGAGACGCACGTGTCCCCAAACGTCGATTGGCGGCTGATTCGCTGAATGATCCGTAAACTTGGACCGCGGCCGTTCATTTGTTGGTAACCGGGATCTTTGCAGTGCCCCGGCAACGTCCACTGCCCGCGGCTCCGACCCTCAGAACTCGAACACGGCGGCCCGCTCAAAGCCCGGCAGCGGCGGCGCTGAGGCGTCGAACATGGCCCGTCCGTCGAAGGTATCGCCCATCCGCCTCCACACCGTCGCCTTGCCGACCGGTCCGGCGTCAACCACGGCGACGAGACGACCACCATCCTTCAACTGGTCGAGCAGCGCCCGCGGCGGTTTGTCGACGGCGCCCTCGAGCAGGATCACATCGTAAGGGCTCTCCGACGGGTAGCCGCCAGCCAGCGCGCCCTGAACAACGGACACGTTGCCGGCCGCCAGCGCCGCGAGGGTGGCGGATGCGTCGGCGGCCAAATCAGTTGTACACTCGAGCGCAATCACGACTTTCGCTATCTTGGCCATGACAGCGGCGCCGTAGCCCGTGCCGCAGCCGACGTCGAGAACGACATCGGTGGCTTCGAGGTTCGCCAGCTGCAGAAGCTTCGCGAACGTGCGGGGCGCCATCAGCCCTCGCGGATTATGGTCGCCCAGACGGGTGAACGGCTTCGCAGACCTCAGCCGGATGGCGTCGTCCATGTAGGCGATCGAGCGCAGTGGGGCGGGCAGAAAAAGCTCGCGCGGCACGTCCAGCATGGCGCGGATGATGCGGCGGTCGGTGACGTCGCTCGGCCGCACCTGCGATTCCACCATGTTCTTCCGCTGCGCTGCGAAATCGATCATCCTCTGCTCCTGCTCTGCGTCCCCAATGCGTGAAAGGCGGGCTCATGCGACTGCGCCCCGCCCCGCTCATCACGTGGCACCCTGTTGTCCGGTCCGCGAGGTTTACTGCCATGTGCCGCAAACTCAATCGAATTTCTCGAACGAAGGGACGGACGGACTGCACACTCGTGTTCCGTGAGGTTCCTACAGTTGCGTCCCCTCGCAGCGCCGTTCGGAGCCGATCTCGGAACCACAAGGAATAAGAGCAAGGCCATAACTCTCGTGTAGCCATAACTCTCGTGTAGCCTTGGCATCTGACGTTTGATCTTTGAACCAGCCATGGGCAGGGTCCAACCGTCAGATGTGCTGAACTAACCAAAGCGCGGTCGGACGACCAGCCCGACGTCGGTCGCCTGGGCGGGCGGACAATTTCAATGGTTCGGGGAGTGTGTTCGGGAGTGATTGCGCAGCTCCGGCACACCGTGATACACCGCCGTTCGTCGTCGAGACCAGCGAACCGGCAATCACCAGCCGCGTCGTCGACGGAAGGGCCACGTGGCGGAGTGGTGACGCAGCGGACTGCAAATCCGCGCACCCCGGTTCAATTCCGGGCGTGGCCTCC
>PEQZ01000085.1 GCA_002928395.1 Hyphomicrobium sp.
GTCGATCGCCGCTGTCGGAGCGAGATTTATTAGCAACACCATGGCTTGTCCAACTCAAGCTCACAACTCAACCGGACAGCTGGAAGCGCGGCTCCGCGCGGACGGGGAGAGGCGAATTCTTGCCTTCATGATGGTTTGCGTCAGCCGTCAAGATTAAACTGGATAGCCGTGGGCCGATCTCAAACCTCGCCGCGCTTGATCTTCTCCAGCATGTCCTTCTCGCGCTGCGCCGCCTGTTCCCGCTCCTTCAGATAGTCGTCCGTCGTCCGCAAGACCGGCCGCGGCGGTGCGCCATAGGGATCGATCGCCTCGTTGACGGCGACATCGACGCGGCAGTCCTCGCACATTTTGATCAGCTCGAGGCGGCTCGCCTGCGCGCCCGAGTACATCCAACTGGTACCCTGCAGCTTCGCGGTGACGCGCTCGATCGTACTTTTCACTCCGAACGGCTTGGCGCATTTGATGCAGCAGAACGGCTCCTCTTCCTTGAGCACCAGCGGACCGGCTTCGAATGCGGCGAAATCGATGCGCGGATCGAGCGTCACGACCTTCTCGGGACAGGTGCCCTGGCACAGCCCGCACTGCACGCACAGACTCTCGTCGAACTTCAAGGCCGGACGGTCGGTGAGGGCACTCAGCGCGCCGGTTGGGCAGCTCGCCACGCAGGCGAGGCAGAGTGTACAGCCCTTGGCATCGACAACCACGCGGCCGAATACGGCGCCCTTCGGTAGCGGCACGGCGTCGATGGGCGCAGGCGCCGCGCGATGCAGCTCTCGCAGCGCGAGTTTCAGCACGTCACGTTTCCCCCCGAGCGGCATGAACGCCGAGGGCTTCGACGTCGCTTGGCCCGGCTTGGTGTTGCGCAACTGGGCGGCCAGCTCATCGGTGTCGTCGGTCGCGATCTGGCTCACTGCACCGGTGCCATAGCCGAGCGCCGTCAGCAGCGCGTCAGCCGTGGCCAGCGTCTGCAGCGGACCCGCGGGATCGTGACGCGGTTTCGATCGCGTCAGGAAGCGTACCTCGGCGGCGCCATAGGCGAAGGCAGCGGCCACGGCCTCCACGCCCACCTGTCCGATCTCGTTGACTTCGAGCGGAATGACCCGCGCCGGCAGACCTTGCGAGAACCGCGCCGATGCCTCGATCAACGCGCGGCCGTGGTCCGCATCATGGAACAGGATGGCTGCCCGCTGGCCGCTCGCCGCCCGGTAGGCCGCCAGCATCTCGCGCAGTTTCCGCACCACGATCCCGGTCGTCGGCACGGCATAGCTCGCAGCTCCCGTCGGGCACGCGGCGGCGCACTGTCCGCAGCCGCCGCAGATGTACGGATCGATCGCAACGTGGTCGCCGTTGGGCGTGATGGCGCCGGCTGGGCACAGGTCCAGGCAGCGGCGGCAGCCCACGATGCGCGACCGCGAGTGGGCACAAAGGTCTTCGCGGAATGTCACGTAGCGCGGCTTGTCGAACGTGCCGACGAGATCGGCGGCCTTGAACAGCATCCGCTGGACGCCGGCGGGATCGTTGGGATCGGCGCGGAGGTAGCCGTCGCGCAGGTCGTGCGCGGTGAACAGCGGCGGCTGTCCGGACAGATCGATGATGATATCGGCTTTCGAGACCGCGCCATCACGCGCCGCACCGAAGACCAGGCTCGTGCGCGACGATGGTGCGGGCGCGGCCAGTCCGTCGATCGTGATCTCGAACGCGCCGAGACGGCCCTTGGCCTGGCGGATGCGGCCCTTGCGGATCGGGAACGCGTTGCGTGCGGGCGGGACGATATCTCCCGCGTCGGCCAGCAGCACTGTGATGTCGAGCCGGTCTTCGAGCTGCTTTGCCGCGTCGAGGGCCACCTGTCCGCGGCCATAGATCAGCGCCACGCCGTCGCTCTCGAACATGACGCCGGCCGGGTCCTCGGCCGCAATGGTGGCCGCCGCCATGAGTGCGGCCATCTTGGCGCCCGCGTCGCGGCCTTCGCTGGACCAGCCTGCGGTTTCGCGCACGTTGACGAACGTGAGCTTCGCGGCAAGCTTCTCGTCCTCGGCGAATTCAGTGAACCGCGGCGCTTCCTGGGTGCAGCACACCATCAGGTCGCCGTCTAGGGCCAGCGCCTTGAAGCGGCCGATCTCGGGTCCGCACAGGTGCCGAGCCGTGGTCAGCGTCCGGTCGCCGCAGCCGGCCTTCACCTTGGCGGTATCGAGGGTCATCGTGTCCTCGCACGAGCACAGAACCACCTTCTTCGGCGTGTCAATCATGTTCATCCCTATCAGCTAGCGACGCTGCCAGCGCCCCAGGCCATCCGCACGGCGTATCAACGCGGCGCATCCGCCCGTCGGCGTTCTCGTGCGCCCGACTGTGTTACTCTATCTCGAACGCCCCACAACAGTGGAAACCCGATTGGGTGCCGTTGCCTCGGATGATCGCCTTTGGCTGCAACACGTCCGGATACCGCAACACATCCGGGCGACTTGCACATTCCTCGCGGTGCCGCTACCGCTGTCGCCCGCTTCGGCCGGTTCCGGGCCGGCGGCACGCGCCCCGGACATTGAGAGAGCATAGATCAGGTATTCATGAGTGACGGCGCACCAACACGAGCCGATGCCGCCGGGCTCGATCTGCCGCCCGGTTATCGGGCCATCGCGCTCCGGGAATACAAGGATGCCATGGCGCACGCCAAGGCCATCGCCGCCACGGACGGCGCGGGCACGCTGGTGTTCGTGCGCCGGTTCGATACCGTCGAGTTCGCCGTCGTCCTCGAACCCGAGGAGCCGTTGGGCGAGGCCCGCCGCGCCATCTATGCCATCATGAATGCGGTGGCCGACGCGCTGGCCGCCCACGTCGCCCCCGAAAAGCCGGTGACGTTCGACTGGCCCGATACCATCCGCATCGATGGCGGCATCATCGGGGGCGCGACGCTCGCCTGGCCCGAAGGCGCGTCCGAGACCGAGCCGCCGCATTGGCTGGTGGCCGGCGCCATCCTGCGCAGCGTCGTGCCGCTGTCGGGCGGCGCCAGGAACCCCTACGACATGGTCGCCATGGCCGGCACCTCGCTCGACATCGAGGGCATCGGCATGCTCGACCCCACGGCCCTGATCGAGGGCTTCAGCCGCCATCTCATGGTCTACGTCGACCGCTGGCAGGAGTTCGGCTTTCCGCCCGTCGGCCGCACCTATCTCGATCGCCTGACGTCAGATCCCGCGCGCCGGTTGACGATCGCCGGCAACGGCGATCTGATCGAGCGCGGGCTCGACCGGCCGGAAACCATCGCCCGGCACGATCTTGCCGCCGCCTTCGCCACGCCGAAATGGCGTGACCCGGCCACCGGCGAGCCATGGCTCTAATAGAGAAACAGCCGATGACCCCCACCCGCAAACTGCTCCGCACCATCCGGCTCGATGCGTCCGACACGTTCGTGTTCCCGCGCGCGGCCGATCCCGGCGAGTGGGCGATCCCCGGCACCTTTCTGTTCTGGGACCAGGATCTCGCGGCGATCGCAGGTCGTGAGAAGCAAGCCTTTCGTGCCGGTTTCCTGGGGCTGTCCTCTTTCGGCTGGTCGACGCTCGCGGTCGTGAGCGAGGTGACCGGCGACGAGCGCGCTTCGGCCATCGAGAGCCTCGCCCGCTATCTCGTCGCCGAAGCCGGCGCGCCGACCCTCGACCTGGCCCGGGCCGCCGCAACCGACGAAATCGCCTACGCCGAGGAACTCGCCCAGCACCCGGTGCAGACACTTGTTGCCCTTCATCGCAAGGTCGCCGCCGATGGCGACATCTCAGAGCAGTTCCGGACGTTCCGCGCGGCGGATGCCCACAGGGCCACAGCCATGCCGTGCAGCGCGGGCGCCTTCGCGGTGGTCGACGACGACAGCGCGCCGGACAACGGCGCGGGCGAACGCGGCGACACCATCGATCTGGCCGGGCTCGTCGCGGGCCGCCATCCCACACCATCGCGCGAGTAGATCAGGCCATGACCGACTTCTGGACCTCCAGCGGCCACGTCTTTCTCGATCATGATCGGGATGGCCGGCTCGTCGTCACCGACGAATTCCTCAAGGCCTATCTGGCCCGCCCCGAGATCATGCCGCCCGGTGACGCCTGCCTCGTCGAGCGCGCGATCCACGACCGGCTGTTGCGTGCGCCACGCGGCGCTGTGCCACCTGACGAGATCAAGCTCGTCGCCGACCGCGACGCCCGCGAGAACTGGCGCCACTTCATCGGCTTCCGCGATCATCTGCTGGCGTCTCACTCGATCGAGCGGGCCTACGTCACACTGTTCCGGTCGGGCAAGGTCACGACACCCGCGCTGTTCCTCAACCAGCTCACGCACCTCATCTTGCGCAACATGCTCGACGGGGAGAAGGATGCGTTCAAACTGCGCGCGGCGGAATTGCTGTTCCGCCCGCAGCGGCTTTCTGTGCGCGACGGCGTGCCGCTGCTGGCCGACGAGGATCTGATCGGCGACAGCACCACGGCGGATCACAATTCACCGCTGATCGCGGTGTTCGCCGACGCAAAATCCCGCGATCTCGACGTGCTGACGCTCGAGAATGCCCCGCAATACTTCGAGCGCAGCGACGGCTTCGATTTCGTGCTCGATTTTCGTTTCGGCGGTCCGGGGCGGTTGGCGCTCGCCCGTGTCCTCGAGACGTGGACGCACCACATGACCGGCGCCCGCGTCACCATCGAGCCCTTGGACAAGCTCGACGGCGCGGAGTGGCGCTGGTTCGTCGGCCTCGACCAGGACGGCACGGCTATCGGGAACGCACTCTGGAAAGGCGAGGAGCCGCGCGATAACGGGCTCGATCGCATCGTCGCCATCTACCGCCTGACCTTTGCCGATCCGGCCGATATGCTGGACGACGTCCGCGGCGCGCCCGTGTATCTCATTGTCGGCATGTCGACCAATCGGGTCGTTCGGCTGAAACCACAGAACCTCGTCATGGGACTGCCGCTCAAGGCCCATGCCCCAGCGGGTTGAGGAGATCGTCCGATGATCGAAGAGCGCATCATGATTGGACTGGTCGTCGAGCGGCGTCGCCTTGAAAGTGCCTGGGCCGAAGCGCACGGCACCACCTATGCTTGGCGGCCAGCAGCGGTGTTCCCGGTTGCGCCCGACGTCGCCGCATGGACGCCGCTCGGCTCATCGCCGCTGGGCACGCGCTACTACGCAGGCGCCTACGACATCCACCTCTATTCGACCGAAACCGCGAACTATCGGGACAATCTCGAAACCGAGCGCCCACGGCTGTGGGTCGTGTTGAGGCCCGAAGGCGCCGAGCCGCCAGTCGAGGTCGCCGCCGTCACCGCCGATCCCGCCGAAGGCGAGGCCCAAACGGAAGCGGGCACAAACACGGTCGAAACCATCGACATGCCTGTCGAAATCGCCGCCGAGATCGCCCGCTTCATCGCGGCTCATCACGTCGAGCGGCCGATGCTCAAGCGCAAGCGCGATCGTGCCGGGTATGACGAGCGCTGGCGTCCGGGCGAAGGGCCGCAGCCGGATGGCAAAGGCCGTCGGGACCGCTCAGGAGGCGACACATGACCGATACGCCCGATAAGAATTTCCTCCAGCGCTGGGCTCGGCGGAAGCAGCAGCAATCGGGCCCCGGGTCCAAAACGCCCGATCCCGACCACCGCGAGATGGTGCCGGCAGACGCGGCCGCAAGCCCGGTCGCTCATTCGGCCACCGCCGACGTCCGCGACAGCGGATACACGCCCGAGCCGCCGCTGCCGTCCATCGACGATCTGACAGCTGAAACCGACATCACCGGTTTCCTCCGCAAGGGTGTGCCCGAGGAACTCAAACGCCTCGCGCTCCGCAAAATGTGGTCGCTCGATCCGGCGATTCGCGATTTCGTTGAGATCGCCGAGAACCAGTACGACTGGAATGCGGTCGATGGCGTGCCTGGCTTTGGCGCGCTGCCGCCGGGCACCGACATCGAAGCGCTGCTGGCGCAGGCGACCGGTGCGTTGCCGCCGCCGCCCGAGGACGTTGCTGCCATCGATGCGTCGGACACGTCGCAGCCGGTAGCCGCCGCCTCCGATGTGGTCCCCGCCGAGGCCAACCCGGACCCAGCGCCCGTGCTCGCGAGCGACCCGGTTCGTCACTCGGCGCCGCATTCAGCGGCGTCGCTGGAATCGGATGCGGCGGACGCCGCGCCGGCCGTTGAAGCCGCCGCCGCAGGTGGCGTTCCGAAGAGTGCGGTGCAGCACGAATTCATCCGCGGGGGAACGAATAAGCGGCGTCACGGCGGAGCAATACCCGTGTAGCTGGACGCGATGTGAAATGCTGCGTTGCCGAAATCAGATTTCTTTATGGAACCCGAAGGAAAACCTTCGGATAAACTTTCGTCTAATACGTTTTCATAGGCTCTTCCTATCGGATCGATCGGTGCTAACGTCCTCGCCGAACGTATGAGAACAATGCTGGGCAACGGATCAGAATGACCCAGGCACGTCGGGACGAAACGCGGGATAGGGGAGTGACGCTGGCCATCGAGGCTGCCGGCGGCGTCGGCCCGTTGGCGCGCAAACTCGGGATCTCGCAGCCGTCGGTTTCCGGCTGGAGCCGGATCCCCGCCGAGCGGGTTGCTGCCGTCGAGCAAGCAACCGGCGTCGAGCGGTCGCACCTCCGGCCTGATCTGTTCGCGGCTCAGGTCAATGGATTAGGGGCAACCGTGCAAGCAGCGGACGATATCGCGGCCGCGCGCCAGCGCGAATACATGATGCTGGCCCTGCTGCTGTCCAAGCCTCCACGCCAGAAACTCCTGGACGAGCTTGGCGCGATCACCGGCGATCCATCTCCGCTCGGCATCGCCCACATCGGCCTCGCCGAAGCCGCCCTACGCGCCACGGAGGCTACGGCGGGCATCGAGTTCTTCAAGCTCTTCATCGGCGTCGGCCGCGGTGAGCTGCTGCCGTACGCTTCGTTCTACCTGACAGGCTTTCTCAACGAGCGCCCTCTGGCGCGGGTCCGCGAGGACATGCGGCTGCTGGGCATCGCGAGGCAGCAGGGCGTGTACGAACCCGAAGATCACCTGGCGTCCATATTCGAAGTGATGGCCGGTATCGTCGGAGGTGAGTTCCCCGGCGGTGACGAAGAGGCCAGCCGCTTTTTCATCAGGCACATAAAGCCTTGGGCGTCGCGCGTGTTCGCGGATCTGGCGATCGCCGAGAGCGCCGGGTTCTACAAGGCTGTGGCCGAAGTCGGCCGGATTTGGATCGAGATCGAGACGGCAGCGCTGGAACTATCGCATTAGTTGAATGGGGCTGAATGGTTTTGAGATGGGGTTTCACGGAAAAACGCTCCGGCAGACCGGCCTGTTGACGGGCTGAATGGCTAAACGAAACGAATGGCGACACGCAAGATGACGACGGGTTCAAACGCGTTCGAAGATGACATCGGGTCGACGATGAATTCCATCCGACGCTGACTGGGAGGACGAGGCAATGAGCAAAGAGAAGAACAATACCGATCTCGATCGGCGCGGGTTCCTTAAAGCCCTCGGCACCGGCACCGCGGGTGCCGCAACGGTCGCCGTCGCTGGCGTCGTCGGCATGGCTCCGGCCGCCGAGGCGGTCGAGAGCGCAGCCGACAAGACCAAGAAGCGCTACCAAGAAACCGACCACGTCAAAGCCTTCTACCGCACCAATCGGTACTGATCGCATTCCGGGAGAGACATCGTGCTGATCAAACGCAAAAACGCGCAATCGCGCCCGTCCGGGCTTCAGGCATCGCGGCTCGGCGGCTCTGACGCCGGGCATGGGACGTCGACCATGGACCGCCGCGCCTTTCTGGCCCGCTCGGGTCTGGCCGCCGGAACGCTCGCGGGCGTCACGTCGCTCGGCTTCGGCACCGTGGCCAAGGCCAAGGAGGCGCCGGCCAACAGCGTCGCTGCCGGCGGTGCCGTCACCTTGAAAAAGAACATGTGCACCCACTGCTCGGTCGGCTGCACCATCATCGGCGAAGTCCAGAACGGGGTCTGGATCGGCCAGGAGCCGGCCTGGGACAGCCCGATCAACCGCGGCACGCACTGCGCCAAGGGTGCTGCGATCCGCGAGATCGTGCACGGCGACCGCCGCCTCAAGTATCCGATGAAGCTAGTCGACGGTCAGTATCAGAAGATCAGCTGGACGCAGGCGCTCGACGAAATCTCGAAGAAGATGCTCGAGATCCGCGAGAAGTCGGGTCCGGAGTCGGTGTGGTGGCTCGGTTCGGCCAAGTTCACGAACGAGAGCGCCTATCTCTATCGCAAGATGGCGGCGTTCTGGGGCACCAACTCGGTCGACCATCAGGCGCGCATCTGCCACTCGACCACGGTGGCCGGCGTCGCCAACACCTGGGGCTATGGCGCTCAGACCAACTCCTACAACGATATCCGCAATGCCAAGACCATGATCATCATGGGCGGCAACCCGGCGGAAGCGCATCCCGTGTCGCTGCAGCACGTGCTGACCGGCAAGGAAGTCAACCGCGCCAATATGATCGTCATCGATCCTCGCCTGACGCGCACGGCGGCGCACGCCACCGAGTACGTGCGCATCCGCTCGGGCACGGACATCGCCGTGCTGTGGGGCATGCTCTGGCACATCTTCGAGAACGGCTGGGAGGACAAGGGCTTCATCCAGGCCCGCGTCAACGGCATGGATGAGATCCGCGCCGAGGTGAAAAAGTACGATCCGAAGACGGTCGAAGACATCACGGGCGTCCCCGGCGAGCAGATGAAGCGCGTCGCCGAAATGTTCGCCAAGCAGAAACCGTCGACGCTGATCTGGTGCATGGGTCAGACCCAGCACACCGTCGGCACCGCCAACGTCCGCGCTTCGTGCATCCTGCTGCTGGCCACCGGCAACGTCGGCGCGCCGGGCACGGGCGCCAACATCTTCCGCGGTCACACCAACGTGCAGGGCGCGACCGACCTCGGCCTCGACGTCATCACACTGCCGCTCTACTACGGTCTCGACGATGGTGCCTGGAAGCACTGGTCGCGCGTCTGGGAGGTGGACTTCGAGTGGCTCGACAGCCGCTTCGACAAGAAGGACGCCCCCGACGGCAAGAAGATCAACTACCGCACCATGCCGGGCATTCCGTCGACCCGCTGGTTCGATGCCGTCTCGCTGCCGAAAGAGCAGGTCGATCAGCGCGATACGCTGAAGGCCGCGATCATCTTCGGGCACGGCGGCAACACGGTTCCGCGTATGCCGGAAATGATCAAGGGTCTCGCCGCCCTCGATCTTCTGGTCGTCGCCGATCCGCACCCGACCAACTTCGTGTCGCTCGGCGGCCGCAAAAACGGCACCTACCTGCTGCCGATCGCCACCAGCCTCGAGCAAGATGGCTCGCGCACCGCGTCCAACCGCTCGATCCAGTGGGGCGAGAAGATCGTCGAGCCGATCTTCGAGTGCGGCACCGACAACTGGGCGATGTACGAACTCGCCAAGCGGCTCGGCTTCGCCGACAAGATGTTCAAGAACATCAAGATGATCAAGGGCCGGTTCGGCGACGAACCCGAGGCTGAATCGATCCTCCGCGAGATCAACCGCGGCGGCTTCTCCACCGGCTACTGCGGTCAGTCGCCGGAGCGGCTCAAGGCGCACATGGCCAACCAGGGCAAGTTCGACATCGTCACGTTGAAGGCGCTGCCGGATGCGCCCGAGGCGATCAAGGGCGAGCATTACGGCCTGCCCTGGCCGTGCTGGGGCAAGCCCGAGCACAAGCATCCGGGCACGCCGATCCTCTACAACACCAACTTGCCGGTGAAGGATGGCGGCGGAACGTTCCGCGCCCGCTTCGGTGTCGAGCGCGTCATCAAGTCCAAGACCAAGGACGCGGAAGGCAAGGAGGTCGAGACCGAGACCAAGCAGAACATGCTGGCCGAGGGCTCGTTCTCGAAGGACAGCGAGCTCCAGGACGGCTATCCGGAGTTCACCTACGCCGTGCTGCAGAAGCTCGGCTGGGACAAGGACCTGTCGTCCGAGGAACTCGCCACCATCACCAAGATCGGTGGCGCCGAGCCCGGCAAGGTGTCGTGGGCCATCGATCTCTCCGGTGGCATCCAACGCATCGCCATCGCCCACGGTTGCTCGCCATTCGGCAACTCGAAAGCCCGCGCCGTCGCGTGGAACCTTCCCGACCCTGTGCCGACCCACCGCGAGCCGATTTACACGCCCCGCGTGGATCTCGTCGCCAAGTATCCGACGCGGCCCGACTTCAAGAGCTTCCGCGTGCCCAACATCGGCTTCTCCGTGCAGAAGGCGGCGGTCGAGAAGGGGGTCGCCAAGGAGTTCCCGATCATCCTCACCTCGGGCCGACTGGTCGAGTACGAGGGTGGCGGCGAAGAGACCCGCTCCAACAAGTGGCTCGCCGAGCTGCAGCAGGACATGTTCGTCGAAATCAATCCGGCGGATGCGACGGCGCGCGGCATTTCGGAAGGGCAGTGGGTCTGGGTCACCGGGCCAGAGTCGCAGTCCAAGACCCGCGTCAAGGCACTGATCACCGAGCGTGTCGGCAAAGGCGTCGCCTTCATGCCGTTCCACTTCGGCGGCTGGTACCAGGGCGAGGATCAGCGCAAGAACTACCCCGCGGGCACAGATCCCGTCGTGCTCGGTGAATCGGTCAACGTCGTCACCACCTACGGTTTCGATCCCGTGACCGCCATGCACGAAGGCAAAGTCACTCTCTGCCAGATCAAAGCCGCGTGACAGGGC
>PEQZ01000086.1 GCA_002928395.1 Hyphomicrobium sp.
CCGTCGCGTACGCCTCCTGCAGCTCCACGCTCCAGTAGCGGAGATCGGCCAGCGCGATCGGATCGCCGGTCACCGCGCAGCGCACGAAATCGCCCGACGAGATCACCTGGAACTCCCCGTCGAGGAACTTGACCTTGGCCTCACCCTTGAGACCGAAAAAGCGTTCGAAGCGATTCATGCGTGCCCCTGGCGTGCCCGTGTCGGAATGGCGCGGCGACACCGCATCGCGAGAAACAGGCGCCGTCGCAGCCTCAAGCCTATCACAACACTTTCGCCGCGATAGCCGTCAAGGCTGTTGCAGATGCGCCTGGTCGTGGGCGGATCAGAACAGCGACCCCTGCCCCGACCCGCGCGGCCCCCTTGGCCGCGACGGCCTCACCTCGCGGGTATCTTTCGTGCCCGCCGAGTCCGCGAGATTTCTCTTGGCCGCCGAGTCTGCGAGATTTCTCTTAGCCGCCGAGTCCGCGGCTGTCTTAACCGCCGGGTCCGCGAGATTTCTCTTAGCCGCCGAGTCCGCGGCGGTAAGTGTCGGTCCGTCCCCACCATCGGTGCCGCCGCCACCTGAGGCCACCGCCGCCAAGCGCCCGTCCCTGAATTCGATGTCGAGCAAGGCGCCCGACGCCACCGCGCCCGCCAGCCGCACCGCGCGGCCCTCCCCGTCCCGAACCAGCGCGAACCCGCGCGCAAGCACGCTCTGATAGCTCAGGGAAGAAAGCATCTGGCCGAGCCCCGCCACCCGCTCGAGGCCGCGGTCGAGCCGGTTGCGCAACACGGAGGGCGCAAGACGCCCGGCCACGCGCTCGAGCCGCGTCCGCCGATGGCCGGCAACGCGTCCGAGCGCCGTCTTCGCCCGCTGGCCGAGTTTGTCCACGCGTTCGCCTGCCCGCTCCATGCGCACCGCCAGCAATCGCGTTGCGAGCCGGGCCGCAATTCTCGCGTGCCGCATGGCATGAACGCGCGTGTTCGCAAGGAGCGCCCGCCCCAACCGCCTCTCCACGGCGTCGAACCGTTGCCTGGGCAACGCCAGCAAATCCTCGCGTCGCGGCAGGCCGCGCGCCGCCGCCTTCAGGTGCGTGCGCGCTGCCTCGATCGCGCGCCGTGCGGCGGTGGCGAGCCTCAGCTCGAGCTTGTCGCCCTCCATGACCAGATCGGCGTACTTCGGAACCGCCCATTCCGCGGCCTTGGTCGGCGTCGGCGCGCGCGCGGCCGCCACGAGATCGATCAGCGTCCAGTCGGTCTCATGACCGACCGCCGAGATCAGCGGGATGCTGCTATCGGCGGCGGCCCGCACCACGATCTCCTCGTTGAAGCCCCACAAGTCCTCGAGGCTGCCCCCGCCCCGCGCCACAATCAGCACGTCCGGCCGTGGCACCCGCCCGCCCGTCGGCAGTGCGTTGAACCCGCGAATGGCGGCGGCCACTTCTGCCGCGCTGCTCTCCCCCTGCACGCGGACCGGCCACACCACCACGTGCGTGGGGAACCGTTCCTCGAAACCCGCCAGCATGTCGCGGATCACCGCGCCTGTGGGCGACGTGATGATGCCGACCACCCGGGGCAGAAACGGACGCGGCTTCTTCCGCCCCTCGTCGAACAGCCCTTCCGCGGCAAGCCGGCGCTTTCGCTCTTCGAGTAAAGCCATCAGCGCGCCGACGCCCGCGGGCTCCAGCGCCTCGATCACGATCTGATACTTCGACGAACCTGGGAACGTGGTCACCTTGCCTTGGGCGATCACCTCCATGCCTTCTTCCGGCTTGAAGCGGAGCTTCCCGAACACGCCGCGCCAGATCACCGCCTCGATCTTGGCTTTATCGTCCTTCAGCGCGAAGTAGCAGTGACCCGAGGAATGCGGGCCGCGATACCCCGAGATCTCGCCGCGCAGCCGCACATAGCCGAAACCGTTCTCCAGCGCGCGTTTGATGGCGCTTGAAAGCTCGGCAACGGTCATCTCCGGCGCGTTGGCACCGGCTCGCGGCGACGTGGCGAGAGTTGGATCCTGGGATTCGGTCACGCGTTGGTCCTCCGAGCCCCGACCTTACCCCCGATTCCCCTGGCTCGCGATGTCCGGCTTTGCCACGTCCACGCCTCGTGCTGGCCTCCCGCGCGGCAAGCCGTTATGATCGTGGCAAAGGCAAAGTCGCGGGGGCAAGGAGACACTGATGGCCGCGAACTTCGAAACGCTCGAGTTCGTCCGCACCTTGACCGCATCCGGCGTGCCGCCGGCACAGGCCGAGGCGATGGCGCGCGCCTACGCCAAGTCACTCAAATCTGGTATCGAGGCCAATGCCGCCGCGAAGGCCGACGTGCAGGCGCTCTCGGGTGACATTCAGCAGTTGGGCGGCGAACTCAAGTCCGAGCTCAAGGCCTTGCGCCACGACCTTCAGAGCGAGTTGCAGAGCGAAGTCCGCAGCCTGCTCACTTGGCTGCTGTTCGGAATTGCCTTTATCGCTTTCATCATCATTTTGGTGCGTGTGATCGGGTGAGGCGCAGCAGCGCCGACCAGAAACCGTCAGGCGCAGCAGCGCCGACCAGAAACCGTCAGGCGCAGCAGCGCCGACCAGCAACCGTCAGGCGCAGCAGCGCCAGAAAAAGGGCATCCGGCCGAATGAATGTTCTCCTCATTGGCTCCGGCGGCCGCGAGCACGCCCTCGCCTGGGCCATCTCGGCGAGTCCGCTGCTCGACAAGCTTTACTGCGGGCCCGGCAATGCCGGCATCGAAGACTTGGCTGAACTCGTTGCCCTCACCGGTGCCGACCATAAGGCCGTGATCGAATTCGCCCGCCATCGCGACATCGACTTCGTGATCATCGGCCCCGAAGCGCCGCTCGTCTCCGGACTCGGCGACGCGCTGACGGCGGCCGGAATCAAGCACTTCGGACCGTCCAAGGCGGCGAGCCAGCTCGAAGGCTCCAAGGGCTTCACCAAGGACCTTTGCCGCGATCTAGGCATCCCGACCGGCGCCTATGGCCGCTTTAGTCAAGCCAGCGCCGCACGGGCCTACCTCGCCCATCAGCCACTCCCCATTGTTGTCAAAGCCGATGGTCTTGCCGCCGGCAAGGGCGTGGTCATCGCCCAAACCATGGCCGAGGCCGAAGCCGCCCTCGACGCCTGCTTCTCGGGCGCCTTCGGCCAAGCCGGCTCCGAAGTGGTCATCGAGGAATTCCTCGACGGCGAGGAGGCGAGCTTCTTCGCCCTCTCCGACGGTACCCAGGTGCTTGCCCTCGCCACCGCCCAGGATCACAAGCGCGTCGGCAACGGCGACACCGGCCCCAACACAGGCGGCATGGGCGCCTATTCGCCAGCCCCGGTCATGACGCCGCTGATGGTCGAGCGCACCATGACCGAGATCATCCAGCCGACCATCGCCGGCATGGCGGCCCGCGGCATGCCGTTCAAAGGCGTTCTTTTCGCCGGGCTGATGATCACCGCAAAGGGCCCTCAGCTGATCGAATACAATGTCCGCTTCGGTGACCCCGAGACGCAAGTCCTCATGATGCGGCTGAAATCCGATCTCCTGACCGCGCTACTGGCAACAGCCGATGGCGCACTCGCGACCTTCGATCTCCGCTGGTACGACGATTGCGCCCTTACCGTGGTGATGGCAGGGCGCGGCTATCCTGGCACACCTGAAAAGGGCACCGAGATCCGTGGCCTCGAAGCAGCCGGTGCGGTCGATGGCGTCGAGATCTTCCACGCAGGCACCCGCCGCGACGGAGCCCGTATCCTTGCGGATGGCGGCCGCGTTTTGAACGTCACTGCCCGCGGCAAGACCGTAATGGAAGCCCAGGCCCGCGCCTACGCGGCGATCGCCAAGATCGACTGGCCGGGCGGCTTCTGCCGCTCCGACATCGGCTGGCGCGCCATCGCGCGTGACACCTCCCGCGCGTCCGTTTGATGCCCATGACGCGCGCCCAGCTCAACGCCGTCACGCCCCGCGGCCCGACGATCGCACTCGCCCTCGGCGGCGGCGGCGCGCGTGGGCTCGCCCACATTCTGATGCTGGAGGCATTCGACGAACTGGGCATCCGGCCGAAGATCATCGCCGGCACCTCCATCGGTGCGGTGTTCGGCGCAGCTTATGCCTCAGGCATGACCGCGCGTGAGATCCGCGCCCACACCGAGGAAGTGCTCGGCCAGCGCTTTGATCTCATTCGCGAGTTGTTCTCGGCCCGCGCTCCGCCGATCAACCGCATGCTCGGAATCTTCGGCACCCGCACCGCGTTCCTCAACCCCCTTGCCGTGCTCGATCTCCTGTTGCCACGCCGCTTCCCGGCCGATTTCGCGAGCCTGCACATTCCGCTGAAAATCGTCGCGACCGACTTCTACGCCCAGGACGCCTGCGTGATCCAATCCGGGCCGTTGAAGCCGGCCATCGCCGCGAGCATGGCCTTGCCCGTCATCTTCCAGCCCGTCGCCGTCGAGGGTCGCGCGATGATCGACGGCGGCCTTGTCAATCCACTGCCGTTCGACATCCTGTCGGGCCACGCCGACGTCACCGTCGCCATCGACGTGACGGGCGCGCCACTGCCGTCCGCCGACCGCGCGCTGCCGACCGCTTCGGAAGCGTTGTTCGGCACGGCGTTCCTGTTCGAGCGCTCGCTGATCCGCGAAAAGCTCAAATCGCAACAGCCCGACATCCTCATCGACGCCGGCATGAGCCGCTTTCAGGTGCTGGATTTTTTGAAGGCGAAGGAGATCCTGGCCGCCGCCGTTCCCGCCAAGGACGTGCTCAAGCGACAACTCTCGCGTCTCGTCGAAGCTGAGACCCTCGACGCACTGCCGCCGCCCGGGGCCGGGCCAACGCCCGATCTCGAGAAGCCGAAACGCCGCCTGTTCAAACGCTCGTCGCGCAAACCGCAGGATTGACAGGCCGCGCTGCCGAACGTGGGCCGAAACAAGTTCTGTTCCCTCGTCCTGGCCGTGCTCGACACGGCCATCCAGGCTTATCTTTGCATCTCGAGTTCTGGATGGCCGGATCAAGTCTGGCCACGGAGTGGATGAGCGACGTCCGCTAAGTTCGGCATGTTCATCGGCTGGCCGACGACGGTCACGATCAGGCTTTCGGGTCTGAGCAGCCTTTTCGCCACGCGCTTCAGGTCGTCGAGGGTCACCGCCCCGACCAGCGCATTGCGCTTGTCGACGTAGTCGATGCCAAGGTCCTCTTGCAGGATGCCGAGCAGTTGGCTTGCTATCTTTGCATTCGTATCGAAGCGCAGCGGATACGACCCGATCAAATACTTCTTGGCATTGTCGAGATCGGTCACGCTCGGCCCCTGGTCAGCCATGCGCTTCAACTCGCCGCGGATCACGTCAATAGACTGCGAGATCGACTCGTTCTTGGTCGCCACGCCGCCGGCGAAAATCGCTGCATGCCGGAACGGCTGGAGATAGCTGTAGACCGAGTATGCGAGCCCCCGCTTCTCGCGCACCTCTTCCATCAGCTTCGACGCGAAGCCGCCGCCGCCGAGAATGTGGTTCAAAATGAATGCGGCCATGAAGTCGGGGTCCTTGCGCGCTATCGCGCCCGTTCCGAACACGGCGACCGACTGCGGCACCTGCATCTCGATCACCTTCTGCTGTCCCTTGTCGGCCAGTGTGAACTTGGCGACCGGCGTCAATTCGGCCTTGGCGGGCAGCGCTCCGAAGACGTCGTCGAGCATTTTTCCAACCGCCGCCTTGTCGATGTCACCGACCACGACCACCTTGAGGTTCGATTTAGCGAACACCCGCTTGCGATAGGCTTCGAGATCCTCGCGATTGATCGTCGCGATCGTGTCCTTCGTCCCACTCGCCGGCCGGGCGTAGGTGTGGCCCGCGAAGGCAAGGGCAAACCACTCCTTGGACGCGACCTTGTCGGGATCCCGCGCGGCATAGACCAGGCCTGCCTGGAGCTGCGCCTTGATCCGGTCGATGGCCTCATCGTCGAACCGCGGCTTGGTCAGCGCGAGCTTCAACATCTCGACCGACTTTTCGCGGTTGACGTTCAGCATTTCCAAGTTGCCGTAAAACTCGTCCTTGGCGTCGTCGAAGCTCATGCGCATGGCGAGCTCCTCCATGCGCTCCTGGAAGGCATTCGACTTGAGATCGCCCGCGCCCTCGTCGAGCATCGCCGACAGGAAGTTCGCCACGCCTTCCTTTCCGGCCGGGTCCTGCGCGCTGCCGCCATCGAACGCGAACCTGAGCGCCACCAGCGGCACACTCCTGTCGGACACGAGCCAGGCTTCGATGCCGCCTGGACTTTTCACGGATTCGATTTTCATGGCATGGGCCGGATAAATGAGTGTGAGAAGTGCGAGCGTGACGAGCATTGCGAACGACACCGCAATGCCGCGGCGGATGATGCGACGCGGATCGGCCGCGACTACGCGTGAGGAAAGCATGGATCAGGCCTCATGGGGGTGAAGCAAAAATAGCATTTCTGTGCGATCACGACCGCGGCTTCTGGGCAGGCGGTGCTGCTCCGGCCGCGGCCGTTTCTGGCGCCTCCGGCAGCAGCCGTCCAGTCACCGAGCTGCGGATGTCGAGGTACTTGGCCGCGACCATCTTCACGTCGTCGAGCGTGACCTTCGAAATCGCCTCGGGCCAGCCCTCGACATCCGAGAGTTTGCGCCCGATGGTGAGGGCCCAGCCGTAGCGGCGCGCCAGTGTATTCTGGCTGTCGCTCTCGTAGATGTAGTCGGCGAGGTACAAGTTCTTGGCGCGGTCGAGTTCGGCCTGCGTGATGCCGTCCCTACGCACCTCTGCGAGCACCCGATCGATCGCGGCTTCTGCCTTGTCGAGACCGGCGTTCCCCGGCTCGGCGGCAATCGCGTGGAAAGCGATCTTGCCGTAGTCGAGAGCGCCGCCAGAATAGTACCCGCTCGACGACGACGCGACCTTGTCCTCGACCACGAGCTTCTTGTAGAGACGGCTCGTCGATCCGCCGCCAACCACCTTCAGCAGCAGATCGAGCGCCTCGGCCTCGCCGGGGGCGGCGGTATTGTAGGCCGGCGCAATATAGGTACGGTGCACCGATGCCTTGCCGGCACGCGTATCCTTCAGTTCCAGGCGGCGAGCCGCTCGGTGTGGCGGCTCCTTCTGGCGAACGCGCGGCGCGCCGACCGCGGGGTTCGCCTTGTGCTTGCCGTAAGTCGCTGTCGCCAGCGTCTTGACTTCGTCAGGCGTCACGTCGCCCGATACCACCAGGATGGCGTTATTCGGTGCGTAGTGCTTCTTGTAGAAATCCAACGCATCTTTTTGCGTCAGCCGTGCGATCTCGTGCTCCCACCCTATGACCGGGTTCTGGTAGGGGTGGGAATAGTAGAGCGCCGCGTCCATCTGCTCGTCGAGGATTGACGCGGGGCTGTTCTCGACCCGCGAGCGCCGCTCCTCGAGGATCACGTCGCGCTCGGTCAGCACTTCCTTCTCGGTCAATTGCAAGTTGATCATGCGGTCGGCTTCCATTTCCATGACTTTCGGCAATTGCGCCTTGGCCACGCGCTGGAAGTAGGCCGTCACGTCCTGGCTGGTGAATGCGTTGTCCTGGCCGCCGAGCCGCGCCACGATTTTCGAGAACTCGCCCATCGGGATCTTCTCGGTAGACTTGAACATCAGGTGCTCGAGGAAGTGAGCGATCCCTGATACGCCCGCCGGCTCGTCGGCCGCGCCGACACGGTACCACACCATGTGCGTCACGACCGGCGCGCGTGTATCGGGGATCACCACGACGCGCATCCCGTTGTCGAGTTTGAACTCGGTGGCCCGCGGGGCGGCGCTGAGTTCGAGAGCTTGTTGAGTGATTGCGAACATGGAGAGCGCCACCGTCATCGAGAGGGACAGGACGAGCGAGAACGTGGACCGTCGGATCGTCCTCGTCAGGCGTCGGGTCGAAGTGGTTCGGATCGAGGCCGACCCGATCATGGACTGATATGGCACGAAAGGGTGTCCTTGTGCTGATGGGCAATCTGGAACCGTCGAGCGGTGAGGTCGGACGTCGGGCCGCACGAGTCGATCCGGCAGCTGCCGGCTCCGTGGTCACCATGAACCAGGATGCAGCCGTCGATGGTGGCGTTCGTGTGGTTCAAGATCATTCTCTGTCTCAAGCCCGGCCTCCGTTACATGCCCGGTCCACGCGAGGTGATCGGACCCGATCCTGGCCGTCGATCCGCGTCCCCGATCGCCACGATCGAAACTCATCCCCTTTTCGAATCCGATGTCAGACCTTCGAAGTCAAATGACAAGCCGTTCATGTGACGGTGGATGATGTCGCGATCGCAAGGTAAAATGTAAAATGACAGAACGAAGCGTCGTGCGCACGGCCCAAGCACTGCGGGGGCAGCGTCGTTGCGCAACGCAGCCCATGATCCGCGACTTCATGTCGCCGATGTGCACGCCAAATGCCAATGAAATCAAATGGACGAGCTACGATCAATCGCCCATGCGCAATCGCCGCCGGCAAGCTCGGCAGGCAGGCGGCGGAACGGAGGCAGGCCACAGCCGGCGATCGCCTTATTCCGCAGCGTTCCACTTCTGGATGGCGGTGAAAAACGACGGCCGGCAAGGGCCGAGCGGACCCACTACGCCTTCCGCGGTCTGGTCGCCGCGAGCTTTGGCCAGTTCGTAATTTACCTTGCAAAACTCGGCATGCTGCTTTTCGAGCGTAGCCTTGTCGACGTTCTTTTTGCGGTCCGGATCGTCGATGCCGGCAATGGCCTCGTTCGTCGTCGACCCCGTTTCACCTGGCGTCGGCAGGCTCGTCAGACTGGGCGGCACCACCAGCGGCGCCCGGTCCGCGAGCTTTACGACCCGGCCACCACCTTGTTGGGTTCCGGAGAGGCCAACGGCGTCGAAAATCTTGCCTTCGAGCGCGATATCGCCCGGCGCGCAGCCGCCAAGAGCGGCCACGGACAGACACGCAAAACTCAAGCTTTTCAGCATGTTAATTGGTGTCGCGGCCATCTCGAAATCCCTGTCTGTCGGTCCCGAACCCTGAGCCCTATACTGAGCCCTATGTGTTTGAACTACATAGGCTTTGAGGCGTCATTGCGACTCAGGACAAAGGAATCATACAGCAGCCCGGCCACCCCGGCAACAATGGCCACGTCGGCCACATTGAACACGTACCAATAGAACCCGAAGGCGTGCAGCGAGAAGAAGTCCGCGACCCCGCCGATCAGAATGCGGTCAATGGCGTTGCCGATGGCGCCGCCGATTATGAGACCGATGCTCCATGCCATCAGCCGGTTCGTCGCCCCGCGGCACAGCCAGATCCAAAGCGCCACGGACGCGAACACCGCGAATGCCGCGAGCATGACTTGCCCCATGAAGCTGCTTTGCGTGAACAGCGAATAACTGATGCCCTTATTGATCACGTAGACGATGTCGAGGAACGGCAGCAGCTTGAAGCGTTGCCCCTCCTTGATACCGACGCCCAACAGCATCCACCACTTGTGTGCCTGATCGAGCACCAGCGTGGCCAGAGCCACCGTCCCGCCGAGCCGCGCATACGCCCCCCAGAACCAGGGCTCGGGTCGCGCGCTTCCGGGACCGCCGAAGCTACCCGATGTCATGCCGCCCGCCCTTCGATCTCGCGCACGGCCGCGGCGTCGCGCTGCGAGAGATCCGGATACGCTGGATCAGAACCCACATCTTCGGTGATGCGCCAGGACCGCGCACACTTGCGGCCGGGTGCGGCGCGGAACACCACGCCGACGCCCGGCACATCGGAGAGCGTGAAGGCGTCGGCGGGCGGCATCGTTGTGACGATGGTGATGGCAGACGTAATGCACACCTCCGCGAGATCGACGCCCTCGAGCGCACCGAGCAAGGCAGCATCGGTGATGTGGACGATCGGCGCGGCTTCGAGGCTCGACCCGATGCGTTTGGCCGCGCGGTCGATCTCCAGCGCGCCAGTGACCACGGAGCGGACCGCGCGAATTCTTTCCCACTTCCGCTCGAGATCCACATCGATCCACGTGTCACCGACGGCTGGAAACGTTGCCAGGTGCACCGACACGGCATCGGGATAGCGCTGCAACCAGGCCTCCTCCGCCGTGAACGACATGATCGGCGCGAGCCATGTCGTCACGCAGCGGAAGATATGATCGATGACGGTCAGCGCGGCCTTGCGCTTCGCGCTCGATGGCGCTTCGCAGTAGAGTGCGTCCTTGCGGATGTCGAAATAGAACGCGGAGAGTTCCGTGTTCATGAACTGCGACAACAGCGATACGACCTTGCGGTATTCATAGCTCGCATAGGCCTCGCGCACCTCGGCATCGAGGCTCGCGAGTGCGTGCAGCATCAGCCGCTCGAGTTCCGGCATGTCCTCGGCCGCGACCGTGTCGACCTTGGCATCGAAATGCGCCAGCGCGCCGAGCATCCAGCGCAGCGTGTTGCGCAACTTGCGATAGGTCTCGCTGAACGTCTTCAGGATCTCCGGCCCGATGCGGAGATCGTCGGAATAGTCGGACGCGGCCACCCACAGCCGCAGGATGTCCGCGCCGGACTTGGCCATCACGTCCTGCGGCGCCACCACGTTGCCGAGCGACTTCGACATCTTCTGCCCCTTCTCGTCGAGCACGAAGCCGTGGGTCAGCACCACGTCGTAGGGCGCGCGGCCGCGCGTGCCGCAGCTTTCGAGCA
>PEQZ01000087.1 GCA_002928395.1 Hyphomicrobium sp.
CGCTCCGCGTCACCTGAAGTGCGACGCTCCGCGTCACCTGAAGTGCGACGCTCCGCGTCGACCGCCATCTACTTCCTGCTACCCGCCGGCGTGGTGTCGCGCTGGCACCGGGTGGATGCCGCCGAAGTCTGGCACTGGTATGCGGGCGCGTCTCTGCGTCTTTCCGTGGCCGGCGATGGCGCAGAAGAGGGGACGTCGATCGTGCTCGGCTGCAATCTCGTTTCCGGCGAGCGTCCGCAAGCGGTCGTCAGAGCTGGTCAGTGGCAACAAGCAGAAAGCCTCGGAGACTGGACCCTCGTCGGTTGTACCGTTGCGCCAGGATTCGCGTTCTCGGGTTTCGAGATTGCGGCCAGCGGATGGTCGCCGCGAAGGTTATGATTCGGCTCTTGCAACTCAACTTCGCGCGATAATTCTATTTTTCCCCAGCTTCGTGGGCGCCGCGGTGTGGAAGGCGCCGCAGAATAGACCGGAAAACCCCCCGAATCTTGACCATTGCAGCCCTCCTGCGCTTGCTACCCCGCTGCGACTCACTTGAATGTGGTCTCTAAATTCGAGGTTTCGGCCAACGGGGGTTGCCGGTCATGAGGCGAGAGTCTTCTGGTCCAATTTTGACGACGATTTTCGTCGATTACGACAACATCTACCTGTCGCTACGCAGGAAGAGCGAGGAAGCCGCCAAGCGTTTTGCCAAGGACGCAGGGCTGTGGCTGAGGGAACTAGAGACAGGACGGTTGATCACGCCGACCAATGGCGTGTCGCCGACAATGCAGCGGCGCATCGTCATGAACCGCTGCTACGGCAATCCCGTTCCCCGCCGAAACAACAATGACAATTCGACGGACATGAACTCGTTTCCGTTCGTGCGCCATCACTTCCTAAGGTCGGGGTTCGAGGTCATCGACTGCCCGCCATTGACGGCTCAGCTCAAGAATTCGTCCGACATCCGCATGGTCATGGACGTTCGCGATCTGCTCGGCCACGACACCTACTTCGACGAGTTCATCATCCTTTCGGGAGACGCCGACTTCACGCCGGTTCTGCACCGGCTCAGGGCACATGCCCGGCGCACCGTGATCTTCGCCAACGATCACACGGCTGCCCCCTATACCTCGATCAGCGATGGCGAGGTGCGCGAAGCGGATCTGATCTCGTTGCTGCTCGATGGCACGACCGCGGCCGAAGCCGAGCCCAACAACGTCGCCACCCAAGATCGCGTGCCGAGCATCACCCAGATGGAGGTGCTGCGCCGCGATCTGATCAACGAGGTCGCCGCGCTCGTGCGGCAGGCCGGTCAGCCTGTGCCGCTCGAGGCTCTCGCCGATCGCCTGGTTCGCACACTAGGGCACGACAAGACGGTAGGCAGCGGCTGGGGTGGAGCGGGTGGCTTCCGGGAACTGCTGGCGCGGGCACTCCCTGGCGAGCTGCGGCTATCGGGTGAGCCGCCCTACTATGTGTTCGACGCGAGCCTCAGAGCTGCAGCCGAGCCTATTGCGCTGGCCCCCGCTGCGCCATCGCAGCCTGCTGCACAGGCGCCGGCGCCGGTATCGGCACAGTTTCACAATGGCGATTCCCGCAGCGATATCGCTTCGTCGCAGCAACCACGGTCAGCGGTTTCGGCGCCAGTTTTGCAGCCGGCCGCTCAACAATCCGTCGCACCGGATCGCCAGCAAGCAACTCAGCCATTGGCGCATCAGCCGGCCGCGAGCCGCTTTGTCCCACAGCCGCATCCAGCCCTATCCGGGCTGGTGAGGGATGCGGGCGTGACACCCACAGGCTCGCTGGTGCCCGCGTCCGCGCAACCCATTTCGCCCCGGCAATCCAACACCGGCGGAGCTTTGGACGGACTGTATTCGCCGGTGCTCCAGCAGGCCAGTCTCGAACGCCAAGCCCAGCCGCAACCACAACAGCAACAGCTGCAACCACAACAGGTCCAGCAGGTCGCGACTTCGACTGCTCGGGCGTCCGACAGTGCGAATGCCATCCAGCAGTCGATCGCGCGCATCCACGAGGCCTGCCAGGCCCCGCCGCTGTCTCCGCCAGAGTACCGCGCATTGTTCGATGCTATGGCCAAGGAAATCAACGCCAACGGCCTGACTGGCGCACAGACGCTGGCAAACATCTCTGGCCGAGCGCAGGAACTCGGGCTCGATATTCGCCGAGACGACGTCCGCTTTGTTCTGGAAGTCGTCAGCGAGTCCGATCCGTGGTTCGAGCAAGGCGCATCGGCGGTGCTGTTCTCGAGCCGCTTCCGAAACTTCGTCGTTGCGCGCTGCCGCAGCCAGGGTCTCAACCTCTCGTCCGACGAACTCGACCTGATCGAGGCGTGGTTTGCAGGTGCTTCGGGTTCTGACCGTCGTCAGTCGACGGGTGGGGCACCGCCTCAGCCAGCCGCCCAACCCGTGACGCAGCAAATGTCCGCCGCTCGGCTTCAGCCCAACCAAGCGCAGGCCAGGCCGGCGACTGCGGCTGGCGGAGCAGGGGATCGTTGGTGGAGCCTGGACGAGAGCCGCCAGCAATCTGGCGAGATTCGCTCCGAGCGGCCGGGCCAGGCAACGGACACCGGAGACGAATTCCCGCGCTTCGTGCGCAAGGGGGTACGCAGCTGAAGGGTTCTTTTTCCGAAGTCACAAATTGGAAAGTAAGGGCGTCGCAGTTCGGTCTGCGGCGCCCGCCCTTTTTTATTGGTGCGAATGCACTGAGGTCACTATCGGCACAACCAGTGGACGTCACTGGAGGCAGGTCGCGGATTCTAAAGAACGGCCTGGTTCCATTTGAAGGATCGCGCGATCTCCTTCAGTTCTTCGATGGGAGCAGAATTGGCTCGGCCATCGGCCGTTATGAGCGAAACATCGCGGTGGGTCGTTGGATTGACGAGCGGCCGAGTTTGGATCTGCGGCAAGAGCGGGTGATGCTTCGGAACGATTGCGCAGCCAAGTCCTGCCACAATCATGGCCTGAATCCAGTCCTCGCGTTCGCTCGCAAACCTTAGATTGAGCTCGATCGGCCATTCACCGTGTTGTGCGGCAAAGTGCTCGTCAAATTCGCAATGCAGGCGGTCGATATAGTTTTCGCCTTCGAGATCCTGGACCTTTACCTCGTCTCGTGAAAGCAGCGCATGCCCTGGTGGCAGCGCGACAACGAACATTTCGCGATAAAGGGGCAATTTGTTGAAGCCGTCAGGATAGCTTGGCAGGCAAGCAACCAAAGCATCGACTTCGTCTTCCACGAGCATCTGCGCGACGGCCTTGGCCGTCCCTTCCCGTATCGCGATCTCGAGGTTGGGGATCTTGGCGTTGAGTTCCTCGATCAACGTGATCAATCCGGTCGGCCCGATGGTGCAGGTCAAGCCGAGGCGTATCCGCCGCTTTTTGGTTGCAAGCAGGGACTTGGCATCGCTGCGAGCTTCGCGCACTTCGTTGAGCGCAGACTCGAGCCGCGGCCACAGCGTCCGGCCAAGCTCGGTGAGCTCGATCTTTCCAGGCCGCCGGTCGAACAGCAGTCCGCCCATCTCCTCTTCTAGCTTCTGGATGGCCCGCGTCAGTGCGGGCTGCGTGACATTGCAGGCGGCGGCGGCACGACTGAAATGCTTCTCTCGCGCGACTGCGAGGAAGTATCGGATCTGGTGAATTTCCATCGGCACCTAGTCGAGTTTTCGTGACAGCTGATGTACCAGTCTAGTGGAGCATGATCATGCTGTCATGCCAGACATTTTTTCTTGATTGATCCCGACATACGCGCGCCGAGACGGCGGCCACGTTAACCGACGCGGCCGCAACGCCAAGCCAGGTCCGATAGGGCGGCGCTATGTTCAGCGCGGGGTGCCAAGCGACTCCCTGAGCTGCTTCATCAGCAGATCGCGCGTCTGTTCCGCGCTGCCCGTATTGCCGGCTGCGCAGGCATCGTAAGTCGACATGGCCATACGCAGCATGGCGGCCTTTTTCTCCGGCGCCATCGTCAAGTGTCCGGCAATGGCTTTTGTGATCTCATCAAGTACGACACCGCAATTCATGGCATTTGCTGGTGCAGCGGCAAGAATGAGAGCAGCGGTCGCGAGCGAAATCACGGATCGGCGCATTTTCATGGCGGTTTTCCTTGGTCAAGTTCCAGCTTTCAGTCCCGGATGAGCCACACTAGGAGCACGGCATAGAGGGCGTGAAATGCCTTTGAACGTTGATTTCAATGCGCATCCGACATTGGATGGCGGCGCGGTCGACAAAGCAGAAACGTCGATCGGGCTCGCGGTTTGCGACGATCGGCTCGGCCGCTCGGCCGTTAGTTCTCGTCATGCTCGGTCATGACGTCGCCGCCGCAAAATGCGGCACCCGCCGCCACCAGTACGGCCGCTAACCACAACAAGGGGGAGGCCTCGGCGATGCCAGAAGCAACCAACAGCAGTGTCGACAGCAACGGCGTCGCGTAGGAGGCGATGCCGACGAACCGCAGGTGTCCCCGCTTCATGGCGCTGTCCCAGAGATAAAAGGCGAGGCCAACGGGTCCCAGCCCTTGGAACAGGATCGCCAGCCATTGCGCCGCGCCCGATGGCCAGACCCAGGTCTCGCTCGCCAGGCTCACGACGAGTGCCAACATCGCGGTCGCGGCCGAGGTTCCCATCACCGCTACGCTCGGCACCTCCGCAAAGAGCCGCGACGCCACCGAATAGCTGGCCCATATCACCGCCGCCGCGAGCGCTGCGACGTATCCGGCCGCATGGCTTGCGGTTGCCGTCGCCACGGGCGTTTGCGCATTCCCGGCCAGCAGCAACGCGGAACCCGAAAACCCGAGCATCGCGCCGGCCACATGCCACCATCGCAACGGCCGGCCGCCGGACGATATCGGCAGAAAGGCTGAGAACGCCACGATCAGCAGCGGCCAGAGATAGTTGATCAAGTTCGCTTCGACGGCCGGCGCGTTCTGTAACGCAAAAAAGTATGCCGCGTGATAGCCGAACAGGCCGTAAAGGCCGAGCATCCAATAGCCCGGCGGCACCAAGCGCAGTTCTGCCAACCGCTCGCCGGTCACCTTAGCCCAGCCCAACCCAGCCATGGTCGAGAGCGCAAAAGACATCGCAACCAGCTGGAACGGTGGGATGGCCGCCACCGACGCCGTGACGGTGGCGAGCGAGGACCAAAGCAAAACCGCGACGAGGCCAGAGCCCGTCGCGGTCAACTGGTGTGTCGGCGTCGTCATCTGCGGCAGCCCGACTGCGCGAAACGATGCATCTCAGCCCGTGAGGTACTGGCCGCCGTTGGCCGTCAACGTCGAGCCGGTGATGAAGCCGGCGTCGTCGGAGGCGAGGAACACCACGCAACGCGCGATCTCCTCCGGCTCGCCGAGGCGGCCCACCGGGATCTGCGGTAGGATGCTCTTTTCCATCACGTCCTGCGGCACGGCCTTCACCATTTCGGTCGCGATATAGCCCGGACAGATCGCGTTGACTGTGATGCCGGCGCGGGCGCCTTCCTGCGCGAGTGCCTTGGTGAAGCCCACGTCTCCGGCCTTGGCGGCGGAGTAGTTCACTTGGCCCATCTGCCCCTTCTGGCCGTTGATCGATGAGATGTTGATGACGCGGCCAAACTTGCGGGCGCGCATCCCCTCCCAGACATGGCGGGTGACATTGAACAGGCCATTGAGGTTGGTGCCGATCACTTCATCCCACTGCTGCTTGGTCATCTTGTGGAACATGCCGTCGCGGGTGATGCCGGCGTTGTTCACCAGCACGTCGACGGGTCCGACGTCCTTTGTGATCTGCGCGATCGCCACTTCCGAGGCCTCGTAGCTTCCCACGTCGAATCTGTAGACCGGGATGCCGGTTTCGGCCTGGAACTTCTGTGCTGCGGCGTCGTTGCCGGCGTAACTCGCCGCGACGCGATAGCCGTTGTTCTTGAGTGCGACGGAGATTGCGTGGCCTATGCCGCGCGTGCCTCCGGTGACAAGGGCAACTCGTGCCATGGTAGTCCTCCCAGAACTAAGATTGTTGTTTCGATTTGTGGGGTGAGCATCGTCATCGCGAGCCCGGCCGGGCGTCGTTGCGCCATGCGGCCGGGCCCAAGATCTCAGGACGTTCAGTCGCGGGCAACGCAGAGAGCGACACCCATGCCCCCGCCGATGCACAGCGTAGCCAAGCCCTTCTTGGCGTCACGGCGCTTCATCTCGAATAGCAGCGTGTTGAGGACGCGCGCGCCCGAAGCGCCAATCGGATGGCCGATGGCAATGGCGCCGCCGTTGACGTTCACCTTCGAGGTGTCCCAGCCGAGGCCCTTGTTCACCGCGCAGGCTTGTGCCGCGAAAGCTTCGTTGGCTTCGATGAGATCGAGGTCACCGATCTTCCAGCCCGCCTTCTCGAGCGCCTTTTTGGAAGCGGGAATCGGCCCCGTACCCATAATCGACGGATCGACGCCGGCATGTGCCCACGACACGATCCGCGCCAACGGCTCGAGACCACGGCGCTTGGCTTCTGCCGCTGTCATCATCAATACGACAGCTGCGCCATCGTTGATCCCGGATGCGTTTGCGGCCGTCACCGTGCCGTCCTTCGGATCGAACGCCGGCCGCAGTTTGGCGATCCCGTCCAGCGTCACGCCTTCCTTGATATACTCGTCATGATCGAAGATGGTATCGCCCTTGCGCCCCTTGATGGTGACGGCAACGATCTCGTCCTTGAACTTGCCGGCCTTTTTGGCGGCCTCGGCTTTGTTCTGCGAGGCCACCGCGAAGCGGTCCTGCTCATCGCGTGTGATCTGCCACTGGCGCGCGACGTTTTCGGCCGTGGTGCCCATGTGGTAGTTGTTGAAGGCGTCCCACAGGCCATCTCTGATCATCGTGTCGACGATTTTCACGTCGCCCATCTTGGTGCCGTCGCGCATGTGCGAGGCATGCATCGAGAGGCTCATGCTTTCCTGGCCGCCCGCGATCACGATCGACGATGAGCCGGTCTGGATCTGCTGCATGCCAAGGGCGACGGCGCGAAGGCCCGAGCCGCAAATCTGGTTCATGCCCCACGCTGGTGTGTCGACCGGGAGGCCTGCCGCGATCGATGCCTGACGTGCCGGGTTCTGGCCGTGGCCAGCTGTCAGGATCTGGCCGAGGATCACTTCGGATACGTCGCCCGGCTGAACTTTTGCGCGCTCCATCGCCGCCTTGATCACAACCTTGCCCAATTCGTGCGCCGGCACGGTAGCCAGACCGCCGTTGAACGAACCGACTGGCGTGCGTGCGGCACTGGCGATGACGATCGTCGTGTTGTCGAGGCTCATTCGTTGCGCTCCTTCGCGGGGTTCAAGTCTGGTTGCTTGGATGAGGGGGAGGAATTCACATTGATCTGGATTAAGGACTTCTCGTCGACGGCACAACGATAGTCGTGCGATTCTCGAGCGGCAATTCGACGGACGTCGCTTGGCTCCGAAAGCATGGAATCGAAAAAGGCTGCAAAACGGCTGGCTTAACCGGCATCTGCCATGCTAACATGTCGCACTGCAACACGAGTGGAAACGAGCGGTTCTCGAAATGCTGAAACACACCGATGTTCCCGCTGAGAAAAAAGAAGCGGTTGTCGTCAAGAAGTACGCCAATCGGCGACTTTACAACACGGAAACAAGCACCTACGTCACGCTGGAGGATCTAGCGGTGATGGTGCGTTCAGATCGGGATTTCGTGGTTTACGACGCCAAAACCGGCGACGATCTCACGCATGCGGTTCTCACCCAGATCATCGTCGAGCAGGAGAACCGCCAGGGCGGCCAGACAATGTTGCCGATCCCGTTTTTGCGCCAGCTCATCCGATTCTACGACGATCAGATCGGCCGCGTCGTTCCGGGATATCTTCAGTTCAGTCTCGAGAACCTCGTCAAGGAGCAGGAGAAGTTCCGCACCCATTTCTCCCAGGCCATCATCAATCCGGGTTCTGCTTTCGAATTCTACCAAGAGCAGGCGCGCAAGAACATGACCATGTTCGAGCAGGCCATGGCGATGTGGAGCCCCTTCTCGGCCGTGCAAGCGAGCATGAAGCGGGCGGCCGACTCGGTTAACGCCGCCAACGCTGCGACATCCAACGACGCGATTGGATTGGCTCCCGACGTACAGGCGGTCCGGATCGCTGCGGCGAAACAGGTCGTGCAGGCCCGCGCTTCCAATGAGCCGGTGCGGGACGATTTGGCAGAACTCAAGTCGCAGCTGGCGACGATGCAGCAGAAGATCGAAAAGCTTGCCCGCGATCGCAGTTGACGGCTCTCAGCCGTAGCGGGTCGATCCGAGCGCGCTGACCTCGAACGGCATCCCGAAATGGAAGCCTTGCAGGTAGGTTATTCCGGCCTTGGTCAGAAGGTCCGCGGTCTCTGCGTCGCCGACCCACTCCGCCACGGTCTCCAACCCGAACGAAGCCGCTAGCTCGACCATGGTCTTGATGAACACCTGATCGCTGGTGTCACGGCAGATGTCCTTCACGAACGCGCCGTCGATCTTGACCATGTCGACATTGAGCAACTTCAAGTTCCTGAACGAGGTGTAACCGGCACCGAAGTCGTCGATGGCGACGCGGCAGCCGAGTTCCTTCAGCAGGTCGACGAAGGCGATCGACTGATCGAGATCGTGAATAGCCGCGGTCTCGGTGATCTCGATCGTGAGCCGTTCGGTCAAACGCCGGTCGCCGCCCGACAGACGGTGTAACGCGACCATCCACTGATGATCTGACGAGGTCAGACTCGAAATGTTGAGTGACAGATTGATGCTCGGGTTCGCGCGCAGCAGGCCGATGGCTAGCTCGAGCGTCCGGCGGTCGATGAGCCGCGACAGTCCCAGTTGCTCGGCGACCGCGATGAAATCTCCGGCCGAGACCAGAGTTCCATCGGGCTGCTCCATGCGCAGCAGGCATTCGAAGATCGCAGGTGTATGGTCGTGGGCGCGCACCATCGGCTGCAGCACCAACCGCATCCGATTCTCGTCCAGCGCCGAGATCACGTCGTCGGCAATCGAGATGTTGCGCTGTCGCGCCGTCTCACGCAGCGGGCTCGGCTCGTAAGCCATGAAGCAATCGAAGCGCTTGTACTTGGCTTTGTCGAGCGCCTGAAGTGCATGCCCAACCACCTGATGAATGGTCCCGGCCTGGTCCGGTATGACAACGCCACCGATCGAGAGTGTGGCCGAAAGCTGGCAAGCCGATGAACGAATGGAGGTGTCGCGAACGGCTTTCATGAAGCGCTCTGCTGCGATCCGCATTGCGCCCGGACCGCACTCGTTCAGTATGATCCCGAACTTGTTCGACGAGTAGCGGCCCACCGTGTCGCCGCCCCGAAGTTTCGCCTTGATGACGCGCGCCGTCGCCGAGATCACCTCGTCACCGACATCGTAGCCGAACGACTCGTTGATGACGGCGAGGTTGTTGACGGCCGCGATCAGGAACGCAGACGGTTGTTGCGTTCTTTCCGCCCGGACCAGCACCGCGCCCAGGGCTTCGGTCAGTCGGATCCGATTGAGTTGTCCGGTCAGTTCATCATGGTCGTTGCGATAGAGAAGCCGTTGCTCCTCCCAATAGCGATCGTTGATGATCCGGATGACGCCGCGAGCACGTGCGGGCTGTCCTTGTTGATCAGGCCACCAGCGGCCGTGGTCCTCGATCCAGACGCTCTTGTTACTGCGCCGGCCAAGCGGCATGAACTGATACTGGACGCGATAGGGTATGCCCCGCTGGGCGTCCGATGCCGCACCCTGCCCGAACATCGCGACCGTGCGCCGCGAAAGATGTTCCGCTGCAATGAGCAGCTGGAATCCGGCACCCATTGAAATCTCGTCGATCGACGGGACTGCCAGCACCTGCGGCGCGTTGCTCTCCCAATCGATGCGATCGGACACGATATCCCAGATGTAGGCTGTCTCCTCGATCGCCGACAAGATGCCGATCAGATCGAGGCTATCGGACTCGGTCAGCGGATCGATGGTCGAACGCGGCACGTCCGGAGCGGGTTGAGCAGCGCTCGCGGCATAAAATCCGCCCAGCGGGGTTACCACATCTGCGGGCGTCTCCAATCGGGCCCCAATAGGTCGCTGCGTACCGGTGGTCACGAGATCGCTGTCCGCTCTTCGAATGAGCGCGCACTCCCCGCGCAACGCCCTGATCGTCGTCCAGCTTCCGAACCTAGACCGGATGTCCTAACAAGCGCTGAATGCCGCGATGATTTTGAGCCAGAGGGCTA
>PEQZ01000088.1 GCA_002928395.1 Hyphomicrobium sp.
GTTTGCGCAAAGTCCGAGAGTTATTTCATTAATTTGCTGGCATGCTTGGGTATTGGACACAAAATGGACACATGACTTGGCAGGTCCCCGCGCGGTATGTGGGTGCGTCAGAAGAACGACGGCTCGCGGGTGGCCTCGCGACACCTTGAGGGGAAACAGACATGCCTTGGAACACTGCGACGCGCCCCGGTTGCTGGCCGTTCGAACGGTCGCATTTCGCTATCGCTCTGATGCTCATGCTGGCGCTGTCGATCGGTCCGAGTTTCGCTCAGCAACCGGGTTCCCAGCAACCGTCCGCTCAGCCCGAGGCCTCAACCACCAACCCGGCGGCCCCAACTCAGCCCGCGCCGCCCGCAACCGCAACCCCGCCGGCCCCCGCACCCGCACCCGCACCCGCGCCCGTGGTGGTCCTTGCACCCGACGTGAGCGATGCCATTGCGCGCCTCACCTCGACTATCGAGGGCGCCGAGAAGTCACTGTCGCGGATGCGGGATCTCGACGACGACATCGGTAAGCTCCGGAACGATGTCGAGATCGTCATCGCCAGGTCGACCGAGGTCGCCGATGATCTCCGTCCGCGCTTGGCCGATCTTCGGGGGCAGATCGAAAAACTCGGACCTCCTCCTGCCAAAGACCAATCACCTGAAGCCGCCGCGATCACGGCCGAACGGGCGCGCTTGTCCAGCGAGGCCGCCGCCCTCGACGGCGCGATCAAAACGCTCGAAGTCACCTGGGTCCGTGCCCGGCAGACGATCGACCGCATTACCGATCTTCGTCTGCAGATTTTCACCCGCAGCCTTATGGAGCGGCGGTCGAGCCCGCTGTTCCCTGGGCTGTGGATGGATGTCGTCAAGGACACCCCCCAGGTTTCCCGCCTCGTCGGGTACATCGGCGGCGACTGGTTGAACTCCGCCTGGAAGCGCGGCCCGGAAGTGCTCGCACTGCTGGTCGCCGCCCTCTTCACGTACTTCGGCGGACGCACCCTCGTGTGGCGCTGGACCGGACACATGAACGGCGCGCGTGCCTTGTCGTTTTTCGAGCGCGCAGCGTTCGCCTCTTGGGTTGCCCCCGTTCGTGCGCTTCCGGCCATCGCAGCGGCGCTGATGGTCTACACCGGTCTCGACGCCATGAACCTTCTCTACTATCCGAGTGCGCGCATCGCCGAGGCCATCCTTCGCGCCGTGCTCATGTTCGCGTTCGTAGCATCACTCATCGCCACCGTGCTGGCACCGGTCGAGCCGCAGCGCCGCCTTGTCGATCTTTCCGATCGATCGGCCTCCCGTATCAGCCTGCTGTTGCAGGCGATGGCGGCCATTTATTCCGCCGATCTCGCGATCACGTCGCTCAGTCGCGTGCTGTATCTGCCGTTATCGATCAGCGTGGTCCAGTCGCTGGTGGCGAGCCTCGCCTTCACCGGGCTGTTGATCGGCATTTTGCTCGCACCCTTCGAGCGTGCGGGCGCCGCCGCAGAATTCGAAACCTCGCGCGAGACGCCGCGCTGGCTCAAGATCCCGTTGTGGCTCGCCGCCGCCGGCATCATCTTGGCCGCCGTCCTCGGTTACGTTGCACTCGCCCGCTTCGCTGCCCAACAGATCGTGATGACAGGCGTCGTGGCACTTGTCGCCACACTCCTGTTCTTGGCCATCCGCGCCTTCACCCGCGATCCGGGCGAGGCCAGCCACCCTGTCGGCCGGATGCTCGAGGTCCGCTTCGGCCTCGATGGTCCTCGACGCCAGCAGCTCGCTTGGCTGACGGAAGCGGCACTCACCCTCTCTCTCGCCATTCTTGCGCTGCCCATCCTGCTGTTGCAGTGGGGGTTCTCGTCGGCCGACATCCGCGACTGGGTGAAGGCCGCACTGTTCGGCTTCGAGGTCGGCCACTTCAAGATCTCGCTTGCGCGCATTCTGATCGGCATTGTGCTTTTCACGGTGCTGCTGTTTCTCACGCGGCTGCTGCAACGCTGGCTGCGCGACGCCGTTCTGCTGCAGCCGCGCGTCGACGCCGGGGTCGCGCATTCCATCGACACGGCCGTTGGCTATGCCGGCACCATCTTCGCGGCGCTCGTCGCCATCTCGTATGCGGGTCTCGACGTCACCAACCTGGCGATCGTTGCCGGCGCACTTTCGGTCGGCATCGGCTTTGGCTTGCAGTCCATCGTCAACAATTTCGTGTCCGGCCTCATTCTCCTCATCGAGCGTCCGATCAAGGTCGGCGATTGGATCGTGGTCGGCGGCGAGCAGGGCAACGTGAAAAGCATCTCCGTCCGCTCGACGGAGATCGAGACGTTCGACAAGGCGTCGCTCATCGTTCCCAATTCGGAATTGATCACTGGCCGCGTGCTGAACTGGACCCATCGCAATTCCATCGGCCGTCTCGTCATCAAGGTGTCAACCGCCATCACCGCTGATCCTAAGGCGATCTGCGCTGTTCTGGAGGAGGTCGCCAAGGACCACCCGACAGTGCTGTCGGTTCCGAAACCGTTGATCTCGTTCGACGGGTTCAATGCGTCAGAGCTGAACTTCACGCTCCGCGTTCACGTCGGCGACATCAACCGCGGCCTCGGCGTTTCGACCGAACTCCGGACCACGATCTTCGATCGGTTCAAGGCGATGAATGTCCAATTGGCGCCTGCACCGGTCGTGGCGGCAGGCTGATAGATATCTACTCGACGTTCCGCTGGAATTCGACGGCAGAAGCTGCCACTTTGCGGTCCGCAACGCGCGATCAGATGGATCCTGAATATCGTGCGGCATTCCGGGGGGATCTAAGATGGCACATTGGGTTCGGTTCGCGCGCAATGCCGATCGCGGCGGACACATCGGCTTCGGCACGCTCGACGGTCCGGCCATCGCCGTCCATTCCGGCGATATGTTCGGCGAGCACGGACCCACCGGGGAGCACGTCGACCTGGCCAGCGTCAGGCTGCTCACGCCCTGCCAGCCCTCCAAGATGATCGCTCTCTGGAACAATTACGGCCAGCTCGCCGCCAAGCTGGGCACGACCAAGCCCGATCACCCGCTTTATTTCTTGAAAGCGCCGAACTCCTACCTGGCTCATGGCGAGGCCATCCGCCGTCCTGCCGCCTATGCCGGCAAAATCGTCTACGAGGGCGAACTCGCGATCGTGGTCGGCAAACGTATCTCGACCGGCAATGCGGCCGAAGCCACAGCGGCAATCTTCGGCTACACGTGCACCAACGACGTCACCGCCGCCGATATCATTTCCGAGAACGGGAGCTTCGCGCAGTGGGTCCGCGCCAAGAGTTTCGATACCTTTGGTGTTTTCGGCCCCGCGATCGTAACCGGAATAGATCCGCTTCAATCCTCCGTCCGCACGGTGCTCAACGGCGCCGAGCGCCAGAACTATCCCCTCGCTGACATGTTCTACCCGCCAGCCGAGATCGTGGCCCGCATCTCACAGGACATGACACTTGAGCCAGGCGACGTCATCTGCTGCGGCACGTCGGTCGGCGTCGGCGTCATGAAGGAGGCGTCGAACCGCATCGAGATCTCGATCGACGGCATCGGCACGCTGTCTAACACGTTCGACCAGACCGTCTAGCCGCCACCGTCAGCTGAAGCGGTCTCGCTCACCCGTCGCCGAAGATGTTCTGCTTCCTGCCGAGGTTGCGGAATAGCTGCTTCAGCAATCCGTCCTCTTGAGTACCGGGGGCGGGCGTCGTCCGCTTGATAAGGTCGAACACCTTGCCGTCCTTCAGACCGTAGTTCGCAACCCGCTCAACCGAGCCGACCGGCGAAAAATAAACCGCCACCACCTGCCTGTCGGTTTCGACGGGCGTGAAGAAAGACGATTGTTTCATGGTGCTGGAAATATAGTAAAATGCGTTGCCGGACGCGACCGTTGCGGTCGTCGCCGGTGAGCCCAAGCTCATCCTCACCTGCTCCTGGCTCATGCCGGGCTGCACGGACTGCAAGTCGTTCTCGTTGAAGTGATGGCCGTGCTTCGTGATCTGCTCGGCACAGCCTGAAATCAGAAGCCCGCCTGCGATGACGGCAACCGCGGCCCAAGCCACCGAATCGCAGCCGGACTTCGCATGAGCCACAGGGCTCTGGCGTGTTGGATCTGCTCGGCGCATAGTATTGAAGCTCCCGAGAATCGCTCGCATTTGTCCTCAAAACCGAATAGCCCGGCGCCAGTCACAATGCAACCGCCCCCCGGACTTCACCTGATGATGCAGTACGACAGTTGCGGTCAGCCATCGCGCGGCAACACCCTATCGGACCAGGTCGTCTGGCCATGCTGACGTGGTTGAAGGAACGCGCCGCCCGCCGGGAGACGGCATCGGAACTTTATGGCGTCGTCGTGGCACGGGCACGCGAGCCCTTGTTTTATCGAGACTGGGGCGTGCCCGACACGCCAGAAGGCCGCTACGAGATGGTAGCACTCCATCTGGTGCTCGTGCTCGAGCGGTTGCGTGTCGAAGGCACGGCGGGGCAGCGCCTGTCACGTGAGACAATTGAAGCTTTTGTTGCGGATATGGACGATTCTATGCGCGAGATGGGTGTCGGGGACCTGACTGTACCGAAGAAGGTGAAAAGCGCGGCGGCTGGGGTCTATGCCCGTGCAGAAGCTTTCCGGGCCGCCTTGGCCGCCGACGCCGCGCCTGACGCGCTGGCGGCCGCCATTCAGCGCCTGACCTTCGGCGCATCCTGTGACAACACCGAGGCCACAACCGCGGAAGTCGACGCCCGGCGGGCCCAGACAGTGGCGCGCTACGTCCGCAACACCTCGCGCGAGCTGGCCGGTATCACGTCCGAAGTCGTATTGGCCGGACGCATCACATTCCAGAAGGTTTCTGCATGACAAAGGTGGGGGTAGGCACGACCATTCTCGATTGGGTCCATATCAAAACCGATATCCCCGAAGGCGGGCGCAACTTTGTGCGCACTGCCACGCTCGATGAGTGCGCGTCTCTGGCCGCAGCGCTCGGCATCCTCGGTTGCTCGCGGCTCGATGTCCGCTACGAGGTGAAGCCGTTGAGCGGCGGGCGCTACCGGTGCCATGGCAAGATGACAGCGGCCATGACACAGGCGTGCGTGGTGACGATCGAGCCGGTGGCGGCGACGCTCGACGAGGCGCTGGATGTATCATTCTGGCCGGCTGCCGAGATTCCGGCCGAAACCGACAGCGAGCGCGAGATTCTGTCGGAGCCGGATATTGAGCCTCTGGTCGACGGCCGCATTGAAATCGGACGGGTCGTCTATGAACTCGTTGCGGCGTCGATCGATCCCTATCCGCGAAAGGACGGGGCGGACTTCGTCTGGTCCGACGACAAGCCCGAGGACAAGGAGCCGAGCCCGTTCGCGGTTTTGTCGAAGCTCAAGGACAAACTGTGACCGGGGCGCCGGTCGTTACACAGTGGGGCGCCAGCCTGTGCCGTTCCTGCGTGTGGTTGGGTCTCGCGTCGTGCGCAAAGGTTGCCGGGTACTGCCTGCCACGAGAATCCGTTTGTCAGAGGGTGGCAAATCGCTATGTTTCGCCCGCGCTGCAGGCCCAACGCACCGAATCCCGGGCCAGACAGGTGTTTGAGTTCCAGGCGGGTCCAAAAGACAAGAGCAAGGGGCGAAGCGAGCCATGCCAGCGCCGCGAACTATAGCGCTCGATGCCATGGGCGGCGATCACGGGCCCGAGGTCGTGGTTGCGGGCGCGGCCATTTCCCTGGTCCGCCATCCGAACCTGAGTTTCATCCTCACCGGCGACGAGACCCGGATCAAGGCAGAACTCGCCAAGCACGGCAACCTCGCGTCGCGGTCGCAAGTCAAGCATACCGACACCGTCATCGCGATGGACGAGAAGCCGAGCCAGGCGCTCAGGCGCGGCAAAGGCACCAGCATGTGGCTGGCGCTGGAGGCCGTGCGAGATGGTCACGCAAATGCCGCCGTATCAGCCGGAAACACGGGCGCTCTGATGGCGATGGCCAAGCTTGTGCTGCGGCCGATGGTGGGCATCGAACGGCCGGCGATCGCGGCCCTGTGGCCAACCGTCCGCAGCGAATGCATCGTGCTCGACGTTGGTGCCAACATCGGTGCGAGTGCCCGCCAGTTGACAGACTTCGCCCTGATGGGCGCGGCTATGGCGCGCGCGTTGTTCCACGTCGAGCGCCCGACTGTCGGGCTGCTCAACGTCGGTGTCGAGGAGATCAAGGGCGCGGACGAGGTCCGGGAGGCGCATGCGCTGCTCAAGGTTTCCGCGCTGGGCAGCACGTCAGCGCTACCGCTGGATTATCGCGGGTTCGTCGAGGGGCACGAGATCGGCCAGGGCGTCGTCGATGTGGTGGTGGTCGAGGGGTTTGCAGGCAACATCGCCTTGAAGACGGCCGAAGGCACGGCCCGGCAAATCGGCCAGTACCTCAAGGATGCCATGACCCAGACTTGGATGACGAAGCTCGGTGCGGTGCTCGCTAGCGGTGGGTTCAAGACGCTCAAGGAAAAAATGGACCCAAGGCGAGTTAACGGAGGCACTTTTCTGGGGCTCAACGGTATCGCCGTCAAAAGCCACGGCAGCACGGACCCGCTTGGCTTCGCGAGCGCAATCGATCTCGCCTATGACATGGCCGAAAGCAATCTCGTCGAACGGCTCAGCGGCGATCTGGCTGTCTTTCAGGAAGTGCTGAGGCTTGCGGCCATTGCCAACACTGAGGCGCACGTGGCCAAGAGTTGAGCGCCGGAATAAGAGTGGTCTCGGCTGGTGGGCGTGGTCCGCACGGAGAGCGTCCGAATGCCAAGTATCAATTACAATTGAAAACCAGGTCGAAACTGCGCGACAAGCGCGATCTTCACAGAGCGATACCACCAAAACTTCCGTGAGAGGGGGACGCGTGGCAGTCAACAGATCCGTCATCCGAGGCGTCGGCGCCTACCTGCCGAAACGCGTGATGACGAACGACGATATCTCCAAGATCGTCGATACGACCAACGAATGGATTGTCGAGCGCACCGGCATCACGCAGCGGCACATCGCTGGCGACGATGAGTTGACCTCCGATCTTGGGATTGCTGCGGCTAGGCAGGCGTTGATACGGGCCGGCATCGATCCCGTCGACATCGATCTCGTGATCTGCGCGACAGCGACACCGGATCGCACGTTTCCGGCGACCGCCGTGAAGATCCAGCACGGGCTCGGAATCACCAAGGGCGCGGCGTTCGACGTCCAGGCTGTCTGCTCGGGGTTCGTCTACGCTCTGACCATTGCCGACAGCTTTCTCAAGTCCGGCCAGTTCAAGCGTGCCATCGTGGTCGGCGCTGAAACGTTCTCGCGCATTCTGGACTGGACCGACCGCGGTACGTGCGTGCTGTTCGGCGACGGTGCGGGCGCGGTTGTCCTGGAAGCCCAGCCGCAGCACGGAACGCGCGAGGATCGCGGCATTCTCTCGACTGCGATCCGTTCCGATGGCCGCTACGAGGAACTCCTCTATGTCGATGGCGGCCCGGGATCGACCAAGACTGTCGGTCATCTCCGCATGAACGGGCGCGAAGTGTTCCGTCATGCAGTCCAGAAGATCTACGGCGTGATCGAAGAGACCTTGGTGACAACCGGCTACACACCGGACGAGATCGATCTCTATGTGCCGCATCAGGCCAACAAGCGTATCCTTGACGGGATCGCGAAAAAGCTCGGAGTGGGTCCGGAGAAGATCATGGTTACGCTCGATCGCCACGGCAACACTTCAGCCGCATCGATCCCGCTGGCGCTCAACCAGGCCTTCGAGGCACACCGTGTGAAGGAAGGATCATTGGTCCTCATGGAAGCCATGGGCGGTGGATTTACGTGGGGCGCAGTACTCGTGCGATGGTAAACAGCGTTTGATCCGCCTCTCACTGTTATACAATTCTAGTCGAAGTTTCAGTTGGTTGTGCGGGTCTGGCATTGACCGGCAGTTAGGCCGCCGTTAGCATCCGAAGAAAGTGCGGGTGCTGCGGGAGGTTGCTGCTATGGGTGGAAAAACGTTGACGCGTGCCGACTTGGCAGAGGCGGTCGTGCGGAAAGTGGGGTTGCCGAGAAACGAATCCCAGGAACTCGTTGAACTCGTGCTCGACCAGATTTCCGCGCATCTTGCGGGTGGGGAGCCGGTCAAGCTTTCATCTTTTGGATCGTTCGGCATCCGGCAAAAGGGCGAGCGCATCGGGCGTAACCCAAAGACGGGCAAGGAAGTCCCGATCACGCCGCGGCGGGTTCTGGTGTTCAGGCCGTCGAACATTATGAAGGACCGCATCAACGCTGGATTGTCGCGGGTGCGTGGCAAGTCGGCGGCAGAATGAGCACCTGATTGAGCGCGAGAGTGACGCCAGACCGTGAGCGTTCGCGGCTGTGACGTTTTCCGTTGATCGGAGGCAAGGCGGTAGAACATGAGTAAATCCATTGAAGCGTTTCGCACCATCGCCGAAGTGGCCGACGAACTGGGTGTCCCCAAGCACGTGCTGCGGTTCTGGGAAGTGAAGTTCCCGCAGATCCGCCCGATGAAGCGTGGTGGCGGCCGTCGCTACTATCGGCCCGAGGATCTCGAGTTGCTCAAGGGCATTCGCGCGCTGCTGCATGCCGAAGCCTACACGATCAAGGGTGTGCAGAAGATCTTGCGGGAACAGGGTGTGGAGCAGGTCAAGCAGGAGGGCCGCGAACCCGTGGCTGCTGACGGCGGCAAAAAGAAGAAGGGGCAAGCGCCAGTTGCCAGGCCGGCTTCCAATTCTGAAACGGCAGCGGTTGTCGTACCCACCGCCAAGCGGGGAGGTCGGGCTGCCGAGCCCGTCGCGCGGATGGCCGGCCGCCCATCCGGAATTCAGATTTCAGCTGAAGCAAAGGCCCGAATCAGCGCCGTCGTCGCCGAACTCGAAGCCTGCAGGCAGCTGCTGAGCGCCGTGCCGGCACCTCGGGACCAGAGCCGCACAGATGGTCGCTCGCGTGCCGGTCGTTGACGGGCTCCTTGAAAACTCCACTGGCCGGCCTCGGTGTCGACGACCGGCCCGTCGGTCTTGCCGACGCCTGCCGATCGGTCGGACTTTGTCGCATCTTGGACATCGGCCACGTCGGCATCGAGCTGTGGCACGTCGACTTGGTCGAGGCGGCGGACGGTCTATTGGCCATGGAGCAAGATGCGCCGCGGCTTTCGGACGACGATTGCGCCCGCGTCCAAACAATGTTCGGGGATGAAGCCAGCCGGTCTCGCGTCCGCCGCGAACGCCTCGCCACCTATGTCGCGTTGCGGCTCGTCGTGGAGCAGGCCCATGCCGAGTCCGGTGGCGCGCCTGCCGAGCTCAGTCGCGTGCCGTTCGTCCGTACCATGGAGGGGCGGCCGTCGCTTCCTGGGTTCCGGGGCGACTTCAGTTTGTCTCATGTTGCCGGGCATGCGCTGATCGGCGTCGCCCGAGAAGGCAGCATCGGCGTCGATCTTGAACGTCCGCGGGTTTTGCGCATGGAGGCCCGGCGCCGTGCCTTGATCGAGGCGGCGGCCGCGCGCATGGCGCCTCAGTCCCCACTTCCAGCTGACGGAGATGCGCGTTTTATTGCAGCGTGGGTGCGTGTCGAGGCGTTCGCCAAGGCGCGACGCATCAGCCTCGCGCGGCTTTTGACGGACATCGGCGCGCTGGGCGGTGGGGGAGCGATGGCCGTCGCGGAGCGCGCGGTGCAAAGGTCGGGCTGGCCCAATGCCAGCCATGAGACCACCGTGCGCGATTTGGCAGTGGCCGGTGGGTTGGTTGCGGCTTTGGCCTACGTGAAGCATCCGAAACACTGAGCAAGCACGGTGCACCTTCTGGCATGCCGCGCACCCCACGCAGGAGCCTCCGAGCAAATCCCCAGGCCGCTAGGCTGCCGGGCGTATCGGCCGGCGGCCGGATCATACTCGTCGTATTGGTGAATAGCGTTGGCGCGGCGGACCAGCAACTCGTCAACCGGACCGATGCGGGCCGGATCCTTACTCGTTCGCGTTCGGCTGCGTCGAGTTCGACAATGAATTCCTTGGCTGGCAAGATCAATCTGTCCCCGTCGGAAAATGAGCCCGACAGGGTAAGGGCCATTGTTCGCAGCTGATGCACGTGAGCCAAATCATCCGATACGGGCAACTTGCCGGGTTCGCCG
>PEQZ01000089.1 GCA_002928395.1 Hyphomicrobium sp.
GCCCGCTTGGCGATGTATTCGAACGCGACGATGTCCCACAGCGAATTGGTCTGCAGTTTCTGGCCGGCGAGCAGTGTCTTGACCGTGATTTCGGGGCAGGCGTCGTTCTTCAGGAACGCGCCGAGGGCTGGTGCCATTCCGGGGGACGGCACGGGCGTCCCGGCGGGGAAGCCTTGAGCATACACCGCTCGCTTGAACAGAACCTCGGCGCCGAACAGGTCGTTGAGCTTGGCCGCCTGATCAGCGTCAACGACAGCCTTGACCTGAATGATCGGGCGCATCTTGCCGCCCACGTCAACCAACGCCTTGCGGATAATCAGTTTTGGCGATGCCATCGTGCCGAGCCCCCAGGGTGCGCGGCGACCGGAGGAAGCTCCGGCCATGCGCGTATCCATGTCCGACCATAGCCATCGTTGGTTACCAAATTGCGCGCCGGTTAGTCGGCATTCGATCGATCTGCCGCGGGTAGGTGGCCCCGACAGCCGTTTGAGGAGGGGGCGCGCCTATGTCGCCACCGCCGGTCTCGCACTCTTGCCAGCGAGGAGGCGACTGATTTCAGGCAAACAGGATCCGCAGTTTGTGCCTGCTCCGAGCTTCACGCCGATCGCCTTGGTGGTCGTGCACCCGTCGCGCGCGGCCGCCTCGATCTTCAGGCTGCCGACCTGATAGCACACGCATACGATCGGTCCTTCGTCCGTGCCGCCCGCGGTGGGCTGGCCTGCCAGCAGTCCGCGCCGCGCCGCACCCGACTGTTGCGCCCCGCTGAACTGGGAACGGAGCCAATCCGTCGTCGGCAACTTTGGTGACGACGCCGCATACATCACGGCATCGAGGCGGCCATCTTTGAACACGGCGGTGCGGAAAGTCCCGGCGATGCCATCCTCGATCGTGACCCATTCGCCGGCCGGTAGAGTGGCTCGCTGCCAGCCGATCACATCGCGATAGGGCAAGTTGAAGGCGAAGTACAACAGGTGTCCGGGGTCAGCGCCGAGCATCGTCGGCGACGATGCCCAGAAAATGGCGTTTGCCGGCCGAATGGCCGCGCGCGACACGATCAAGCCATAGGTCGATGCCGCGACGGCTTCGATGCGCGCGGGCGTAGCCTTGGCTTCGGGCTGTCCGGATATCGGATCGACTACGCCGTGCACCAGGGCCGAAACCCGCGCCGCCGCGCTGTTTTCCGCCGACCAGTGGATTGGAGTGAACAGCGAGCCTCGGCTCTGGCCGCGGTTGAGCAGCACACGCAGCCGTGCCACCCCGTGCTCGGTCTCGACAGTGGCAATCGTGCCCTGCTCGAGACCCATGCGGCTCGCATCCTCGGGATGGATTTCAACGAACGGTTCGGCAATGTGTGTCGATAGCCGCGCCGACAAGCCGGTGCGCGTCATTGTATGCCACTGGTCGCGCACGCGCCCGGTGTTGAGGATGAAGGGCCAAGCATCGCTCACCGGTGATGCGAGGCACGGCTCTGAAACCGGGATCAACCGCGCGCGCCGGTCGGTTGTGAAGAAGCCGCCCGAGCCGAACATTCGTTCCGTCGGCACCTGGTTCGCGCGATAGGGCCATTGAACAGGATCGAGGCTGTCGTAGGCAACAGGAGCGAGCCCGGCGCAGCCTGAGATATCGAATGCCCGCTCTGGCGTTTGCGCTCCGGCCACGTTCTCGAAACCTGAAAGCCGCGCATGTTCGTCGAAGATCTCGGCTGGTGAGGTGTAGGCGAAGGCGTTGCCGAAGCCGAGGCGCTTGGCCACCTCGCCCATGATCCACCAGTCGGGCTTGGCGTCGCCCGGCAACGTCAAGAAGCCGCGTTGGCGTGAAATCCGTCGCTCTGAATTGGTGACAGTCCCATCCTTTTCACCCCAGGCGGCCGCCGGTAGTCGCACGGCGCTTCTGTTCAATGTGTCGTTGGATGCCACATTTTCCGAGACGACGAACAGTTCGAGTTTGGCGAGCGCCGCCCGCACCGCATCGGCGCGCGGCATCGACACCGCCGGATTGGTGCCCATCACCCACAGCGCCTTGATCTCGCCGCGCGCGATGGCGTCGAACATGGCGACGGCCTTGAGCCCTTCGCCAGTGACGAGGTTCGGGGCCGACCAGAACCGGGCCACGCGTTCGCGCTCGATTTCCGAAAAGCCCATGTGGGCTGCGAGCATGTTCGCGAGACCGCCGACCTCGCGTCCGCCCATGGCGTTGGGCTGGCCGGTGAATGACAAAGGCCCCGACCCTGGCTTGCCGATCATGCCCGTCGCCAGATGGCAGTTGAGGATCGCGTTGACCTTGTCGGTGCCCTGGGCCGACTGGTTGACGCCTTGGCTGTAGCAGGTGACGGCGCGCCGCGTCGAGCTGAACCAGCTGTAGAACAGTTCGACGTCGGCGAGGCCGAGCCCGCAGCACTCGGCCGTGCGTGCGGTGTTCGGCGACGTCAGGCGCGCGGCCGCGAGTGCGTCGTTGAAGCCGGTCGTATGCAACTCCAGAAAGTTGCGGTCCAACAAGCCTCGGTCAGCCAGCCAGACGAGGAGCCCGTTGAACAGGATGCTGTCGGATCCGGGCGCAATCGCCAGATGCAGGTCGCAGCCTTCGCTGGTCGCGGTGTGGCGGGGATCGATGTTGACGACCCGCATCCCACGCTCGCCGCGCGCCGCCTGGATACGCTGGTAGAGGATCGGATGGCACCAGGCGGCGTTGGAGCCGACGAGTACCACGAGATCGGCGAGTTCGAGGTCGTCATAGCACTGCGGCACAACGTCGGCGCCGAACGCACGCCTGTGGCCCGCCACCGACGACGCCATGCAGAGGCGCGAATTGGTGTCGACGTGCGGCGTGCCGATGAAGCCCTTCGCCAGCTTGTTGGCGACGTAGTAGTCCTCGGTCAACAGTTGGCCTGAGAGATAGAAGGCGATCGAGCCGGGACCGTGCGAGAAACGGATCTCATCGAGACGCCGAGCGACATGGTCGAGTGCCAGATCCCAGGGAACGGGACTGCCGTCGAGCATCGGCTGAAGAAGCCGCGTTTCGAGACCCAGTCTCACCCAAGGCAGAGCCCTTCGAGCACAGCCGCCCGAAGTTCGCCGGATGGGACGGGTCGCCTGCGATGGCTGCGCCACCACGGCCATCCGGCCGTGCGAGAACCCCGCACCCGACACCGCAATAGGGGCAGGTCGTTTTGACCGCGCGCGGCACAGGTTCCGCAACCGTTCCGTCCATCACACGGCCTCCGCGTAGGCGCGTCCAAACGGCAACCAGGCCCGCACGTTTCGGATCGGCTTTCCGGACGTTATCAATTCGCGATACCACAACGCGTCCGACGTATCGCCGAACAGGACCGCCCCCGCCAGCCGGCCGTCGCGGATGACGAGTTTGCGGTAGCACCCGGAGCCTTCGTCATGGAAAGTGATCGTTTCGGCTTCGCGCCCTTCAAAGTCGCCGATCGAGTACACCGGCACGCCCGACACCTTGAGGCTTGTCGACAGCAGCGAGCCCTCGTAGCGCGCAGGTCGCCCCGACAGATAGCGCGCCAGCACGCGCGCCTGATCGTGGGCTGGCTCAACCAGCCCGTACCACTGGCCGCGATGCTCGGCGCACTCGCCCAGCGCGTAGACTTGTGGCCAATTGGTTTCCAGCTTGTCGTCGACTTTGATGCCCCGGCCGATATCCAGGCCGCCCGTTGCTGCCAACTGGGTCGCAGGCCGCGTGCCCACGGCCATCACCAGAAGCTCCGCAGGCAGCCGGCGGCCGTCTTTCAGGATGACCGCGCTCATGACGCCCGCGCTCCCCTCGATCTTCTCTGTTTCCGCCGAAAGCAAGACACGGATGCCCTTGGCTTCCAGGGCCGTCCGCAGCATGGCGGCCGCTGTGGTATCGAGCTGGCGCTCCATCAGCGTCGGCATGAGGTGAACCAGTGTCACGTCGAGGCCTCGCCGAATGAGGCCATAGGCGGCTTCGATGCCGAGCAGCCCGCCACCGATGACCACCGCGCGGGTCCCGGCCGCGACGGCCTGCAACGCCCTGACGTCGGCGAGATCTCGGAAGGTCGTCACACCGCGCAGTCCGGCGCCGGCGATCGGCAGCCGGATCGCGTCGGAGCCGGTAGCCAAAACAAGCCTGTCATAGGTGAGCCGCGCTCCGCTCTGCAGAACGACTTCACGACGGGCCGGACGCAGGGCCGTTGCCGGATCACCCGTCCGCAGATCGATGCCGCGCGCGTCGTACCAGGCTCGCGGATGGAAGCGGACCTCGTCCACCGCGCTGTCTCCAGCCAACAGGCTCGAGAGCAGCACGCGGTTGTAAGCCGGTTCCGGTTCCGCGCCAGCCACCGTGATGTCAAACGCCGCCAGATCGAGTTCTTCGAGCAGTTTGAGGCTTGCGATCCCGTTGCCGACAATGACGAGGCGGGTTTTGCGGTCCATGTGCATCGTGAGGTATCCCCCGGGCTGCTGCCGGGCACGCGGCACTGCAGATGACGGCGTCAGCCAGGAAAGGACGTCTCAAGTTCCGTGCCACTCTGGAGACACGGAATAATGTATGTAAAATCAAGTTGTTAGCATCGCCGAGGCGGGGGCGGCGAGCCGCGATCGCGTATTCTGCCGCCAACATGCCCGGTTTTTCCGCACGTTCATTGAATTGGGGTGGCGAGCGACGAAGGCACACGGGGCCACCACGCGCGGCGTGGGACATAGGCTTCTTGCGGCACGAGAACCATCCGCTATCGACTACGGCCCAAGCGCGCGAGGGCCTCCGGTGCGCCAAGATCGCGCGCCTTCTCGTACCAGGCTCGCGCCTTGACCGGATCGGCTGCCACTCCGAAGGCACCCATCCTCGAGAGTTCTATCGCGTCGTAGGTTGCGCCGAGGGCGAGGGCGGCGGGGCCCCAGCCCTGAGCCGCGGCCCGCTCGTAGAACAGCCGAGCGGCGCTCACGTTTCCATCCTTGAGCAGCGCATCCCCGCGCGCCATGTGTTTGAGCGCCTGATCGCGCCCGGCCCCGCTCGACCCCAGTGCGCCGGCTGCGGGCTCGGGCGGGGCGGCAGCCGGTTGTGCCTGGGCAACTGGCGGCAGGGTCGCCGTGTAGCCTTTCACGGCCCCGATTGCCGCCGTCGCGAGCGCGGCGCCCTGTTGATCACCGGCCGAGCCTTGTACGGTGATCGACAGCGGCTCCTGTTCCGGCTTCACGAATGCCGGCGGGGCGATAACGAGCGCAGTGGTGGCGTGGCTGAGCCGCGTGCCCGTGCTGCCGACGAGTTCCAACGTGATCGTCGATTGTCCGGCGGAACCAGTTGGTACCACGATTGCCAGTTGCTGAAGTCTGGTCACGGGAACCGCCCATGTGCCGGCTCCGTCGGTAAGACCTTGAGTGAGGCGCGCGTCACGCGGCAGTCCGCGGAACAATAGGGCTGTCTCCTCAGCCGCCGGGCCCGTCAGTCCGATTTGGACGACCACCCGGCTTTCGGCACCTGGTTCGGCCGTGATCACTTTGGCAATCTTGATGTCGAAAGGATTGGGCGTCGGCGCGTTCGCCCCAGGCGCTTGAGCCTCCGCCGCTTCATGGACACCGATTTGGAACAGAAAAAAGCAGGCCGTGAGACCAACGACAAACGGGTGGGCATGAGACACTGAGACACGTGACGCGGTGGCCCGACGGGACGGTCTTGCGAGACGCCGGCTGCGGCTCGTCATCGGCAGTACTCCCCAGTCAATTCCATCGCGCAAAAGCGGCGCACCGGCTGTGTCACGGCTTCTTGTTCTGCTGAACCCAGTCCATGTAGTCCTTGAAGAGTTTTTCTTGCGCTGCCCGATCGTTGGGCGCAGCGCGCTGGGCCTGTTCGCGCGCAATTGCGGGATCGACCACGGTCGCAGCCTTGGCTTGGAGGGTCTGCGGGGCAGGCGCCACGACCGCCTCCTGCTGTACGGCCGTCGACCTGTCGTAGGCCTGTTTCGCCTGCTGGGCGACGTCGAGCCATTCCTGCGCCGCGGGAAATCGCTTCCAGCCATTGAGGTTCGCGGCGATGTTCATCGTCTTCCAGCTGGCGAGCCGCGGTGGCTTGTGGAATTCGCTGAACTTGCCAAAGAACGCGTTCACAAACTGCGCAACCTTGCGATAGCGGTCTGTATCCTTCGGCCAATTGTAGGCGGCGAGAACGGCGCCGACTGAAATCGTCTCCACCGTTTCCCCCTTGGCTATGAGCAAAGGATAGTCGTCGGAGGTGAGCTGGTCGGGGAAGTAGTCGGTGCCGAACACATCCGTGTAGGGCAGGGGCAAGAGCTTCATGCCCTCTTCGAGCTTGAACTTCGAAAATGCTCCGGTCGGCTTGCCTGCGATCAAGACCGTCGCGGCGATCTCCCCTGTCTTGACCTTCTGATATCCGTCGGCCTGGCCGACGTTGATTTCCTCGACCTTCAGCCCAATTATTTCAAGGATGAGCCGCGACGAGAACTGCGTCCCGCTACCTACGTCGCTGAGGTTGACCTTCTTTCCGGCCAGATCTTGCAGCGAGTTGATCCCCTTGCCTGCCAAGATGTGCAGCTGTTCGTTGTGCAGCTTGGCGATGTAGGTCAGCCGCTGGTCGATGTTGCTGCCGAACTCTCCCGTTCTTTTGAGATAGCTCATGATGTTTGATTGGGTGAGCCCGATGTCGACACCCTTGAGGTGCAGCACATCCTTCACGTTCTGATAGCCGCCTTTGCCGACCACAGGCAGCACACGCAGATTGTCGCCGTCATCGAGAACGGCCGACATGTCATAGGCGACGAACAGGTAGGCGCCGTTCGGGTTCCCGGAAATGATGGTGACCGTGTTCTGGTTGATCCGTTCGGTCAGCAGCAGCTGGGACGGCTTCGGCGGCACCGCCGGGCGGTTGGCGGCCGCCGGGCCCGGAGGACGAACCTGGGGCTGTTGAGCGCTGGCGGGAATGGCCAGGATCGCCGCGGCGCCGGCCGCGCCGAGAAGCAGGGTGCGGAAAACGCTCATGAACAGGGCGAGGAACATCGTCGAACATGCAACCGCGAAACGGCAAGCACTCATACCCACGGGAAACCTCACTCACTGAAGTACTGAGACGTACGAAAGGCGGGACCACTCTGGGCGCGACTGCCGCCGCTGCGTCGAACAAGCGCGGAAAAATTTTTGCTTCGCGCCGCACCGGCGCACGCGAGCAAAAATTATAACACAATGAATTCCAATGGAAAACTCTCGCATTGAGTATTAGTTACCTTTCTCGCGCCCCCCCAGTGTGGAGGACGTGTTGACTTCCTCGACAAAGCCGCCGATTGAGGCGCCTCAGCATCTTACCTGCTTGGTTTGCAGCGATTGAGAGGAGACCACCATGGCCGATATCACGCTCACGTTCCCCGATGGCGCGCAGCGCAACGTCAAATCCGGCACCACTGGCTTTGAGGTGGCCAAATCAATATCGCCCTCGCTTGCCAAGCGCACGGTCGCCATGCAACTCGACGGGGCGTTGGCCGATCTTGCCGATCCGCTGACGGCGGATGCGAAGATCAACTTCGTCGCGCGCACGGACGCGGCTGCACTCGAACTCATCCGCCACGACGCCGCACACGTGATGGCCGAGGCCGTGCAGGCGCTTTGGCCCGGCACGCAGGTAACGATCGGCCCGGTGATCGAGAACGGCTTCTTCTACGACTTCGCCAAGGCCGAACCGTTCCATCCCGACGATCTCGGCAGAATCGAAAAGAAGATGGCCGAGATCATCGCCAGGAATGCGCCGTTCACCAAGGAAGTCTGGTCGCGCGACAAGGCGAAGAAGTATTTCCGCGACAAGGGCGAGCACTTCAAGATCGAGCTGGTCGACGCCATTCCCGAGGGCCAGGACCTCAAGATCTACAGCCAAGGCGAGTGGCTCGATCTCTGCCGCGGCCCGCACATGACGTCCACCGGCGCCATCGGCAAGGCGTTCAAGCTGACCAAGTTCGCAGGCGCCTACTGGCGCGGCGACAGCAACAACCCGCAACTCCAGCGCATCTACGGCACGGCATTCGCCACGCAAGACGACCTCGACGCGCACTTGAAGCAGATCGAGGAAGCGGAGAAGCGCGACCACCGCAAGCTCGGGCGCGAAATGGACCTGTTCCATTTCCAGGAGGAGGCGCCCGGCTCGGTTTTCTGGCACCCCAAGGGCTGGACGTTGTTCCAGACGCTCATCTCCTACATGCGTCGCCAGCAGCAACGCGCCGGATATCAAGAGGTCAACTCTCCCGACATGATGGAGAAGCATTTCTGGGAGCTTTCGGGCCACTGGGAGAACTACGGTGAGAACATGTTCACCACCACTCTCCCGGATGAGCGCGTGTTCTGCTGCAAGCCGATGAATTGCCCCGGCCACGTGCAGATCTACAAGCACGGCCTGAAGAGCTATCGCGACCTGCCGTTGAAAATCGCCGAGTTCGGCAAAGTGCACCGCTACGAGCCGTCGGGCGCGCTGCACGGAATGCTGCGCGTGCGCCACTTCACCCAGGACGATGCACATATCTTCATCACCGAAGACCAGATCATGGAGGAATGCCTCGAGATCAACGATCTGATGCTGGCGATCTACAAGGACTTCGGCTTCGAGGACATTTTCATCAAGCTGTCGACGCGGCCCGAGAAGCGTGTCGGCGCCGATCACCTGTGGGACAAGGCGGAGAAGGCGCTGTCCGACGTGCTCGACGAGGTCAAGCGGCGGTCCAACGGGCGTGTCAAGACTGCGATCAATCCGGGTGAGGGGGCGTTCTACGGTCCGAAGCTCGAATACGTGTTGAAAGACGCCATCGGCCGCGACTGGCAGTGCGGCACCACGCAGGTCGATTTCAATCTCGCCGGACGCCTCGGCGCGTTCTACATCGACGAGCATTCGAACAAGGTGACGCCGGTGATGATCCACCGCGCCATGTTCGGCTCGCTCGAGCGGTTCACCGGCATCCTGATCGAGAACTTCGCCGGACACTTCCCGCTGTGGCTCGCGCCGTTGCAAGTGGTGGTCGCGACGATCACCAGCGAGGCGGACGGCTACGCGCACGAGGTCGTCCGCGCTTTGCAGGCGGCGGGGCTGCGCGTCGAGCCCGACATCCGCAACGAAAAGATCGGCTACAAGGTGCGCGAGCACTCATTGGCCAAGGTGCCGATCATCGTTGCCGTGGGCAAACGCGACGCCGATGCGCGCAATGTCAGCGTGCGCCGCCTCGGCTCGCAGGACCAGACCGTGATGGCGCTCGACGAGGCAGTCGCCGCGTTCAAGGCCGAAGCCGTGATGCCGGGGTAGGTGAACGCCTGCCTCAGAAAAAAGTCATCACGGCACGTGTTGCCGGGTTCCATCTATCGACTGGATTGACGTAGCTACGGAATTCCCGTACACATGCGGAATGATCGTTTCGAGTGGGACGACGACAAGGCCAGAGCAAACTTGCTCAAGCACGGTGTCAGTTTCGAAGATGCATCGTTGGTGTTCGATGACGACCTGGCTTTGGTCGAGGCAGACGTTAGCGCGGGGTATGAAGAGCGTTGGCGCACTATTGGAATTGCACATGGCGGCGTGTTGTTCGTGATTTCGACGGAGCGCGAAAATGAAATCATCCGCATCATCTCGGCCCGCCCCGCTTCCCGCCATGAACAAGACCGTTACTACCGGCAAGCGCTACCTTAAAGACGATACGTGGTTTGACGATAACGGTGCGATCCCAGTTCACCCTGGCGAATGGGACCCTCCGATGACTTTCGAGGAAATTGAGATTGCCGCCCGTTCCGATCCCGATGCGCAGCCACTGACGGAAGAACAACTTTCGCGGATGCGGCGCATACCGTTCGCCAAGCACGTCCGCTTCAAGCTCGGCCTCTCCCAGGACGAATTCGCGCGCCGCTTCGGCATCCCGGTCGGCACCTTGCGCGATTGGGAGCAGCACCGCACCGAGCCCGATACGGCTGCCATGAGCTACCTAAAGGTGATCAAAGCCAACCCCAATGCCGTCACCAAGGCGCTAGATGCCGCCGAGTGACCATCAGTCTTATGCGGTCTATTGGAGCATCTACACAGACTTTCGCGGACGCCAGCAATTCCGCAAGCTCTATTGGGATAGGCTCAAGGATCTGATTGG
>PEQZ01000090.1 GCA_002928395.1 Hyphomicrobium sp.
TGCCGGACCGGCCGGAGCTTAGCCGCGGGCGATGGTTCGAAGTCGAGGACTGGGTCAGCTGGTCGACATAGGCGATACCTATGGCCGACAGGATAAAGCTGATGTGGATGATGGTCTGCCACATGACGCCCGCCTCGGTGTACTTGGCGTTCGGCATGCCGAGGTTGCCTGCCTCGATGAACGTCTTCAACAGGTGAATGGACGAGATGCCGATGATCGCCATGGCGAGCTTGATCTTGAGTACGCTGGCGTTGACGTGATCGAGCCAGTCGGGCTGGTCGGGGTGACCCTCGAGCTTCAACCGCGACACGAACGTCTCGTAGCCGCCGACGATGACCATCACCAGCAGATTGGAGATCATGACGACGTCGATCAGCGCAAGCACGATCAGCATGATCTGCAGCTCGCTGAACGAGGTGGCGTGGCTGAGCAGATGCCAAAGCTCTCTCAGGAACAGGATCACATAACCCCCCTGCGCCACGATGAGCCCGAGATAGAGCGGCACCTGCAGCCAGCGCGAGCCGAAGATGATGCTCCCCAGCAGTCCCTTGGTCGCCTTTTCGTCTGTCGGAAACTTCGGCAGCATGGATAGTCCTCGTGCGGGGATGGCGAAAGGTAGTGGCGTGGTCGGGATCGAGGGCCGGCCTTGCGCCGGCTCCGTCATTTGGCAGTCCGGGTCCGGTTCGTCGATCTGGTCGGCGGCGTCGGCTCAGGGGCACGGCCGCACCCCCGACCGGCCGAGGTCAGACCTTTGTAATTAGCCGTCTTGAACGCGGTGGCAAGGGCACTGTGACGGCGTGGCCTGTGCCCCCTTTTCCAGCCGGGGCGAAAATGTCACAACTCAGAGGCCTCCTTGACCGGAACGCTGACGATCCTCGCGCGGTTCGGGTGGTGAGCCCGCCGGGGTCCCGCCGAACCAAACCGCCTCGATCTGATCCGGAGCCACCTGCCGATGACCAAGCTCTCACACTTGAACGAACGCGGCGAGGCGCACATGGTGGATGTGTCGGACAAGTCCGTCACCAGCCGCACGGCGATCGCGGAAGGTTTCGTGGCCATGCGGGCCGAGACGCTGGCGCTGATCGAGGCGGGCGAGGCCAAGAAGGGCGACGTGCTGGCCACCGCGCGCATCGCAGGCATCATGGCGGCCAAAAAAACATCCGAGTTGATCCCGCTGTGCCATCCGCTGGCCATTACGAAGGTGACCGTCGATTTCGCCGTGCGCCGTGATCCGCCCGGCATCCACGTAACGGCAGAGGTACGGGTGGCGGGGCAGACCGGCGTCGAGATGGAAGCGCTGACGGCGGTGTCGGTCACCTGCCTGACGATCTACGACATGCTGAAAGCCGCCGACAAGGCGATGCGGTTCGACGGTATCAGGCTGATCGAGAAAAGCGGCGGGCGCAGCGGGATCTATCGCGCCGACCCGGCCGCGCGCGAGGAGCGCTGAAATGGCGCTGCTGCCCGTCGACGAAGCACTGGCCCGCATCATGGAGGGGGCGGCTCCCGGTGCATCTGAGACCGTCGATCTCCTGGCAGCTGCCGGCCGCGTGCTGGCAACGGACGTGTCCGCCAAACTGACCCAGCCGCCGTTCGATGCGTCCGCGATGGACGGGTATGCCGTGCGCGACTTCGATGTGGCGCTGCTGCCGGCATCGCTCGTCGTTGTCGGAGAAGCGGCGGCGGGTCGCGGGTTTGGCGGGCGTGTGGGCGCGGGCGAGGCTGTGCGCATCTTCACCGGTGCGCCGCTGCCCTCGGGTGCCGACGCCATCGTCATCCAGGAGAACGTGACGCGGGACGGCGACCGCATCACGGTGACCGACGGTACGCCCGATGCCGGTCACGTGCGCCCGAAAGGCGGCGATTTCGCAGATGGCGACGTACTGCTCGTCAAGGGCCGTCGACTGGACGCGCGCGCACTCACACTCGCAGCGGCCATGGGCCATGCGAGGCTCGAGGTCTATAGGAAGCCGGTGGTCGCCATTCTGGCCACAGGCGACGAACTGGTGCCGCCTGGAACAAAGCCGGGGCTGGATCAGATCGTCTCGTCGAACCCGATCGGGCTGGCAGCGATGGTCTCAGCGGCCGGCGGCGAGCCGCGACTGCTCGGGATCGCAGCCGACAGGCCGGACGACCTGGCTGCAAAGATCCGGGCCGCCGCCGGTGCCGACATACTGGTGACCATCGGCGGGGCATCCGTCGGCGATCATGACCTCGTCGCGCCGGCACTAAGGTCCGCGGGTGTGTCGCTCGATTTCTGGAAGATCGCCATGCGGCCGGGTAAGCCGATGATGTTCGGGCGGAAAGGCGGAATTGACGGCGTCCAGCGCGTGCTCGGATTGCCCGGCAACCCGGTGTCGTCGCTGATCTGCGGACGGGTTTTCCTGATGCCGCTGGTGGCGCGGCTGGCCGGTCGGGCGGCCGACGTCGCGCCGACAGCCATGCTGCCGCTGGCGGTCGCCATCGAAACCAACGGACCGCGCCAGCACTACATGCGCGCTCGTCGGGAGATCACCGCTGACGGACGCTGGTGCGTTCGGCCAGCCCCCTCCCAGGACAGCTCACTGATGTCGCCGCTGGCCGACGCCGACTGCCTCATCGTGCGCCGCTCGGGCGCGACGGCAGCCGAGGCCGGAACTCATGTCGCGATCCTCGATCTCGACTTTTGACGCCGGACGATCCCACTTACGATTTCCTGCTTGCGGAACACCGCGAGAACGCCTAGTGTACGTTCATGATTTGTCCATGCAAGGTTGTGCGACCCAAGGCCTGTCGCCGCGCGGCACCGCGAGTGCAGTCGGGCATGTAAGGCGATCGAATGACGCGACGCGGCAGCAATGGGGTGAGCCGAAATGGCCCCCGTTACCGCCGAACAAACGACTGCAGCAGGAGGGGCGATGCTCACGCAGAAACAGAAAGAGCTTCTACTTTTCATCCATGAAAGGATGCAGGAGCAGGGCGTTCCGCCGTCGTTCGACGAGATGAAGGTGGCGTTGGAGCTCAAGTCGAAATCCGGCATTCACAGGCTGATCACGGCACTGGTCGAGCGCGGTTTCATCCGGCGGCTGCCGCATCGGGCGCGCGCCATCGAGGTCATCAAGCTGCCCGAAAACAGCGAGAACAACCAGAAGAAGGGCGGGTTTCAACCGAGCGTGATCGAGGGCGGGGCGCCACGGGGACGTGAACTGAAGATGCCGCCTTCGACGATCGTCGACAGTCGCACGGTTTCAGTTCCCGTGATGGGCCGCATCGCGGCGGGCACGCCGATCAGCGCGATCCAGCAGCACTCCCATGACATCGCCTGCCCGCCCGACCTCTTGACCAATGGCGAGCACTTCGCGCTGGAGGTCAAGGGTGACTCGATGATCGACGCCGGAATACACGACGGCGATACGGTCATCATCCGCCGTTGCGACAATGCCGAGAACGGCGACATCGTGGTGGCGCTGGTCGAAAAGGAAGAGGCGACACTGAAGCGGCTGCGGAAGAAGGGCACGACCATCGCACTGGAGGCGGCCAATCCCGAGCACAAGACGCGGATCTTCGGCCCCGATCAGGTCGATATCCAGGGTCGGCTGGTGGGGTTGATCCGGAGGTACTGAATCAAATTGCGGCGGTGACCCTATCGCGGCCAAGCCGAGACGGTTGACGCCGGGTCGGGCCGATACGGCGGACGGCGCGGCGGCCACGGCAACGAACCGGGCGTGACGCGGCGTTGCCGCGGGCAGGGCTTTGTCGCTCACCAAGCGTCGTCCAGAATCGCGGGGTCGGCGAGAGGGTCGGCGTCCTCGACGTCGGCACGCGGCAGTTGCTGTGAGGCCAGAAACTCTGGCGTGGCCGCGAACGCCCAGAGGCGCGAGCGTGGATGAGGGATTGCGACGGCGCCCCGCTGACCGGCGTCATGGAGTGCTCCTCCGTCGCGCGCCGTTGCCCACCACGGCAGGCGCGACCAAGGGCGGTTGCCGCGGCTGTCGGCCACGGTCTCGATGCGGATGCGCGGCGACCGGCCCTGGCCGGCGGGCGCGACATAGAGCGCATGTGTGCCACGGGCGCGGACGGCGAAAAAATCGACGACGGCCTTGGGCGCCGTGCAGCCCTTGGGCTGGGGCACGGTCATCAGCACGATGTCGGCGCGGGTACAGTCCTCGGCGATGGCCGATGCATGCCGGGGGTGGGCGACGATAAGCCCGCGCACTTTGGCCGTGCAGCCCGCCGCGTCGCAGCGGAAGCCAGGGGCAGCAATAACCTCTTTCTGCGAACGCCCGTCGCCGTCATGATCGAGCCAGCGCGACAGCTCAAAACCCGATTGCGGTGCGGCCAGGGCGACAAGCGAGGCGTCGTGGTTGCGGACCGCGATCAGGCGGCCATCGCGGCCGACCAGGATGTCGGGCCGCGGCGTGAACGGCGCCAGCGCGATGCCGGCCAGCAGCACGGCGAGGCCGAGGAGCCGCGGCCGCTGATGCCAGAGCAAGAACCAGAGCCCCCCCGACACCATCATCAGAAAAGCGTGCGGCGCGATCGCCGGAATGCGGGTGGTCGCGCCGGGGAGGGCTGCGACCCATTCGGCGCAAGCGATCGTGAGATTGACGCCGAAGCCCATGATGGCGAGTGCGAGCCCCTCGAGCCCGAGCGGCATCAGCACCAATGCGCCGAGAGCGGCAGGCATGATGATCAGGTTGCAGATCGGCGTGGCGATGACGTTGGCGACGATCGCCAGCTGCTGACCCTTGTGGAAGTAGTATGCGGCGAACGGGCCCACAGCGATACTGGCGATGAGCGTCGAGAGCACGATGCCAGCGAAGAACAGGCCGAGGTTCGACAGTACCCCCTCCGGCCATGCATCGCGGACCAGAAGCCGCCGGCGCAAGGCCTCGTAGCAGGCGACGAGCGCGACGACGGCTGCAAACGACATCTGGAACCCGACGTCATTGAGGCTCTCGGGCCAGATCGCCAGAATGATCAGCGCCGCGAGCGCGACGTTGCGCATGGCGATGGCCGGGCGGTCGAGCAGGATCGCCAAGAACATGATGGTAATGGTCAACGCCGAGCGCACGGTGGCGAAGGCCGCGCCGGAAATCATCAGATAGGCGAACGAGGCGATGATGGCCGCAACAGCCGCCCATTTCTTGATCGGGTAGCGAAGCGCAACGGACGGAACCAGCGCGAACATGAAACGAAGAGCATAAAAAACCGCCCCGCCCATGATCGCCATGTGCAGCCCGGAGATCGACAGCATGTGGAACAAGCCGGAATCACGGAACGCTTCGTTGGTGGCCGCCGAGATGCCGCCGCGCTCCCCGGTGATCAGCGCATTGGCGATGGCTCCGGTCTGACCGGGCAGGCTGGCGGTCACTCGTGCGCCGATTTCCTGGCGGAGCCGGGCCACTGCGGCGTGCCATTGCAGCAACGCGGACGTGGATGAGCCGGCTTCGGTATCGATATCGGCGCGGGTCAGTGCGTAGCCGATGCCGCCGAGCCCTTGAAAGTACGCGCCGCGCGCGAAGTCGTAGCCGCCGGGCAGCACGGGGCCCGATGGCGGCGCGAGCGTCGCCTTTATCTTGACAGCGTCGCCCGGCTTCAGGCCCGCGCTCGCGCTCATGGTCCGGATGCGCACACGGCGGGGCAACTTTTCGGCCGCGAGTCCCTCGATCGACGTCACACGCAGGGTCAACCGCTCGCCGCGCGTTTGCCTCGGCTCCACGAGTTCGACGAAACCGCGCACCTCGACGAGGCCCATGCGGCGTTCGAGGACGGGTGCCGCCACTCTATCGCTGCGAAGCTTGGCGAGTGCGAGGCCAACGCTGGCCGCAACCAGCAATCCAACCAGCATGGCCGAGATGCTGCCGCGGCGGCAGGCGAGCCACACCAGAGTTGCGACCGGCAGGGGTGCGAGCGCGGCCCATAGCCCCGGCTCACGCGGCAGCGCGAAATAGCCGGCGATGCCGGCGCCGAGGGCGACGGGCAACCACGAGAACCACGCCGGTCGCTCGCTCTCGAGCCAATCTGAGACGGTTCCAATGCGCCGAGCAAGAAGCGCGCGGCCGCCTGGACTTTGGTCCGCACCACCCCCCCGCCCCTCGTCGACCCCCGCCACCGCCACGCGCGTCATGCCCCTTTGTCGCCAACCGCTGCCATGCTACATGCGAACCGACCCCCCAACCAACCGATCGATCCCATCATGACCGAAAAACCGGCTCAGAGCGGCGGCAAGCCCGTCGTTCGCTTTGCTCCATCGCCGACGGGCTATCTGCACATCGGCGGCGCGCGCACGGCGCTGTTCAACTGGCTCTATGCCAAGAACACCGGCGGTACGTTCCTGCTGCGCATCGAGGATACCGACCGCGAGCGGAACAACGAGGCCGCGGTGACGGCCATCCTCGAAGGGCTCAAGTGGCTGGAACTCGACTGGGACGATGAGCCGGTATCGCAGTTCTCGCGCGCAGGGCGCCACCGCGAGGTGGCCGAGGCCATGCTGGCGCGCGGCCATGCCTATCACTGCTACAGTCAGCCGACAGAGATCGAGGCAGCGCGCGAGGCCGCCAAGGCCGAAGGCCGGGCACAGATTTTCGACAGTCCTTGGCGCGATCGCGATACCAAGGACGCGCCGGCGGGCGTGAGGCCGGCCGTGCGGCTGAAGGCGCCCCGCAGTGGCGAAACCGTGATCAAGGACCACGTCCAGGGCACGGTGACGGTGCCGAACAAGGACCTCGACGACCTCATCATCCTGCGCTCGGACGGCAACCCGACCTACAATCTTGCGGTCGTCGTCGACGACCATGACATGGGCGTCACACATGTGATCCGCGGCGTCGACCACCTGACCAACGCGGCGCGGCAGACGCAGATCTACCAGGCAATGGACTGGCGCGTGCCGGAGTTCGCGCACGTGCCACTGATCCACGGCGCGGACGGTGCGAAACTGTCGAAACGCCACGGCGCACTCGGCGTGGAAGCCTACCGTGCCATGGGCTACCTGCCTGCGGCGCTGCGCAACTATCTGGTGCGGCTCGGCTGGGCGCATGGCAACGACGAGGTGATCGCGACGCCGCAACTGATCGAATGGTTCGGCCTCGACGGCATCGGCAAGAGCCCGGCGCGGTTCGATTATGCCAAGCTCACGGACTTGAACGGCCACTACATTCGCACGACACGCGATGCCGAACTGGTTGACCGCATCGCGGACATCCTGCCGGAAATCGACGGCGGCCCCGAACTCGCCGCCAAGCTGGCCGCCGGCGGACGCGAAAAACTCCTGGCTGCGATGCCCAGCCTCAAGGAGCGCGCGAAGACGCTGCTCGAGTTGGTCGATGGCGCCCACTACGTTTTCGCGTGCCGACCTTTGGCACTCGATGAAAAGGCCAGCGCCGTGATGGACGCGAGCGCCAAGGACACGATCGGCAAGCTGGTGCGGCGGCTCGAAATCGTGACCGATTGGCAGGCGGCCGCGCTCGAGGCCGCCGTTCGGGCCTTCGCCGAGGAGACCGGTGCCAAGCTCGGCAAGATTGCGCAACCCCTGCGGGCCGCCCTCACCGGCCGAACCGTTTCGCCGCCGGTGTTCGACGTCATGGCCGTTCTTGGCCGCGAAGAAGCACTGGCGCGCCTCGAGGATCAGGCCAGTTGAAAGGTGGACAGAGCGGCGAGGTGCCGACTGGCGCCGAAAGCGGCAAACACCGCTCGAACACGTCTTGGTGACCCCCTTCCAAGGCCATATTGCCGCACGCGTGAATGTGAGATACCAAACAGTCAATGGAACGTGGTGCAGCGCAACATTCGCGCTCGGTATCGATCAAGCGACAGGCCGGAAACTCGGACACGAAACTCAGACGACAAACTCGGACGACCGCCGACCACAAACCCCGGCACAAGGAACGCGCTCATGAATAGCCATGACCAGAACCAGCCCACGGCGTCAGCGCCGGGCAGGCACGCCACCATGTCGTTCGCCGGCAAGGAAACGCAGATGCCGGTGCGCTCGGGCACGATCGGCCCAGACGTGATCGACGTCGGCAAGCTTTATGCCTCGACCGGCTGCTTCACCTATGATCCCGGCTTCACGTCGACGGCAAACTGCTCATCGAAGATCACGTTCATCGACGGCGACAAGGGCCAGTTGCTCTATCGCGGCTACCCCATCGATCAGCTGGCCGAAGGCTCGAACTTCCTCGAGGTTTGTTATCTGCTGCTGAACGGCGGATTGCCGACCAAGGACGAATTCCGGTTGTTCGACCAGACCATCACGCGGCATACGATGGTTCACGAGCAGATGACCCGGTTCTTCACCGGTTTCCGGCGCGACGCGCATCCCATGGCGGTGATGGTCGGCGTGGTCGGTGCGCTGTCGGCGTTCTACCATGACTCGACCGACATCAACGATCCCGACCAGCGGCGGATCGCGGCCCACCGTATGATCGCCAAGATGCCGACGATCGCCGCGATGGCCTACAAATATTCGATCGGCCAGCCGTTCATCTATCCGAGGAACGACCTCGACTACACGTCGAACTTCCTGCAGATGTGCTTCGCGGTACCGTGCGAGCCCTACGTGGTGAACCCCGTGCTGTCGAAGGCCCTCGACCGCATCTTCATCCTGCACGCCGACCACGAGCAGAACGCCTCGACGTCGACCGTTCGGCTCGCTGGTTCCTCGGGTGCCAATCCGTTCGCGTGCATCGCGGCCGGCATCGCCTGCCTGTGGGGGCCCGCGCACGGCGGAGCGAACGAAGCGGCGCTCACCATGCTCAAGGAGATCGGCACTGTCGACAAGGTGCCGGAGTATGTGAAGCGCGCCAAGGACAAGACGTCGGGCTTCCGGCTGATGGGCTTCGGCCACCGCGTCTACAAGAATTATGATCCGCGCGCCAAAGTGATGCAGACCACCTGCCACGAGGTGCTGGGTACGCTCGGGCTCAAGGACGATCCGCTGCTCAAGGTCGCGATAGAACTCGAGCGGATCGCGCTGCAGGATGAGTACTTCGTCGAGAAGAAGCTCTATCCGAACATCGATTTCTATTCCGGGATCACACTCAGGGCATTGGGCTTCCCGGTCGACATGTTCACGGTGCTGTTTGCGGTAGCCCGGACCGTCGGCTGGATCGCCCAGTGGCGCGAGATGATCGAAGATCCGGAGCAGAGGATCGGCCGCCCGCGCCAACTCTACATCGGACCGGCCGAGCGGACGTTCGTCCCCATGGAACAGCGCTGAGACGTGCCAAGAACGTGACGGCGCGCAGGATCAACCGTCACTCCCGTCTCAGATCGAGCAGATAACCAAGCCCGCGGATGGTCCTGATCATGATCCTCGGGTGCTCGAGCTTGCGCCGCAAACGGTAAACGTAGGTCTCGATGGCCGTCGGATCGGCGTGACTGTCGAGCGATGAAATTTTCGAGGCAATCTGCTCCTTGCTGACGGCCTGCCCTGGTCGGCGTATCAGCGCACTAAGCACGCCGTGCTCGCGGGGCGTGAGTTCGACGAGCTTCTGGTCGAGCCAGACCGAGTTCGTCGATTGATCGATGCTGACCGGCCCGAAGCTGTAGACGAGCCGTTGCTCGGATTCGCTTTTCTTGGAAGTCAGCGGCGACAGGCAGCCAACACGCAACTGCAGTTCGGCGGCATCGAACGGCTTCATCAGGAAATCGTCCGCGCCGAGGTCGATGGCTGCTTTCACCGCTCCCATGGCGTCGCGGCCGCCGCAGACCATTTTGCGCAAGTCGGCGTGGCGCGGCGCCTTGGATTTCATGAACTCGAGAAGCAGGTGCGGGGCGTGATCAAGATCGGCGATCAGCAAGTCATAGTCGTGGACTTCGATCGCCTCTCGCGCATCGGCCACGTCTGCGATCGTATCGACTGCGGTATTCACGTGGGCCAACGCAAGACTAACCTGGGCGGCCAACCTTCGGCACTCCGCGATCAAGACCACTCGCATAGGGAAACCACTATTTCAAATTACCGACCGCGATCAGTCGACTGCGCCAATCTTCTAACCATCCCGGTTGATCTCCGACAGTGGTAGTCAGCTATTATCGCAATGATGTGAAACGAAGTTATCG
>PEQZ01000091.1 GCA_002928395.1 Hyphomicrobium sp.
ACCGCGCAAGTCCTGCTCGAGCGTATCCCCTACGTCGCCAAGTCGCCCAGCGCCCTATTCGAAATCAAGCTCGTTCTGCTGGCAACGATCTTCGTCTTCGCGTTCTTCAAATATGCCTGGGCGTTCCGCCTCTCGCACTACACCGGCATCATGATCGGGGCGACGCCGATCCCGACCGCCAGCAATGCCGACGAGTGCGACCTGCACGCGCGTCGCACGGCGGCCCTGATCGGCATCGCGGCCGAACACGCCAATACTGGGCTGCGCAGCTACTACTATTCGGCCGCAACCCTCGCCTGGTTCTTCCACCCGCTGCTGTTCATCGCCGCCACCACGTGGGTGCTGATCATTCTCGTGCGCCGCGAGTTCTTCTCCCGCTCCTATCGCATCATCTCGGGCCAATGGCCGTGATGACGTCGGGCGCATGATCGCCGCTGGTTGCATCGGCCTGTTGAGCTCTCGGCTCAAACCCGTCTACTCGCCACGCCTGACCTTGCGGCGATAGCCGAGCGGCGTCACCTTGAACCACCGGCGGGCGGCGCGGGAGAACGTGCTCGGATCGGTGAACCCAAGCTCGAAGGCGATGTCCGTAATCGTCTTGTTCGTGTTGCCCAGCAGATGGCGCGCGATGTCGGATCGCATGCCCGTGAGAACTCGTTCGAACGACGTCTCCGCCTGCTCGAGCCGCCACTGCAGTTGCGACGACGTGAGGCCCAGGTGCGCGGCGACCGTCTCCAGTGACGGGGCGCCTCGCGGCAGTTGACCCGCGATGACATAGCGCACGTCGCGCACGACGTCCGGCACCTCGCTCGCCTCGATCCAGCGCTTGGCCAGATCCATAGCCAGAGCGAAGTACGCCGGATTGGAATGGCGCATGGGGCGGGCGAGCACGGGTCCGTCGAGCCCGATGGCGTTGGCCTGAGCCTCGAAACGCAGGCGCTGGCCAAACATGTCGATGTATGGCGCGATGTGATCGGGTGCGCGATGTTCGAATTCGACGAAACGCGGTCGCCAGTCGCTCCCCGCACCATCTCGCAACCTGATCAGGATCACGGCGGCGGAGAACGTGACGTAGTGCAGGCGCGGCGCACTGACCGTGCCGGGATACGTCCAGACCAGTTTGCCATAGCCCGAAGCTTCCTCGAACTGGGCCGAAAGTTGGGGCGAAAATGCCCCGGACAAGCGGGCGAGCTGGGTCAGTGCTTCGCGCACGGTCGGCGCATGCATCACCAGCAAACCTCCGATCCCGGAAGCTCCAGGCGTGAAGTGCTTCGCGAAACTCAGCCCAAAGGCCGGATCCCCGAGCGCATGACCTGCTTCGTGAAACAACGCCATCGCCGAATTGAGCGGAACAAGCATGTTCGGATTGTGCCGGCAGGCCGGATCCAAACCCGCTGCCGCCAAAAGCGGGGCCGGTGCGAGCTTTTGTGATTCGCAGTAGCGGCAAAGCTCGGCGATAGTAGCCGCTCTCAGACTTGCCGCCGGTCCTGGCATGCGGGCCCCGCTGTTCGAGATGATCTAATCGCTGCACGCGCCGTATGCCCCATCATAGCAATCCGTGTTGCTCGTTTGCGATCAATTATTTGCCGGACAGGCACAAGAATTTCCAGGTGCCACGGCCTATTTGGATGAGACTGTCGACGCCAGGCCTACGGCAATGCTCGACCACCCCCCGTCTTTGCAAACCAATATTATCGAAGGTCCTTATGCTCATGAAAGAGGTTCTCCCCCCCGCTCAAGGTGGACGACAGAGTTCCGCGCTCCATCTCCTCCACCGCGCCGGCCAATGCGCCGACGAGCTCTTCGCAATTCAGATCGGCAAGAGCGATCTCACGCCGCGACAGTATGTCGTGATGAAGGCGGTCGCCGCCACCGATGAGCCCAGCCAGACCCAAATCGTCGAGAAGACGGGTATCGACCGCTCGACGCTCGCCGACATCGTCCGCCGGCTGGTCGCCAAAGGACTGCTCCAGCGCAAGCGCACGCGGCGTGACGCCCGCATGTACGCGGTTCGTCTCACCGACAAGGGCAACGCGATCCTCAAGTCCGCGGAACCGGCCGCGAAGTCTACGGACGAGCGCGTATTGTCGGCGCTTTCGCAGAGCCAGCGGGACGGATTTCTCGAAGCGCTGAAGCGGATCATCGACGTGCTCGACGTTTCCAACGCCGACCGTATCGGCCGTTGAGCGGCGGCTGCTGATCTCTTGCTGCGCCGTGATGTGCGGGAATACGGGCCGCGGGTCATTGCCGGTTGGGAGACGCGCGCACCAGAATGGCGCGCGTGTCTGCCCGGTCGAGCCCGACGCCATAGGTCTGCCGCGAGAGCCCGCCGAGCCGCGTTGCAATGAAGGCATCCGCGATCGCGGCCGGAGCGTGCACCCTCAGGATCGTCGCGCTGGCCACCAGCGCCAAACCTTCCACCAATTCGCGTGCCCGGAAGTCGAGCATCCGCGGCTCGTGCAGGATGGCCTGTAGGCGCTCCACGCCGGCACGCAGCAGCGCGTCTTCGCCCGCGGCGTCGGCCAGCTCGTCGACCACCTGGCCCGCCACGTCCGGCTCGCGCTGCAGCACGCGCAGCACATCCAGCGCCATCACATTGCCGGACCCCTCCCAGATCGAGTTGACGGGCACCTCGCGATAGATGCGGGCGAGCGGGCTTTCCTCGACATAGCCGTTACCGCCGAGGCACTCCATCGCTTCGGCCACGAACCCCGGCGCGATCTTGCACGTCCAGTACTTGGTCACCGGCGTCATGAGGCGACGCCAAGCAGCCGCGCTCGGATCGTCCGCCCGGTCGAACGACCGCGCCAGCCGGAACGACAGCGCGGTTGCCGCTTCGACGTCGAGCGCGAGATCAGCCAGCACCTGCTGCATCACCGGCTGCGAGATCAACGACTTGCCGAACACCATCCGGTGCTCCGCGTGGTGGATGGCATGTGCCAGGGAAAGACGCATCAACCCGCTCGAAGCCACCGCGCAGTCGAGCCGCGTGTGCGTCACCATTTCGATGATGGCCTGGACCCCCTGCCCCTCGGCGCCTATGGCCCAGGCATGGGCGCCCCAGAACTCGACCTCCGACGACGCGTTCGACCTGTTGCCGAGCTTGGATTTGAGCCGCTGAAAGCGTATGGCGTTGACTGTGTCGTCCGGCAGGAACCGTGGCAGCAGGAAGCATGTCAGCCCGCCCGGCGCCTGCGCCAAGACCAGAAACGCGTCCGACATCGGCGCCGACATGAACCATTTGTGGCCGACCAGAACGTATTCGCCCCCCGGCCCGCCGCCATCCACCGGACTTGCGACCGTGGTACCAGCCCGCACGTCGGTGCCGCCCTGCTTCTCAGTCATCCCCATGCCGATCGTGGCGGATGCTTTTTCGCCAATCGGCCCAAACTGCGGATCGTAGGTTCGCGACAGTATCTTCGGCAGCCAGATCTCGGCCAAGCGGGGTTCGAGCATCAGGGACGGCACGGCCGCGCTGGTCATCGTCACCGGACAACAATGGCCAGTCTCCATCTGGGCCGCCATGTAAAATGCTGCGGCACGCATCACATGGACGCCCGCAGGCGGCGCCGCGTGCGGCGCTGACAGATGCATCCACACGGACCGATTGAGCTCTTCCGAGAAACTCGTCGCCATCAGCTGATGATAGGCTGGGTGGTACAATACCTCGTCGCGCCGCCGGCCCTGGGCGTCGTGGGTTTCGAGAACCGGCGGGTGGGCGTTGGCCAGCCGGCCAAGCGCAAAGGCTTCGGCGCTGCCCGCCACCAGACCGAAAGCATTGATCCGCCGCGCCGCCTGTCCCGCACCTTCGCGGTTCACGGCGTCGCGCAAGGCCGCGTCGGTTGCAAACAGGTTCACGTCCTCGAACGGCGGTGGCTGATTGTCGACGCTGTGGGTCGAGTATGGCCCGGTCTTCTTCTCCGTCGTTGTCCCGGTCATGCTGGCGTACTCCGAAGTCCGAGGGTCGAAAAACTGACCAACTTTTTGCCTGTCCGCCACTGCCCGCGCGCGATCGCGCTTGCCGGAGGGGCGGAACCTCCCTATAGAACGCGTTTTGATGGTCACAAAATCCGCGAGCGATACGGCCCCCTTCCCGCACCGCCACCTTCTCTCTTGCGAGAAGCTGACGGCGGGCGAAGTCAATTATATTCTCGATATTGCCGACAAGGCGGCCGACATCAACCGGCAGATCGAAAAGAAGCGCGATCTGCTGCGCGGCCGCACGCTCATCAATCTTTTCTTCGAGAGTTCGACTCGCACGCAGTCGTCTTTCGAACTCGCGGCCAAACGGCTCGGCGCGGACGTCATGAACATGAACGTCTCGACATCGTCTGTGACCAAGGGCGAGACGCTGATCGATACGGCGATCACCCTCAACGCCATGCGGCCCGACATCATCGTCGTCAGGCATCATGCGGCCGGTGCGGTCGAGCTCCTGTCGCAGAAAGTCGACTGCTCGGTCATCAACGCCGGTGACGGCGCCCACCAGCACCCCACCCAAGCGCTCCTCGACGCGCTGACCATCCGCCGCGCCAAGGGCCGGATTTCCGGGCTCGTCGTGGCGATCTGCGGCGATATCCTGCATTCGCGCGTCGCCCGTTCAAACATCGACATCTTGAACACGCTCGGCGCCCGCGTCCGGATCATCGCGCCGTCCACGCTTCTGCCGGCGGTGCCGGAACGGCTCGGTGCCGAGGTGTTCACCGATATGTGGAAGGGCATCGAAGGTGCCGACGTCGTCATGATGCTGCGTCTGCAGCGCGAGCGCATGGAGGGCTCCTATGTCCCCTCCTCACGGGAATTCTTCCACTTCTTCGGTCTCGACCACGAGAAGCTGGCGCGCGCCAAGCCGGACGCCGTCATCATGCATCCGGGGCCGATGAACCGCGGCGTCGAGATCGCCTCGACCATCGCCGACCACTCGCGGAGCGTTATTCGCGAGCAGGTCGAGATGGGGGTGGCCGTGCGCATGGCCGTGCTCGAGGCACTCGCCCAAAGCTTGCCCCAGCACGTGCCGGACAATTGAGCGGGGATGGTATGAGCACACGCGAACCCGCAACCAGCAAGAAGCCCCTCGCCTTCATCAACGCGCGGCTTATGGATCCTGATTCCAAGCGCGACGAGCCGGGCGGACTGCTGGTCAAGGACGGGCTTATCGCCGATCTCGGTCCGCACCTGCGCCGCAATGCTCCGGAAGGGGTCGAAGTCGTCGACTGCAAGGGACACGTGCTCTGTCCCGGCCTCATCGACGCGCAGGTGTTCATTGGCGAACCGGGCGCCGAGCATCGCGAAACCCTGAAGACGGCAAGCCACGCGGCGGCCGCTGGCGGCGTCACCACGATGGTGGTGATGCCCGATACCAACCCGGTCATCGATCAGGTCGCGCTCGTCGATTTCATCCAACGCCGGGCCCGCGACAACGCCATCGTCCACGTCCACACCATGGCCGCGATGACGCGCGGGCTGCTGGGCGAGGAGATGACCGAGATCGGGCTCCTCAAACGTGCCGGCGCCATCGCCTTCTCGAACGGAAAATCGAGCATCGCCAACACGCGTGTCATGAAAAACGTCCTGCTCTACGGCAAGGATTTCGGCGCGCTGATCGTCCACCACACGGAAGATCCCTACCTCTCCGCAAACGCCTCCATGAATTCGGGCGAGGTGGCGGCCCGCCTCGGGTTGCCCGGCGTGTCGAAGACCGCCGAGACCATCGTGCTCGAGCGCGACGTGCGGTTGGTCGAAATGACGCGCGGGCGCTACCATGCCGCGACCATCACGTGCGGCGACAGCCTGGACGTGATCCGCGCCGCCAAAAAGCGCAAGCTGGACGTCACCTGCGGCGTCTCGATCAATCACCTGACGCTGAACGAGAACGACATTGGCCCCTATCGCACCTTCTTCAAGGTCCGGCCCCCCCTACGCCGCGAGGAAGACCGCGTGGCCATGGTTCGCGGCGTGGCGTCTGGCGACATCGACATCATCGTCTCATCGCACGATCCGCAGGATGCCGACGTCAAGCGGCGGCCCTTCGCCGAAGCAGCCGACGGCGCGGTTGGGCTCGAAACCCTGTTGCCGGCCGCTCTCCGCCTCTATCATTCCGGCGAATTGCCGCTGAACGTGCTGCTCAAGGCGATGACGTCGAACCCGGCCAAACTGCTGGGATTGCATGCGGGCCGGCTGATCAAGGGCGCCATCGCCGACATCATCCTCGTCGACCTCGGCGAGCCATGGGTCGTCAACAAGGACAGCCTCAAGTCGCGATCGAAGAACTCGCCGTTCGACGAGGCGAAGATGCAGGGCCGCGTATTGCGCACCGTCGTTGCCGGTGAGACCGTCTATAAGTACGATGGCATCGAGAGAACCTAGGTGGTCCTGGCCGGCCGCATGGAACTGGAGACACGATGGACGGGCTTGCCTCACTCCAGATCCTGATCGACAACGGCTATGGCCACTGGCTGCTTTACGGGCTTGCAGGCGGCTTCGCGCTCGGATCGATTCCTTTCGGTCTCATTCTGACGCGGACTGCCGGCCTCGGCGACATCCGGCAAATCGGGTCGGGCAACATCGGGGCCACCAATGTGCTGCGCACCGGGCACAAGGGGCTGGCCACCCTGACGCTCGTGCTCGACGCCCTCAAGGGCACGACGGCCGTCATCCTGTTCGGCATGCTGTTCGGACAAGCCACGGCCATGGTGGCCGGCATCGGCGCCTTCCTCGGGCATCTCTTTCCGCCATGGCTTGGTTTCAAGGGCGGCAAGGGCGTGGCGACCTTCATCGGCGTCCTGCTCGGATTGAACTGGATGGCCGGGCTTGGCTTCTGCGCCATTTGGCTGCTCGTGGCCTTGACCACCCGCTACTCGTCACTGTCGGCGCTGATCGCGAGCGTGGTCGTGCCATCGGGGCTTGCGGTCGCGGGACGGGGCGATATCGCCGCTGTCAGCGCGGTACTTGGCGCCCTGCTGATCTGGAAACATGCGCCCAACATCGAACGGCTGAGGCGGGGCGAGGAGCCCAAGATCGGTGCGAAATCCACCTCCAAGGCCTGACACGACGCAGCTGTTCACCCCGGCGCCGCTGCCCGTTGCGACACTCAACCCGCGCGAGCGTTTGGCTTGCCTCAGGCTGATCCGCTCTGAAAACGTGGGGCCGGTTGCCTTTCGCGAACTCGTCAATCACTGCGGCAGCGCCGAGGCCGCCCTCGCTGCGCTCCCGGAATTGACGCGGCGGGGTGGCGGACGACGGGCGATCCGCATCTGTCCGGAAAGCTCGGCCGAAGCAGAACTCGAAGCCGCCCACAAGGTGGGAGCCACGCCCGTCTTTACGATCGAGCCCGGATATCCGCCGCTGCTGGCACAAGTCGACGTTCCCCCTCCGCTCGTCTATGTGCGCGGTGACGTCGATCTGCTGGCGCGGCCCGCGGTCGCCATCGTCGGATCGCGGGACTGTTCGGCGGCCGGCCAGAAGCTCGCCCGGATACTGGCAGCCGATCTCGGCGCCGAGGGCTTCGTGATCGCGTCGGGCCTCGCCCGGGGGATCGACGGCGCAGCGCACGAGGCCGCCCTTCCGACAGGCACCATTGCCGTGCTCGCGGGCGGCCTCGATATCATCTATCCGCCCGAACATGCCGGCTTGCAGCGGCGGATCAGCGAGACCGGCTGCCTCCTGACCGAGCAGCCGCCCGGTTTCGAGCCGCGCGCCAAGGACTTTCCCAGGCGCAACCGCATTATCTCGGGGGTCTCCTACGGCGTCATCATCATCGAGGCCGCGCGCCGGTCGGGAACGCTGGTGACGGCGCGCATGGCCGGCGAACAGGGGCGCGAGGTGTTCGCGGTTCCAGGCCATCCGCTCGATCCGCGCGCCGAGGGCACCAACGCGCTGCTCAAGGATGGCGCGACATTGGTCACCTGTGCTGCCGATGTCCTCTCTGCACTCACCCATGTTTCGGGCCGCCAGCACACCGAGCTGCGCGAAGCCGACACGCCTCGGCAGTTCCATGCCCCCATCCAACCGCCACCGCTGCCAGGCGGCGACGACCGCCAGCGCATCGTCTCGGCTCTGGGACCGGCGCCGATCGACATCGATGCGCTGCAACGCGCCACCGGCTTGCCGATCCGCTCGGTCAACGTGATCCTGATGGAACTCGACCTCGCCGGTCGCATCGAGCGCCACGGCGGCCAACTGGTGTCATTGCGACCTTCCCCGCCCGAGTGAATTCAGCTTCACGCCCCCTTGTGCTGCTGGAGCTGTTGCTCTTGCCGAGCCACAGCTTCGGTATGGCTCAAAGCCAGCAGGCCGCTCAGCGTCCGCAGCCCGAGCTGGTCGGAGATGTCCTTGAGTTCGAGGAGCATATCTGACATGTAGCCAAGGACGTCTACGGCAGGAACCGCCGTTGGAGCGCTGTAGAGCTCCGCCTCCTCGTCGCTATCTTCGGTTGTATCGGCGTGGTGGTTCTTGCCGCCCGACCCACCCTGTTGCATGGACATTCGAATTCTCCGCGCGTGCGACGTTGGCCCACGAATATTGATCCAAAATACGAAGCTCTCTCTTTAGTTGTATTTTTGAACATTGAATAGCCTAAGATTGCATCGGTGGCAGAATTTGACAGACGGTCTGGTATTCACCATCTTCCCGGCCGTCCGTGGCCCGGTGAGCGCGAAAACCGAACCGCGCAATTTCTGTTGGCGGCTTGCTCTGATCGCCGCACGCACTGACGCGGCGCTGGCCGTGCCGGTCCCTACTTCGATCGAAACTGAAAGTCGGAAATGAACGTCGTTATTGTGGAATCGGCCGCCAAGGCCAAGACGATCAACAAGTACCTGGGGTCCGGTTACAAGGTCATCGCGTCGTACGGGCATGTCCGCGACCTTCCCTCCAAGGACGGCGCCGTCGAGCCCGACAACGACTTCGCGATGCACTGGGACGTGGAGGATCGCGGCCGCAAGATCATGAAGGAGATCGGCGACGCCGTTAAGGGTTGCGACCGCCTTATCCTCGCAACCGACCCCGATCGCGAAGGCGAGGCCATTTCCTGGCACATCCTTCAGGTGCTGAACGACAAAAAGCTCATCACGAAGAGCATGAAGGTCGAGCGGGTGGCCTTCAACGCGGTCACCAAACAGGCCATCATGGCGGCACTCGCCAGCCCGCGCCAGATCGATCAGCCGCTGGTTTCGGCCTATCTCGCCCGCCGCGCGCTCGATTATCTCGTCGGCTTCACCCTGTCGCCGGTACTGTGGCGGAAGCTGCCCGGCGCGCGCTCTGCCGGCCGCGTGCAATCGGTCGCGCTCCGGCTCGTCTGCGACCGCGAAGCCGAGATCGAGGCCTTCCGCACCGACGAGTATTGGACCATCGAGGCCAGTCTCGCCACCGCCAAGGCCGAGGCTTTCGAGGCCCGCCTCCAGGCCATCTCAGGTACTGCGCTGAAAAAGCTCGACATCAAGGACGAAGGATCGGCCAAGGCGATCAAAGCGACGGTCGAAGGCCGTCCATTCCGCGTTTCAAGTGTCGAAAAGAAGGGCGTCAAGCGCAACCCCTACGCGCCGTTCCGCACGTCCACGCTGCAGATGGACGCCTCCCGCAAGCTCGGCTTCGGCGCCAAGCAGACCATGCAGCTCGCCCAGCGCCTCTATGAAGGCATCGACCTGGGCGGCGAGACCGTCGGGCTCATCACCTACATGCGAACCGACGGCGTCACCATCGTGCCCGAGGCCATCACCCAGATCCGAGGGCTGATCGAGGCCGAGTTCGGCAAGCGCTACACGCCGTTCGCGCGCGAATACACCGCCACGGCCGCCAACGCCCAGGAAGCGCACGAGGCGATCCGCCCGACCGATCCGCGCCGCAAGCCGCAGGACGTGGCGCGCTATCTCGACAAGGACCAGGCCCGGCTCTACGAGCTGATCTGGAAGCGCACCATCGCCAGCCAGATGG
>PEQZ01000092.1 GCA_002928395.1 Hyphomicrobium sp.
CGTGCCCCACGGACCCGCCGCACTCTGCAGCCGGTTCGGCTTGTTGTAGCCGAGTGCGAGCGAGTTGGCCGGCGCCACGTTGTCGGTGATCGACGTTATGTTGAGCTTGTCGGCGCGGGTGTAGCTCTTGTCGATCAAAGCGAGTGCGCCATCCGTCACCCGGCAGCGAGACAGCTCGTAATCGAGCGTGTGGGTGTTGGTGGTGGCGAGCCCGTTGCCGTGGGTGAACGATTTCACGTTCAGCGACAGCGGCTGATAGACGATGCCGCTCGCGATGTTCGACCACGCAGCCGTGGCGGGCTTCCGCGTGCGCACGGTGGTGACGCGGCCCATGGTGTCGCGCAGGTACTCGACCTGCCGGCCCGACGGATAGGTCAGCAGCGTCAGGTTGTCAGCCGCGTCGTAGGCGTAGCTGGTGGCGTAGGTGCGGCCACGCTTGGGCAACGCCGTCTCGATGCCGGTCAGCTTGCGGCGTGCCAACGCCTTGTAGATGTACGAAACGCTCACTTCGAACAGCGGGGCGACCTCGTAGACACGGCCACCGCGATCGACCGCGCTAAGGACGCGCGCTCGCAGATCATCCGAATAGGCTTTCCCGGGAACCCAGCTCATCGCCGCCATCCGCGCCGTGGGAGACGACCAAGCAAGAATCACTGTTCGCGCCAGTTGGGAATCCCCTTTGATTCCAGTCAGCCTGAAAATGCTCTGATCCACCAACCGATGGCGAAGCAGGCGGCCATGAATGCGAGCCAGGGCATCGGCCCTCTCAAAATCCAAAACGCGCACCGGAATGGTCTAAACGTAGCCACGATGCACAACTCACGACGTCTGACCGCATGCAACACTATGTATGAATAGTGTTGCATCCACTGGCACTGGCTGGACGGGTTCCGATGTGCCGGTGGCGGACTTCCGCCGTGCAGGGTTGCCACACGCGGGTGCCCGGTGATCGGGCAGGTTGATTCACGTCACCGTTCCTATCGCGTAGTGTTGCACCATGTCCGGCCTCCTCACCGCGCGCGGTTTGCGCAAGTATCTGACCCCCGAGGAGAGGGGGACCTTTATCGCCGCCGCCAAGTCCCTGAAAAGCCGTCCTGCGCGGTCGTACTGCCTGACCCTGGTGTTGACCGGGGCACGGATCAGCGAGCCGCTGGAGGTGACGCCGCTCCACATCGACCGGGTGGCCAAGACCATCACGCTCCGCACCCTGAAGCGCCGCAAGCTGGTGCATCGGACTATTCCCGTGCCGGACGAGCTGCTGGAGATCATCGAACTGATCCACGACACTGGTAACCGCAAGAACGCCGACGTGCCGCTGTGGCCGGTGGATCGCGCCACGGCGCACCGGTGGGTCAAGGAGGCCATGGGGGTCGCCGGGCTTACAGGGCCGCACGCGTCCGCCAAGGGATTGCGGCACGGGTTCGCCATCGCCGCGCTGGAGAAGAACGTGCCCCTAAACATCGTGTCCCGCTGGCTCGGGCACTCGAACCTGCAGACAACGACGATTTATGCCAATTTCACGGGGCGTGAGGAGCGGGGGCTGGCGGCACGCATGTGGGGATGAGGACGTGTGCGCATGTCGTCATTGGTTTGGCCCCCATGACCCTCCCTGAGTTGAGTCGGGTACGCATAGTGTGACAATGTATGATTTTGTGCTATGGTGGAGCATGTACGAAAGGATCTCGCCATGGAACGCCTGACCATAACGCTCACCCCGGACCTCGCCGCTCGCGTCAAGTCCGCCGTGGAGGGTGGCAACTACGGCTCCGTCAGTGAAGTCATGCGGCAGGCCCTTCGCGATTGGGAGCTGGCCGAGGCGCGCCGCCAAGCCGAACTGCAAACGCTCCGTGCCGACGTGCAAGTCGGTCTCGATCAAATCGCGGCCGGTAAGGCTAAACCGTTCAGCACCGCTCGGATCGTCAAGGCCGGTGAGCGATTGGCTGCCAAGAAGCGCTGAATAACCGAGACGTACAGGCAGGTTCTGACGGGGCTACACAAGCGCCCCCTGAGGAGCGCCATCACTTTCGACGGTCATCGGCGTCCCCGCCTGTACCGTGCTCACAGCCTACGCCGTTTTGCCCCGTCGCACCAAGCCCGCCGCTCAAAATGTCAGCAGGCAAAGCGGCGCTGTATACACTCGGCCCCATCATTTTCGTGCAAATATCCCCGCCGGGGTCCGGGGCAGAGCCCCGGGGCTACGACGTGCAATTTTGCCATACCCCCCACGGTAATCGTTACGCGGACCTTCACCGCGGAGCGCCCGCGAATTTTTTGCCGACCCCTGTTTCATGAAACATCGCACCGACTTGGCCACTGCGCCCAAGCAGACCGCTCGAACCTTCACCACGAAACAGGCCGGGAGTGCGCCTGATGTCGCCCGGTCGTCGCGGCCTTCCCGCTAAGGCGCCCGGAGGGAAGGAAGGCCGCGACGACCTGGCTCCGCGAAACAGGCTTGGCCCCATCCCGAGCGGCCGGTCACAGACTCCGCCGCGCAGCGGCCCGCGAGGATTTGCAAGCACCGTTTCTGGCATCAAACATCCATTCCGGCTGCGCACACAATCATCACCTACCGAATTTATCCGCCCAGGATGCGCGCAGTACATTTGCGGGATGCAGTTCAGCTGTGGCACCGTTCACGGATGATGCACCTGGCCCGAGGGACTGTTTCCATAACAGCGCACTTACACGTTGCTGCGCAACGTAGAGGCAAGGCAGTGCATAAGCCCGTCAAAGTCTGACACGTTTGCATGCACCCCTCCCCTGCTTCGGAACCGGGCCATTATCACCTCTCCGTTCATACGATCTCGAAGCTCAAGGGCGATTCCGTTCTTGCCATGGCGGCCTATCGCCACGCCGAGCGGTTTTGCGCCGAGCCCCAGTCAATCACCCACGCTGCCGCCTACCAGCGCGCGCAACGGCTCGGCAACGACGGCCGCGTGTTTGATTACCGGCGCAAGATTGGCGTCGCCTGGACCGGCATCATCGCCCCCGACTGCACCCCGAAAGAGCTGCTGGACGCGCAGACCCTTTGGAACACGGTGGAGCGGATCGAGAGCCGCAAGAACGCGCGCCTGGCGCGGGAGATGATCATCGCGCTGCCCCACCAGGTGGACCTCGACATCCACGTCGCCATGCTGCGGGCGTTCATCACCAGCCACCTCACATCGCGCGGGATGATTGCCGACGTGGCCATTCACCGGCCGCCGGTGGAGCACGGTGGCGATCCGCGCAACTGGCATGCCCATGTGCTGCTCACCGATCGCCCGATCACAGCCTCAGGCTTTGCCGCCACCAAAGACCGAATGTGGAACGCCAAGGAGAACCTGCTGCTCTGGCGCAAAGCTTGGGCGGACACGCACAACGCCACCATGCAGCATCTGGGGCTGCCGCACCGCATCGACCATCGTTCTTTGGAAGCCCAACGGCTGGACGCCCTGGCGCGCGGCGACACGTCGTGTCGAAGACGCGCCTCCGGCACGATGGCCGCGCTGGAGCTGGATCGGGAACCGCAGATCCACGTCGGCAAGGCCCACCACGTCCGTCACCCCGATCGCAACATCTACGTCGATCGCCGCGCCCGCAACGAGGCCATCCTGACCCGCAACAAGGACCGCGCCGGCATCCGCGCCGACCGCATGCGCAGCCAGATCGCCGACGCCGACAACGACGCCTTCAATGAGGCCCGCCAGATCACTTTCGTTCGCGACACACTGGGCCTGGATGATCCAACGCTGGCGGAGCTGCACGCCGAGCACGGCAAGCCGGCGCCGACATCCACGCTCGAACGGCTCCGCGCCGCGATGCTGCGATCCAAGGCCGACGCCCGGGCCATGGAGATTGCAAAGGCGCACGGGTTTCCGTGGCGCACCTCGGGCCAGCACCGCGCCGATGCGCCATCCGTGTTCGATGCCTTGAAGCCGATGATCGCCACGACTGGCCCCGGTCATCCTATGTTCACGGTCACCGCCAAGGATATCGCGTTCGCGCTCTACGGTTGGGGCTGGCTCAGCACCCGCGATCTGCAAGCATCACTGGAGAGCATCGCCCGGGAGGAGCACCGCCTCGCCGCCGAGCGGGGCGATGCCAAGCAGGCTCGACCGCCGCCGCGACGATCGCCGCCGACGTATCCGACCCCCAAGGCCGATCACTTGGCGCGGCTGCGCAAGGTCGCCCACATGCCCGAGAATGCCTACCTACGCCGCCTCGAACAGTTGCAGGCGTTCCGGGAGCGGCACCAGGCGCAGGCCTATCGGAAGGCGCAGTGCCGGGCGATCAAGGCGGGACGTCGCTTGGGGCGGAGCGTGATGCAGAGCGGGCAGCCAACGGAGTCGGGATAGCGGTGTCACGACGATGTCGGCATACAGAAGACGCCGTCATCTATACGGAGTAGTCATTTATGCCACCTGATCTCGAACCTGGCGAACTCAAGACGCTCCAAAGCGGACACTTCTATTGTGGGCGACAGTCAGCTTTTATTCGCAAAGCGCAATCGATTCCCTTTCTCCATTGCAGTGATCGTCAAGCTACTAAAGGGTAACGTAAACCGTTTTTTGATTGTTATCTGATGCGCTATCTGCCCAGGTGAGCCGCAATGCATGCTTGAGCTTGCTGCCAAGATGCGCCCCCACGAGGAGATCGACCGATTGATGCTGTTCCAGTGCCTCAAGCGGAAACTTCTCGTCAATTTCCGACTGGATCAGGACATCGTTGCCTTCGGGAAAATCAATCTGGACATTGTGCGCGGTCGATTTGCCCTTGTTGAAGATGCGAAGGCGGTACTTGCCGCCGCCGAGCTTGATGAAGTTGGCTCCAAGGTCTGCTTTGTTTGCCTTGCTTTTTTCGCTCTCTGCTTGCATCAGCAGGATGTTATTGAGCCGTTCCTGGCTCTCGATGAGCGACTTTTGCCGATGATTGAACCTCACGGTCATCCATGTCGCGTAGCATGACAGCGCGAAGGCAAGGCCTGCAAAAATATCGGCGAACGTGAATGTGAGCTGCATCACTTGACCTTGAAATACTTGCTGCCGCCCCACGCCTCTCTGAGGGACTTCCTTATCTCGGCGGCAAAATCACGCGATATCTCTTGCCCTATTTCCTTGACGTGTGCGGCGATGTTTTCGCTGTTCTCGCTGATCAAATCATCCTTGTTGATTTCGAGGCCGCAGGACGAGCAAACCGCGATCTGCGCACCATCGTCAGCGCCCTGATCGGTGAGATCAGTGCTCCCACAGGTTGGGCAAAGTAGAGTTATCGATCGGCTATATTTCTCTGCGTCCATGAACGGCTCCGATGTTTTGGCATCATGCTGCCAGGGTTGCGTTTATCGCGACAAACAGTTTCTCGAAGCTAGCGAGCGTCTCGGCTGACGATTTTGGCAGAAACTCATCACGCCGCCGGAGCAACGTGTCGGCCGGCGCGCCATGGTCGAAGGCAGCTCCCGTGTGACGCTGAATGCGAGCGAGAACGGGGTCTGTGCCGGTCAGCTTGTCGGCATTCAGCTTTGTGCCGAACGCGGCATTGTAGAGAGCGAGATAGTCTTCGAGCGCAAATAGATCTTCGATATCTGCAAACTTCCGTCCGGCGATCTGGCCGACCATGATGATGCGGCTTCTCTTGAGCAGTCCCTGGTCCGCCATGCGCTCCAGACGTTGATGCCCGGCCTTCTGTGAATCGACGAGAACCGTGATGTCGAGATGATTGCCGAGCAGTGCGACGAACGTTGGCACCATGTCGGCTCCGCCGACAGGGACCAGCGACCACCGCTCGTCCAGCCCCGTGCGTTTGTTGGCAGTAAGATGCCTCGAAAGCAGCGTCAGGTATGTAAAGTCGGATGTGCCTTCAACGACGAGGTTGTGGGGGGCAACGAAAAGGTGTTGTGCGAGGTCGTAGCCGAGCGCGCCTTGCAGCGGGAACAGCGTGTCAGGGTCGGTCACGAGAACGTCGGAGGAAATGACAGAGCCGATTTCCCGGCCCTTGTCCTCGACCATGCGGACGCGATCGAGCTGGCCCGGCTGCACCATGAATGGCGAATGCGTGCTGTAGATCACCTGACGTGTTGGTGAGAGCTGTTCGTCGATGTAGCGCAGAAAATCCTTTTGCGCGCGGGCATGAAGGCCAAGCGCCGGCTCATCAAGAAGGATGATGACCTTCTTTTGGGGGTCATCGCGGTACGCGGAGAACGCCGCTAGAAAACTGAAGAACCAACGGAAGCCGCTGGAGCGTTCGTCGAACGGCAGTGAGAGAAAATGACGATTGTCCCACAGGCGGACCTTGAGTTCGTCAATGACCGCCTGCTGTCCATTTCCCGTGGGCTCGGTGCGCTGCGTGATGTCGATGTCAACGCGGATCTCCTTGTTTGTTGTCCAGTATTCGAGGATTTCCTGCGTCAGGGCGTTCGCTACATTCTCAAGCTCGCGCTTACGCCGCTCATAGTCAGGATTGAGAAGATAGTCGTCCTCAGCGCCTGCGAGTTCGAGGAGAGCGCGGGCCGTCAGATCATCAATACTCAGCTTTTTCTTGTCGGCCTTCAGCAGCTCGCGGATTTTGACTGATCCGGGCAACCGGCTGTAGTCCGCGTAGTAGAAAAACTTTGGTATTAGCGCATCCAGTGCTTCGATCACCGCTGCTTCGAGGTCTTTGTCTTTGCCAAGAACCGCGGCCATCGCACCTTCAAGCGCGGTGCTGACCGCGAGGGCTTCGCCGTTTTCTTTGTCGTCCTTGAGAGAGGCGATCAGCGCCTTCAGCGCTTCAAAACTTACAGGCTTCGTGCCGGTGCCTTTCGGAAGCGCGACCCCGGCAAGAATAGCGGCCACGGCGGCCTGCTCGTCCGCGTGAAATTCAAAGATGCGCTGGCCGTCGTACTGACGGCTGAGCGCAACGATGTCGGATTTGAGAGCTCCCTTCCCGAAACGTTCTTCGAGAACTGCCCTATCCTGAGGTTCGATCTTGAACGTCGCCCTGACCGGGCAAAACGTGTCGAGATTCATTTTCTTGCGGTGCTGCTTTTCCAGCCATGCTGGATACTGATCTGGAATCGAGAGCGCGACATTCCCCTGCGCGGGGTTCAGCCGGTGAAGTGCTTGTAGAAAGGCCGTCTTGCCGGACTCGTTCTTGCCGACGATGCAGGTCACGTCGGGCTGAATGACGACCTCACCGGAGTTGATGACGTTTCGGAAATTTTTGATCTGAACACCGGTGAGCTTCATGTCGAGCAGACTCCTTAGTGCTTCTTGTCGCGCGGCGGGCTCGGGTCGTTGCCCGGCGCTACGGTATCCGAGTCGCGCCAGCGCCCGTCGCGGCCCTGAATGCGAACTTCGCCGCCACCCAGATCACTGACCGTGTGTTTGGCAGCCCGCTCGGCATCGGACTGACGGTCGTGGATGCTGCTGGCGCGAACCGCCCCCGCTTTTTTGACTGCCCAGCCTTCGGGGTGCCGGACCACAAATCGATCGTTCTTTGACATTGCCTGTCCTCCTATGAACATATGCGTACCATTTAATCTGTACGGTTCGACATGTCAACTGGACTGGTACGTTTTCGTATGGTAGACATGAAATAGTATTCGTTTTCAACGATGTAAACTTCGGGAGTCCGACCCTATGTCACTAGCTGTAAAGCTGAAACAGCTCCGAATCGCACGGGGCAAGTCGCTTCAGGAGCTGGCGGATGAGGTCGGCGCGTCGAAGGCGCACATCTGGGATCTGGAGACGGGCCGCAGCAGCAATCCGTCGATCGAACTGCTGACCAAGCTTGCCAAGGCACTCAAGGCGAGCATAGCCGATCTGGTCGGAGAAAATCCGACAGGCGAGGCAGAAGACCCTCAGATCGTCGCCATGTACCGGGAACTCAAGGATCTCACGCCTGAAGACCGGGATGCGATCCAGAGCGTCATCGACAGGTTCAAAAACCGGAAAAAGCCGATATGAAAATTACGCGGCTCGATCTTGACGACACGGGATCACCCGAAGGCCTGATCACCAAGATTCTGAAAGCCGAGCCGAACCTGCCGATTCCTGTGCCGGTTGAAGAGCTGGCACAGTGCTTCGACATCACCGACATCACGGTGCTCACGACCGAAGGCTATGAGGGCGGCCTCATCACGGATGATTGCAAGAGCGAAGGTGTCATTCTTGTCAACGCGGCTGCGCGCCGAGGTCGCCGCCGGTTCACGATCGGGCACGAGCTTGGGCATTTTTTGATCCCTACTCACCGTCCCGCAAAGAGCGGCCAGTTTCTGTGCTCGCGCGAAGACATGCGCCAATGGGCGGCGAAAGAGAACGACGCCTACGCGCGCATGGAAATGGAGGCGAACCGATTTTCTGCGCTGCTGTTGATGCCGCCGCCTAAGTTGCGTGTCTACCTGGGAAAGTTTGGCGATCCTGATCTCGCGCACATCACGGAACTCGCGGACCATTTCGATGTCAGTAAGGAGCCTGCGGCACGCGCCTATGCGAGCTATCATGAACAGACGATTGCTATCGCCGTGGTCAAGGACGGCATTGTCCTACGAGTTTATCGCCAATCGAGGTTTCCCAATATCTGTGTCGCAAACGGCAGCGCCGTGCCACGCAACTCGCTCTATCACTACGCCGCAAACGGCGGGCAAACGATTACCGAAATCCGGCAGAACGACGCGGAGCTTTGGCTTGAGTCGGACTGGGGCAAACGGCTGCCGACCCTATACGAACAGGTCTTCTACCAGCAGGAAGGCTTTGCACTTATCATGCTGTGGACTGAGTGTGACAACGATGAAGACGAAGTGGATGCAGATGAGAATCGCACTTCCAAGGAGCGACTGCTAGACCGTCTAGCGCACAAGTATCGGTAGGTATTCCGTGCGCACTGAGCTTTTGCAGTAATTGTTACAGCCGAAACGTCATCAATACAGATGAGATAGTTGAGGACCAAAACGGGAATGCCCGCTCCTGGGATGCCTCGTCTACTCCCGATCGCGACTGAGGCGCTCAGCATCATACGGCAGCTGAGAGCACGCCCGCCGACGTACGCCTCTGTCTAGATCGGGCCAACGCCTAGTGCGGAGGCACGACCCTCACCCCCTCCGCCGATGCGTCAGCTTCAACGGCTCCACCCCGATTCGCAGTGGCTTGTGCTCGATCATCAACGGCGCAGGAACGCGATCCCGCCACCGGTCCCACAGCCCCGCAAACCGTGCATCCTCAAAATACCGCAGCCGACCGGCCAGCACCGGATGCGGCACGTCCCGCACGAACACCACCGCCGCATCACGGCCCATGCGCAGCACCTCGGCCGGCAACATCAGCCGCCGACCAGCCTGGCCGATGCCGACGTTCTGGTGATGCGCCCACATGGTGTCAGCGCCCGTATTCACCCCGAATGTCGGCGCTTCCACCGTGGTGTCTCCGAGCAACTTCGACACGAGTTCGGCCGTGTCCTGGTCGTTGACGCCGAAGAACACTTGGCATGCCGCGTTGGCGAGCAAAGATCGCCATTTGCGGTAGATGCCCTGCACCTGCCCCACGTCCTGGAATATCAGGACCGCCCGTGCATAGGCCCGCAGGTGCCCCATGCCGTCTTCCAGTT
>PEQZ01000093.1 GCA_002928395.1 Hyphomicrobium sp.
GTCGGACCGTATCGTGCGGCGCCAGTAGAGTTTCGAGGTAAGGAGTTGCAAGTGATCGCGCACGCCCGGCGGCCTTCGATCTTAGCCTCGGTGACAGTTCTGGCGGCTGGAACGCTCGTGGCCAGCGCCGTGACGGCTGAGCCTTCGGTGCAGACTGCGAATGCTTTGCAGCGGCCCGCGCCGGTTCTGCTGGCGCCGCCGATGCTGGTATCCCGGCCGCCAGCGCGTCCAATCCCTGAACTTCGATCACCGCCCCCCCAGCTGCGAGTCCCAGAGGAATCGCAGGGTCGTGCACGTGTGCCGGCGGCTTCCGCGGCAATCGAGAAGCCGGTCGCAAAAATCACGCCCGTGACGGGAGTGTGGGTGGAAGGCCCAGGCTTCGAGGTGACCTATGGCGGCAATTACGAGGGCTGCGCACAGCGCTGCCTCGGCAACAAGTCGTGCCTGATGATCGAGTACTACCGGCCGGAAAGGAAGTGCAACCTTTACAACACGATCAGGCCGCGCAAGGCCGGCGGATCTTCGATTGTGGGAATCAGAGGCTAACGGTGATGTGAGAGCTGACGGAAGAGCTGGGCGAGCAAGCGCCTTAGCCGCTGCTTCCGGTCGAGCCGCGCACAGCGAGCCGCTGTGTGTTTGGGCGGCATGGCGGCTAAGAATTCGAGCGGCACCCGCTCGCTCTGCTTCGAAAGGAGTTCGTCGTCCGACGTGCGGAACGCTGGACTGTGGGGGCACGAAAGTCCAAGCGGGGCTTCTCTGGCGGCCCCGGCAGCCAGGCACACGTCGCAGGAACCTCGCGGCGAATTTTGAGGTGAAAAACCGGACGCACAACTGTGCTGGTAGCGGCGCACGGCCTGCGAATGGCAAAGGCTTCCGGCCGGATTGCGCAGGTGGTCCGCGGACCGCCTGCGCCAAACCATTGTTGTGCGCAGCCCAGTGCGTCACGTCGCTGGGCCGGGTCAGGTCACCACCAGCCCTTGCAGGTGTGGTCGCGGTTCTTCCAATAGTCGTTTCCGGTTTTCGACCACAACGATTTGGCGTATCCGCGACCATCGCCATAGCCGGAACTTGCAACGAAGAAGTGGCGCTTGTGGAACTCGTGGTGGACGTGGTGGCCGCCGCCGACCTTGATCATGACCCGCTTGCCCTTGGCGTCCGCCGTGGCCGCGAGTAGCGTTGCTGTTTTCGTCCTTTCTGGCCCCATGTCCTGTTGTGCTTTTGACGGGGCCGTGGATTGCGTTGGGACGGCCCTGGTGTCACGGACGCAACCCGGGAGAGTTCCGCGTCCGACGGGCCGACAATGGCAAACCGGGAACGCAAGCGCTGTTCCATACGGCACACCAACGAGCAAGCGCGGAGCGGCGATGCGGCGTGAAACTGGCGGCGGATCAAGCGTCGCTTTGCGCGGCTTCGATGATCGCGAGGATCTGTTCGGGACTTGTCGTCACCGGCATTGCCATGAAATCTCCGCGTCCGATCATGGCCTCCGAGAGCAGGTTTTGAAAAGCGCCACGTTCGACCTCGATCGTGCCGAACTGCTTCAAGTGGTCGGTGACGAACTGCGTGTCGAGCAACTTGAACCGGCCTGCCAGAAGTCGTGCAGCAAGGTGGACGAGCGCGATTTTCGAAACGTCGCGCTCTGTCGAGAACATGCTCTCGCCGAAGAACGCAGACCCGAGCGCGACCCCATAGAGGCCGCCCACCAATTTCCCGTCCGCCCAGACTTCCACCGTGTGACAGTGGCCGAGGTCGAACAATTCGCGATAGAGACTGCGAATGCGCGCGTTGATCCAGGTCGATCGGCGGCCGGGCCGGGAGCCGGCGCAGCCCGCGATCACGCCCTCGAAATCGGTATCGATCCGAACATCGACCGGTGTGGATCGGATCGTTCGTGCCAACCGGCGCGGAATGTGTATCCGGTCTAGGGGCAGGATGCCGCGATGTTGCGGCTCGATCCAGTAGAGCGCGGGATCGTCCGCACTCTCGGCCATCGGAAAAATCCCGCAGCTGTAGGCTTTGAGGAGCACTTGCGGGGTGATCGCGATCATGATGTCGTCATGCGACGTCATGGGGGTGTCTCCAGGGGCGGGCCGAAACGCCCAACGTGCTCAACGACCGTGGACGAGGCTGCGGCCGCTTCATAGCCGCCAATCTGAGCCCGACCCAAACCGAACTCGACCCACCCCGCGTCCCCACCATAGTTGGCCACCAGATTATGGCTTCTGGAGGTATTTTTCGAGCCAATGAATATCGTACATTCCGTTGACGATGTCGGGTTGCGAGACGAGTTCCTGGAACAGCGGGATCGTGGTTTCGATGCCGTCGATGACGAATTCAGATAGCGCGCGTCTCAGGCGCATCATGCATTCGTTGCGGGTTTTGCCGTGCACGATGAGCTTGCCGATCAAGCTGTCGTAGTAGGGCGGTATGCGGTAGCCCTGATAGACGCCGCTGTCGACACGAACGCCGAGGCCCCCAGGTGGATGCCAGTAGGTTATCTGACCCGGCGACGGACGGAATGTGCGCGCGTTTTCCGCATTGATGCGGCATTCGATGGCGTGTCCCGAGAAGGTCACCTGATCCTGCGTGTAAGTGAGCGGCGCACCCGACGCGATGCGGATCTGCTCGAGCACGAGGTCGATCCCGGTGATCGCTTCCGTCACGGGGTGCTCCACCTGCAGCCGTGTGTTCATCTCGATGAAATAGAATTCGCCATCCTCGAACAGGAATTCCACGGTGCCCGCGCCGCGGTACTTGAGTGTCTGCATCGCAGTCGAGACGGTCTCGCCGATTTTCTTGCGCGCCGCTGCATTGAGTGCGGGCGACGGTGCTTCTTCAAGAATTTTCTGATGGCGGCGCTGCAAAGAGCAATCGCGCTCACCCAGGTAGATGGCATTGCCCTTGCCGTCGCCGAACACCTGGATCTCGATGTGACGGGGCTTTTGCAGGTACTTTTCGATGTAAACGGCGTCGTTGCCGAACGCAGCCTTGGCTTCACTGCGGGCGGTGGCGAGTGCGAGCCCGAGGTCAAGGGCGGAGTGGGCGACCTTCATGCCGCGCCCGCCGCCGCCGGCCGTCGCCTTGACCAGCACCGGGAATCCCATCTCCTTGGCGATCTTCAGAGCCTGCGTCTCGCTTGTCACTTCGCCGGCAGAACCTGGCACGACGGGGATCCCGAGCGACTTGGCTGTCTCCTTGGCGGTGATCTTGTCACCCATGATCCGGATGTGCTCGGACGTCGGTCCAATGAACGTGATCTGGTGCTCTTCGAGGATCTCGGCGAAGCGGGCGTTCTCGGACAGGAACCCGTAGCCAGGATGCACGGCGTCGGCGCCGGTGATCTCGCAAGCCGCCAACAATCGCGGAATGTTCAGGTAGCTTTCGGAAGCGGCGGGTGGGCCGATGCACACGCTTTCGTCAGCCAGGCGGACGTGCATGGCGTCGGCATCGGCGGTCGAGTGGACCGCGACGGTGGAAATACCGAGCTCCTTGCATGCGCGTTGCACGCGCAGGGCAATTTCACCTCGGTTGGCAATCAGGACCTTATCGAACATTTTTTCTAAGGGGTCGGCGAAGGGCGTTGGGAGCAGGACCTAGGGCGAAACCAAATCCCTGTCTCCAACCGCCCATTCCCTGCTCCCTACTCCCTACTCCCTCATTTCATTCGATGATGACGAGCGGCTCGCCAAACTCGACCGGCTGGCCATTCTCGAACAGGATGGCGGTCACGGTACCCGATTTTGTGGCCGGGATCTGGTTCATGGTCTTCATGGCTTCAATGATCAGCAGCGGGTCGCCTTGGTTCACTCGGCTGCCGATCTCGATGAATGAGGCGGCGCCGGGCTCGGGCGAGCGATAGGCCGTGCCGACCATCGGCGATTTGACCGCGCCTGGATGCTTCGCCGGATCAGCGACCTGCGCGCCACCTGGCGCTGCACCGGCACCGCCCATCGCGTGGGCTTGGCTCAGAGCGGCGGCTGGAGCGGCGGCTGGAGCGGCGGTCGCCGCGATCGTGATCGTGCGGGCGACGCGGACCTTGAGGCCGGATTTTTCGATCTCGATTTCGGTCAGGCCGGTCTCGTTCAGCAACTCGGCAAGCTCTTTGATGAGCCGGCGTTCCGCGCTTTCGGTGCCGATTGCCTCTTTGGACGTCATGAAACGTTGTCCTCCCTTCGACGGCGCCTCTGCCGGCCGCCTTGCTGGTTTCTTTGGCTTAGCCACGGCTGCTTGCGGACGCCAGGATGTCCGCCATGGCCTCGACTGCCAATTCGTAACCCTTGGCACCGAGACCGCAGATCACGCCCATCGCCGCCAGTGAGACGTGGGAATGTTGGCGGAAGCTTTCGCGGCGGAAGATATTGGAGAGGTGAACTTCGATCACCGGCAACTCGGCGGCTTGAAGGGCGTCCAGGATCGCGATCGAGGTGTGTGTGAGGCCACCGGCGTTGATGATAATGCCGCGGGCGTTGTCACGCGCGTCCTGGATCCAGCCGATCAACTCACCTTCGCTGTTTGTTTGGCGGAAATCCACGGCAAGCCCCAGCGTCGACGCTCGGGCTTCGGCGCGCAATTTGATTGCGGCCAGCGTGTCGCGGCCGTAGATGGCCGGTTCTCGCTTGCCCAGCATGTTGAGATTTGGCCCGTTGAGGACGTAGATCGGTTTTCCCATCGCTCTCCGAGGCGCACGCCCATCTGAAAGGTGGTTGTCCTGCAGGTGCAGCGCGCAAAGTCGCGCTTTGGCCGATAAGCCACCAAGAACATCAGAGCCATCGTCTAACAGCTTTCCCGCACCTGCGAAAGAGCGGGAGCCATCCGGCCTGTTGAGAGTTTGAGCAGTGTTCAGTAAGTTTGGTGTATCTGGGCGGTCAGCGAATCCGGCCGGGCTGGTTCAGCAGACCGAGCAGCCGTTCTTGCGGATGTCGCCAGCGAGCTTGGCGATCTGCTCATACAGATCATCGGGTGCGCCAGGAATCGACTTGTCGCCCACCAGAAAATGGGGCGTGCCGTTGATCCCCATCTTCTGGGCCAGCGCGCGCACTTTCTCGATTTCCGCCGTCACTTCAGGGCCGTTCATGTCTTTTTTCAGCTTGGCGATGTCGAGCGACACTTTCTCGGCGACCTTCAGGCTCGTAGCCTCATTGAGCTGTCCCTTGGCCTCCAGCAGCCCACGGTGCACCTCCCAGTATTTGCCCTGAATGCGGGCAGCCAACGCGACCCGCGCCGCTTCTTCCGAACCCTTGGAAAGTATTGGCAATTCCTTGAACACGACCTTCACCTTCGGATCCTTGTCGAGGAGCTTGATGATCTCCGACAAGCCGCGCTTACAGTACCCGCAGTTGTAATCGAAGAACTCGACAACCGTGACATCGCCCTTCGGATTGCCAGTGAACGGTGCATCGGGCCGACGGAAGATCTCACCTGCGTTCTCGGTCAAAGCGACCTTGAGCTTCTCGGACTGGATCTTTTCCATCTTCTGCTCGAGAGCGCCCTGGATCTCGAGGAACAGCTCGGGGTTGGCCACCAGATAGTCTTTGATTATGGTCTCGATCGCCTTTTTCTGATCTCCCGAGAACACGCTTGCTGTGGCTGCGGGCTGGGTCGCAGCCGGTGTGGCGGCCACTACTGGAGTTCCGCCAGATTCGGCCTGCGAGGGCGACTGACCCCAAGCCGCTGAGGCGGCCAGCCCGGCCGCGATCGCGAAACCGGCGGCGGCCAGCCGATTTGCGCGCGCGCCGCGGTTTGAGCCAACGGCCGCGATGCACGACGGGCGACGGCGCGGTATGGAACGGAAGGGCATGTCGTCTCCGAGGTGAGTTTAATGGGGCGGCAAAAATCGGGCGATCTGAACGGGCCATCAGGCTGAGCATTGGCCCCGCAGGTGTCTTTCGGCGATCACGACTGAGGTAGCTTGTAGTTGATCACGTCCTCGTTGTTCGCCCAAACCGGTGTTCCGGCCTTCAAACGGGTTTGTGCACGTTTGGCGAAGATCTGGGCCTGTTTGAGGTCGCCTTCGAAGAAGTGCGCCTGTGCCTGCATGGCGTCGGCCTCGGGAGCCCGGTTCTGCTTGAAGTAGGCGTTGGCCAGAAGCCGGTAGGCGCGGGGGTTCTGATCTTCGATCAGCGATTTGCGCAACAATTCCACGGATTCCGCGACCGCTGCCGGCTCATCCCCGCTTTGCAATGCGGTAGCGAGTTGCACGCGAATGAGGCTCGCGTCGGGCGCGAGCTTCAGCGCTTGTTTGAGGTTCGGGATGGCCTCTTTCATCTTGCCCGAGCGCATGTAGAGATCGCCCTTCACTTCCCAGAAATAGGGATAGTCGGGTTTTTCGCGTATCAGACCGTCGACTTCCGCGGTGGCCGCTTCCAGTGCGCCCTGTCCGCCCTGGAAGTAGCGTGCAAGCGCACGCGCATATCGCGCCGGCAGGCTCTTGTCGGTCGCAGGATAACGGTTCAGCACAACGCCCGGCCTGTCGAGATAGCCGGCGAGCTTGGCGCGCATCAGATCATGACGCAGTTGAAGCTGCGGCGGGTCCTTCTCGGCGTAGAGCGGGCTCTTTTCAACCAGCTCTCTCAGCCGTGCCAAGCGATCGGTGGCGACCGGATGGCTGCGCACGAAGGCGTCCTTGTGTGCCTCCGAGATGTACTCCTGCTGCGCAAATCTCTCGAATGTCTCGAGCATGCCGCGGCCCGATTGCTTGGTCGCGTTCAGAAACGAAAGCCCAGCCTGGTCTGCAGCGCCTTCCTGCGAGCGCCGTTCGGCCAATAGCGAGCGCAGGATGATTTCATTGCCTGCGCCGAGAATCCCCTGGCCCGCGCCGCCCACTTCGCGGCCCTGATCGCCACCGGCAACCGCGCCGCCGATGATTGCACCGATGCCGAGGATCTGGACCAGAAGCGCACGGGTCTGGTCTCTGGCGATGCGGGCCCGGAGAGCCGCCAGGTGTCCGCCAGATATATGGCCGGTCTCATGGGCGATGACGCCGATCACCTGATTGGGGGTGTCGGCTTGCGTCAACGATCCCGTGTGGATGAATACGTTGCGGCCATCGAGAACGAAGGCGTTGAAGCTGTCGTTCTTGACGATGCGCATCTGCACCCGGCCAGTGCCGAGGCCGGCCGCGCGGAACAATGGCCGGGCGTAGTCGTTGAGCAGGTTCTCGATCTCGGTGTCGCGGATCAGCGGTAGGCCCTGGGCCTGGGCCGACATGGGGGCGAAGGCGGGGAACGAGCCGCAAGCCAACAGCGCCGTGAGACCCGTCGTCGCCATCCGCCAGAAGCGTGGCATAAGACCGTTTCGACCGGCGGACTGCCAAGCGCGGCCCGAAGTGAAAGTGCGTGCCATCATGATGCCCGTGGTATCGCTTCCGATGATATCGCCGACCAACCGCGAACTGCGTCCGCGCTGACGCGCTGCTTTCCCGGCTAACGATCAACGAGACTGGCGAACCGTAGTTGCCGAGATCGGGGGCGTCAACGCACTGCGTTAAGAGTATTTTACCGCGCCGGAAGCAGTTCGGTGGCGAGATCGACCGACCGGCCGAACAACTGGACCCCGCCTTTGCTTGGGGGCATCAACGGTTTGGAATTGGGCAAGAACAAGGCGTGAGCAAGAATGGACGGTCTTCGACAGATGAGCCTGGACGCGCGCGGCCAACTGGGCCTCGCCGCATCGCGCCGCAGCGACATTGCGAGCTTCATCGTGATGGACGTGATGGCTGCGGCAGCGGCCAGGGAAGCCGCAGGCCACAGGGTGATCCACATGGAAGTCGGCCAGCCGGGGACCCGCGCCCCGCGAGCCGCGCGCGAAGCATTGGTCCGGGCGCTCGAGACCCAGCCACTCGGCTATACGCTGGCGCTGGGACTGCGGCCGCTGCGAGAGCGGATCGCGCGCCACTACCTCGATGCCTACGGCGTCTCGATCCCCGCCGAGCGCGTGGTCGTCACCTCAGGCTCGTCCGCGGCATTCGTGCTCGCGTTCCTAACGTTGTTCGATGTGGGCGCGCGGGTTGCGCTGCCGTCGCCCGGCTACCCCTGTTACCGGCACATTCTGACGGCACTCGGGTGTTCGCCGGTGATGCTCGCAACCGGTCCGGACACCCGATGGATGCCGACTGCCGAGGGCGTTTTGGGCGAGGCCGGGCCAATGGCCGGGCTGTTGGTGGCGTCGCCCGCGAACCCGACAGGCACCATGATCGAACCCGATCGCTTGCGTCGCCTGGTCGACGCCTGTGCCGCCCGCAAGATGTGGTTCGTCTCAGACGAAATTTATCATGGTCTGACCTACGGTCTCGAGGCCTCGACGGCGCTCACGTGGTCTGATGAAGCTGTCGTCATCAACAGTTTCTCGAAGTACTATTCGATGACCGGGTGGCGCGTCGGCTGGATGGTGGTGCCTGAGCGGCTCGTACGCACCATCGAGCGACTTGCGCAAAACCTCTACATCTCGCCGCCGGCCGCGGCTCAAGTGGCAGCCCTCGGCGCGTTTGAGGGTTTGGACGAGCTCGAAGAAAACAGGCGCATCTATGGGAGTAATCGCGCGCTGCTTCTCGATGCGCTTCCGGCGGTAGGGTTCACAAAAATCGCGCCTGCAGACGGTGCGTTCTATTTCTATTGCGACATCGCGCACCTGACGGACGACAGTCTGGCCTTCAGCCGCTTGATGCTTGAAGAAACCGGGGTTGCCGCGACTCCAGGTGTCGATTTCGATGGTGTCGACGGCAACCGCTTCATCAGGTTCTCGTACGCCGGAACACCAGCGGATATGGCGGAGGCCGTTGAACGGCTGAGCGGCTGGGCAAGGCTCAAAGGGTGAACGAGTGCGGGGCGCGGGTGTTGGGAGTGCGTCGTCCGCGCATAGAACCTCATCCCCGTACGGCGTTGTGCACGTGGCTGGCGGGGCGGACTGCGGCGGCGAACTGATCGCGCACCGCAGTCCACATGCGCCTTCATTCTCCGCCGAAGCGCCGTGACCACCAGCC
>PEQZ01000094.1 GCA_002928395.1 Hyphomicrobium sp.
CTCGAGACCAACTACGGCGCGGACGGCGGTGGAAAATTGTCGATCGTGCGCTCGCTGGCAACGCTGGCCTACGACTGCCGCCGCAGCGCGTTCTTCGAGAACGAACTGGTCAACGCCCTGAGGATCATCGATCGCGGCGACATGGCGGCGAGCGAACTCACGGGCGGTTGGGCGGGCGAGATCGGGCAGGTGCAGTTCCTGCCGTCGTCCTACGTCAAGCACGCGGTCGATTTCGACGGCGACGGGCGGCGCAACCTCAAATCGAGCGTGCCCGACATGCTGGCGTCGACGGCCAAGTTCCTGAAGTCCTATGGCTGGAAGGCCGGCCAGCCATGGGGACCCGGCACCGCGAACTACGCGGTCATCAAGGACTGGAACCGCGCCGAAGTCTACCAGAAGACCATCGCCGTGATGGCCGAGCGGCTGGCGGGTGGATGAAGTTGCGATGTGCTTGACTGAAGAACCATCGCGCGCGAACGCTGAGCCTCGAAGCGCCGTTCAGCCACAGGAGAAGTCACATGCACGTAAATAGCAAGGACGCGGACACGGCGATCAAGGCGGCGATCAAGAAGGCCCAGGCAATGGGCACGCAGATGTGCATCGCGGTTGTCGACTCGGGCGCGAACCTGAAGGCCTTCCACCGCATGGACGACGCCTGGGTCGGCTCGATCGACATCGCGATCAAGAAGGCGAAGACGGCTGTGTTCTTCGGCATGCCGACCGGTCAGATCGGCAAGCTGTCGCAGCCCGGCGCGCCGCTGTACGGCATCGAGCACTCCAACGACGGGCTGATCACGTTTCCGGGTGGATTGCCGATTGTGGATACCGACGGCGTGCTGGTCGGGGCGATCGGGGTTTCCGGTAGCACCGTCGAAAACGACCATGCGGTTGCGCTCGCCGGCGTCAAAACGATCGGTGTCAGTGATCTGCCCGCCCACCCATGGCGCACGTGACGCACGGAGGCCAGGCGTCGGATCGAGAACCGATGTCTAGGCTATGGCCGCCAAAAGTCGGTTTACTCACTGGCGTCGTTCCAAAAACGAGCAGCGGCGATTGAATGCGACGCGGGTCACGCCCATCGCCTTCGTCCAGCCGGACTTGCAATGTTCGACGTCGATGACGACCGGTAGAGAACGCGCCGAGCCGGCTCTGGGCAATGCCGGGCGCGGGCTGATTGGTGCCAAGCCCCCGTCCGGAATCGCTCCCCGCGGCACAATGGGCGTGCCGTTTGCCGCGCCGGGCTTTCCGGAATAAAGCGGAATGGGACGCGCGAACGGGTCGGCAGGCACGCCGAGCGGCGCGGGCACGTAGCGCCGCTCGCGGTCATATTGGGCGGACGCGGGGTCGACCAAGGCAAGTGCCGCCACCCACGCCATAGACGCCGTCCAAACACCAATCTGTAGGGTTACTGACCTCATTTTCTGAAGATGGGTATGGTTGCTGCTCGTACAATGGCCGATCCGGAGAGCGGCGAGGTCAAGTCCCTGGTCCCCGTCCGAGGCGTTGGTCCGAGCAGCCGGGATCAGGGTTGTCCGGCCGGGGATGGGCCGGCCGGGGACGGGCTTCACGACCAACGTTGACAGCGACACCGCCATGCCCAACTTTGCGCTACACTCGACCGACGACACAGTGTGCGCGATCCCTGACCCCGTGTAACGTACAGTGCCTGCCGGGCTTCCACCAATCCTGCGATCATTCCTGGAGACGACCTCGATGCGCCGACCGACGACCCTGAAGGCCGCTCGCCATCCCGCCCCGTTCGGCGGTGCACTGCTGGCCGCGGCGGCGCTCGCCGTCATTCTGCCTGGCGGAAGCGAAGCGCAGAAGAGTTTGTTCTCGGGCTCGACCAATGGCCCGCAGTCGGTCGCGCCGGTGGCTGAAAAACTATTCGACGCCGTGGTCAACATCTCGACCTCGCAGTCGGCCAAGAGCCCGCAGGGTGTGCCTTTACCCAAAGTACCGAAAGACAGCCCTTTTGGCGACTTCTTCGAGGATTTCTTCAACAAGAAGGGCGGCCGCATGGCGCCGTCGGATCGCAAAGTGTCGTCGCTCGGTTCGGGCTTCGTCATCGACGGCAAGGAAGGCCTCGTCGTCACCAACAATCATGTCATCGACGGCGCCGACGAGATCATCATCAACTTCCATGACGGCTCGAAGCTGAAGGTCGACAAGGTTCTCGGCAAGGATTCCAAGACCGATCTCGCGCTCCTCAAGGTCACGCCGAAAAAGCCGTTGCCACAGGTGCCGTTCGGATCGTCGGCGAAGCTGCGTGTCGGCGACTGGGTGATGGCGATCGGCAACCCGTTCGGCCTCGGCGGTTCGCTCACGGTCGGCGTCATTTCAGCCAAGCAGCGGGATATCAACTCGGGTCCCTACGACGATTTCCTTCAAACCGACGCGGCCATCAACAAAGGCAATTCGGGCGGACCATTGTTCAACATGGACGGCGAGGTTGTCGGCGTGAACACCGCCATCATCTCGCCGACGGGCGGATCGATCGGCATCGGCTTTGCGGTGCCCGCCGACACGGCGACAAACGTCATCGAGCAGTTGAAGCAGTTCGGTGAAACCCGTCGCGGTTGGCTCGGCGTCAAGATCCAGACCATCACCGAGGATATTGCCGAGACGCTCGGGGTAAAAGAGAATTCGGGCGCACTGGTGTCGGCCGTAACGCCTGATAGTCCGGCAGCCAAGTCGGGCCTCGAAGCCGGTGACGTGATCCTCAAGTTCGACGGCAAGGACGTGTCGACCATGCGCGGCCTGCCCAAGATCGTGGCCCAGACCCCGATCGGCAAAGCTGTGGAAGTGGAGGTTCTCCGCCGCGGCGAGAAGCGCAACGTCAAGGTGGCGGTGGGCCGCTTGAGTGAGGATGAAGAGAAGATCGAGGCGCCCGTTGTGAAGGTGCCCGAGCCGGTTGAAAAGACGCCGGAGCGGAGCTTCATCGGGATTACCATGACGCCGCTGACCGACGAACTCAGGGCCCGCTTCGGTCTCGACAGCAAGATCAAGGGCGTGGTGGTACTCGAAGTCGACGCGCTGAGCCCAGCGGCGGCCAAGAACATCAAACCCGGCGACGTCATCGTCGAGGCCGGGCAGGACACCGTGGCCACACCCGACGATGTCGGCAAAAGCATCGACAAGATCAGGAAATCCGGCCGCAAGGCGGTGTTGCTGAGGGTCGAGGACGGCAAGGGCGACCTCAGATTCGTCGCGGTGCCCCTGGTGCCGTGAGCGCTGGATTTACGAGATTGAGCAACTCGTCCACGGGGGGATGCGCGCTTGCGGCTTCCCTCGTGGCTCACGAGGCTCTAAGCAGCCGGGACGCAACATCGCGAGCCCGCGATGGGCATTTGGTGCCCTATCGATCATCGGCCCCGGCCGGAATGGAGACTGCCGTTGTCACAAGGCCATAGCCTGTTGGATACCATCTGGGACAGCTTCGTGCCGGTCCACCGTGACGGACACAAGTTCGTGGGCGCAGCATTGGCGCTGACTATTCTGTTCCTGATACTGTGGCCGCCATTGGGCTGGATTCTCGCGATTGCAACGTTGTGGGTGGCCTATTTCTTTCGCGATCCGGACCGGGTGGTGCCGCTGCGGGAAGGCTTGGTGGTGGCCGCCGGCGACGGGCGCATCTCCTCGATCGAGCGCGTGAAACCGCCCGCCGAACTGGGCCTGGGTCCGGAGGAGCGAGTCCGAGTATCGACGTTCCTCTCGGTGTTCGACGTGCACATCCAACGCGCGCCGGTGCCTGGACGCGTGGTCCGCGCGATCTACGTTCCGGGTGCTTTCCTGAACGCCGCCCTCGACAAAGCCAGCGAAGACAATGAACGCCGCGCGCTCGTCATCCAGCCGCCAGCGGGGCCGGAAATCGCGGTCGTGCAGATCGCCGGGCTGGTCGCGCGCCGCATCGTGACGTTCGTGCATGAAGGCGATAATCTCGGCATCGGCCAACGCTACGGGCTGATCCGGTTCGGCTCGCGCGTCGACATCTACCTGCCGCCGGGCAAGACAGCGCTCGTGTCCGTCGGTCAGCTGACCATCGGCGGTGAAACAATCATTGCCGATCTGAAGAGCATGGAGCCGGAGCGGGAAGCGCGCAGAACCTGAAACCAGGCGTCGGCGATCGGTCCGGCATTCCACAGGAGGGCAACATGGACCCCGTCATCCCAAGGCTCGAAGCAGAGACCCGCCGACGGCGGCGGCGCCCGCTGTTTCGTCATTCGCGCGTTCCCGTGCGCATGCTGGTGCCCAACTTTTTCACGCTGATGGGGCTTTGCGCCGGTCTGACATCGATCCGCATGTCGATCGAGGGCCGCTACGAGTTGGCGGTCGCCCTGATCGTGTTCGCGGCACTTCTCGACGGCATCGACGGGCGCGTCGCGCGTTTGCTCAAGGCGTCGTCGCGGTTTGGCGCCGAACTCGACAGCCTCGCCGATTTCGTGGATTTCGGCGTGGCGCCGGCCTTCCTGATCTTCACCTGGGGTCTTTCGGCGCCGAAGAGCCTGGGCTGGATCGCGGTGATGATCTTCGCGCTTGCTGCGGCGCTACGGTTGGCCCGCTTCAACGTTGCAACTGAAGAAGAGCGGCCGAAGTGGCAATCCAACTTTTTCACTGGCGCACCAACGCCGGCCGCGGCGATCGTCGTTCTGTTGCCGGTCTATCTCGACCAGCTCGGCATCGATGGTCTGCGCTCGGGGGTCGGCTTCAATGCCGTGCTGGTCTACGTGCTGCTCATTGCGACGCTGATGGTCTCCACCATCCCGACCTATTCGGGCAAGCTACTCGGAGAGCGCATTTCGCGCGACATGGTGCTGCCGCTGTTCATTCTCGCCGTGGCGCTGGTGGCGATGCTTCTGACCTACCCCTACTCGACGTTGTCGGGACTGACGGTGGTCTATATCGCCTCGATACCGCTGAGCTGGCGGCGGTTCCGGGCCAAGTTGGCAGCCGATGCGGACGCCGCTGCGGCGGCATCGCCCGTCGATGCTGTGGGTACGTCGGCGCTGGCTCCGTCGGCGCAGTCCTCGCCATCTTCGCAAACGCCGGCATCCGCGTCGGGCGAGCGGGGCCGCGTGGTCGAAATCCGGCCCGGCGGCGAGCCCAGGCTGTGATCGGAAACAGCCCGCACCGACGACGAGGCAGCCACGTCGATGCACGCGCAGCTGAGATGCACGCGCAGCTGAAATGTCGTGATCGAACTGGCATGTTGGATCTGGCAGTACGGCCCGTGCTGCAGCCATGGCCAGGGACGATCCGGCACGGGCGATCGCCTGACGCGGGGGCCCGCGCAACGGTCGTGCTGTCGGACATCGATTGGCGGCGGCAACGGCTGGCTCACGCATTCCCCCAGGCGCCGTGACCGCTCAGTCGCGGTCACAGCCGGTCTTCTGCTACTACCCCTTTGGTGGCGGACCGCGACCCTGATCCTTTTGCGCCGGACCCTTTGGCTGGTCCTTCGCGGCGTCCTTGCCATCCTTGACCTGGCCCTTCGGCGGCGTGCTCGCGCGCAACGGCGCGGTCTCGGCCGGCGTTGCTGATTTCGCTTCCGTCCGCGGCCAGCCGAGATCGTCGGCTCGCCCCGGCTTGGGCGTCAGCCGCTCGCCTTTCACGAGCACGCGGAAGAAGGGGGTTTGCGTGGGAGAGATGCGCTGGCGGCTCCCGCCTTGGCTACTCGTGCCTGAAGGCGTGACGGAACTCATCACGGTCAGACCTCCCGCGATCTGGTCGATGAGCGTTTCACCCATTTGGGACGGCTTGTCAGGACTTTCGCGGCGCGTAACGAGGGCCACCACGGACGCCGGGATCGCGGGTCGCACGATATCGAGCTGCACGATCTCTTCGCGGCCCGAGGCCCCGAGGGTACGCAGGTTGATCTTGCCGTTGTCCGCCTTCTGCTCCCCGCCGGCGCCTGTGGCGCCACCTGCGGGCGCCACCGCCGGGACTGGCTTCAATCCGCTGGCCCGGTTCTGGCGGGCGGCCTCATCGGCCCGAACGCGGGCGGCCTCCCTGGCCACCGCCTCACGCTTTTCCTGATTGATCTTTTCCTGTTCCGCCGTTCCGCCGGCCAAGGGAATGCTGCGCTCGGACTTGGCCTGCGTGAGGTCGCGATTGAGCTCGCGCTCGACGAAATGGGCAAGCTTGCGGTTGCCGGCGCCGGTGAAGTTGATGCCGTCGCCCTCGCGCAACAGGCGGATCTTTCCGGTCAGATCAGGACCATAGGCGCTATATCCGCCGCCATCGTCGGCGAAGCCCGCGTAGGCGTCGACGTACTTTATGCCGTTGAGGTAGCTGCGCTCGCGGATGATGTCGTTCATCATCTGAGCGTCCTCGTTGGCCTCCGGGCGGCGCAGGTTCGGCAGGCCGACCCAGTAGATCGCCGCACTATTCTTCTTGATCACCTTCATCACGCGGTCGACACGGCGGCCGTATTCGGCGCGCCACTCATCGGCACCAACCGGAATGCGCTTGCCGCCACCCGGCGGGCGCAACGGCTGGCGGTCATCCTCGCCAAGCATCACCACGACGATGTGCGGAGATCCGCTACGCAACGCGTCGTCGAGCTGTCGCAAGTGCTCGTCGTACTCGGTGGTCATGAGGCCAGAGACAACACGGTGTTTGCGCTGGATGACCAGACGCTGGTCGGCGCCCATGGCTTCCACCAGACCATAGGTGATGCCCTCTGCGAAGGTGTCGCCGACCACCAGCATTTGATAGACGTCGTTGGCTGGGAACGGAGTGACGTAACTGTTGCCTTGAGGTTCTTCCTGGGCCTTGGCCCCTGGCGCAAAAATCGCAATGAAGCAGAGGGCCACGGCGACGACACGGGCCGGGCGGCCCCGCCGACCGGTGTAAAGGCGCCAGAATGCGGAGCGGGCGGTCTCAGACTTTGGGGCTCTGTTCATGGTCGACTCATATCATGCCGCACCGGCTCTGATGAAGTCCTGCAGGTACACTATCGAGCGGAGTTGGCGCTCTTCAAGTGATCGAGCACCGTGTTCGACGGCCAGCAGTCGACTTTGAGCCGGCTCGCCCGTTGATAGGCGCCGATGACCTTGCGCGTGTTGGAGCCGATCTTGCCGTCGATCTTGTCGACGTCGTAGCCCCTGGACTTGAGCCGCTCCTGGATTTCTTCGATCACGCGGGTGTTCTGCGGACCAGTGCCGCCCCAGCGTCCAGCGAAGTCGCCGCCGCCGGCAATTCGGTCGGCCAGGTGACCGACGAAAAGCGCGTAGAGGTCGGACGTGTTGTACTTTCGAATGACTTTGAAATTCTCGAGCGCGAGGAAACTGGGGCCGTATCCGCCGGCTGGGCTCATCAGGTAGGCATCCAGCGGCAAGTCCTTGGCGGTGAACGACCGCCCGCCCGCCCGCTGGAACCCGAGCTTCGACCAATCAGCGATGGAGCGGGACTGCAGCGGACCTTCATAGGCGCAATCTCCGGTGGGCGGCACAATGACCTCGTAGCCCCAGGTCTCCCCGCGCACCCAGCCCTTGCCTTGCAGCTGGCGCGCGGCCGAAGCCAGCGCATCGGGTACGGAGCGAAAGATATCGGTCTTGCCGTCCCTGTCGAGATCGTAGGCATGGATGAAGTACTCGGACGGCATGAACTGTGTGAGACCCACGGCGCCTGCCCACGACGAGCGCATGTCGGAGCGCGGCACGCCTGCTTCGAGCATGCGCATGGCGGCGATCAGTTCCGCGTGGAATAGTTCCTTGCGGCGGCCGATATAGGCGAGTGTCGCCAGAACACGCAACGAATCGTGCGGCAGCTGGTGCCTGCCGAAGGCCGTCTCGCGGCCCCAGATTGCGAGCACCGAATAGCGGTCGACGCCGATCTCCTGTTCGATGCGGTCGAGTGCCGCTTTGTGGCGAACGAGCAGTTGACGGCCTTCGGCGGCAAGTTTTTCGAGATACGGCTTGTCGAGATACTTGTCTGGCGCGCGGGTGAACTCGGCCTGACCGCTACTGTCGGTTTTGGCCTTACCGGGCAGATCGAGATCGGGCAGCGTCAGATCGGGTTTGTCGAGGCCACGGATGGCGGAATCGAACGTCGCGCGGCTGACGCCCTTGGTCTCGGCCTCGGGCCACAGATTTTCGAGAAATCGGCGAAAAGCGGGATCGGCCGCCGGGTCGGGTCGAGCGTGGGACGAGCCTGTGAAAAGCCCGAGCAACAAGACCGTCGCGAGAGCCCGCAGCGCAAGAGCCGGCCGATTGAACGACCAAAATTGGCGAACCCGAGATCGACCCATCACCCATTCCTGAACTGCGCTTCAAACTTGCAGACGGTACGCGTCGATTCCGGGCCAATTTGCGGCTTTCGGATTGCGTACCCGCGCGTTTTCGTCGCTTCCTACCCGGTATCGGTGACGCGCAATCCACCCGCGTCGTCCTCCCCGCTTCTTCGCGGGGTGACGGCGTGAGTTGGTCCACAGGCCATTCTCGCATCAACCAGAGTGGGTACTCGCAGCCCGTCGCGCACAAATCGCATCATGATCGCGACCCGGTTCGATTTCGGCGCGACACAAGGGCCACTCGTGTAGCGCATCTGACGTTTGGTACCCACTCGCGGCGTGGCTCGAAACCAAACGTCAGATGCAAAAGCTACACGAGAATCATAGTGTTGCTCGTGTTCCTCATGGTTCCGACATTTGCTCTGAACCCCGCAACCGAGGGAGGCAAATGTCGGAACCGGAACACGAGCGTAGCGCATCTGACGTTTGGTACCCACTCGCGGCGTGGCTCGAAACCAAACGTCAGATGCAAAAGCTACACGAGAATCATAGTGTTGCTCGTGTTCCTCATGGTTCCGACATTTGTTCTGAACGCACGGCCGTCCGGTTGAGTTTTGAGCACGTGCTCGTTATGCGCCGATCCGGATATCAATTCGCGCACCGGCGACCGAGATCGACTCCAATCCCC
>PEQZ01000095.1 GCA_002928395.1 Hyphomicrobium sp.
AACACGATCAAAGCTATGATTCGAGTGTAGCTTTTGCATCCGACGTTTGGCTTTTTGGACCAGCCGCGCGTGGGGACTAAACCTCAGATGGGCGGCACTAGGTTTCAAAAGTCGCGGGCAAGTGCCGCACATAAGCGGCATATGCGGATTTCCCCAGTTTAGCCAGCCACGGCGCCATTGCGTCGCGCGTGGTAAACCCCATGCGCAGAGCGATCTCTTCGGGACAGGCAATCTTCAGTCCCTGCCGGCGCTCGATCGTGGCGACGTATTCGCCGGCGTCGAGCAGGCTGTCGAAGGTGCCGGTGTCCAGCCAGGCAAAGCCGCGCCCCAGACGTTCGACATGCAGAGCATCGAGGTTCATGTACAATTCGTTCAGCGTCGTGATTTCAAGTTCGCCGCGCGCCGACGGCTTCACATCCTGGACCAGATCCACGACCCGGTTGTCGTAGAAGTAGAGGCCTGTCACCGCCCATCTGGACTTTGCAACAGTGGGCTTCTCCTCAATCGAGGTGGCTCGCCCGGACTTGTCGAAGGCGACCACGCCGTAGCGCTCGGGATCGGCCACCTCGTAGGCAAACACCGTGGCGCCCTCTGATTTCGCAGCGGCGCTCTGCAGCATCTTGGTCAGCCCGTGACCGTAAAAAATATTGTCTCCGAGAACGAGTGCGCAGGAATCACTGCCAATGAAATTCCGCCCGATTATAAAAGCCTGTGCAAGACCGTCAGGAGAAGGTTGTGCCGCATAAGAAAGCGAGAGGCCGAACTGACTGCCGTCCCCGAGCAGTGTGCGAAAGAGTGGCTGATCGTGCGGCGTGGTTATGACGAGGATCTCCCGGATCCCGGCCAGCATCAGAACCGATAACGGATAATAGATCATCGGCTTATCGTAGACGGGCAACAATTGTTTGGAGATTGCGAAAGTCAGCGGATAAAGGCGTGTGCCGCTGCCGCCCGCCAGGATGATGCCCTTCATTCTTTTCTACCTACTGTTGTTGCGAACCAACTTCAGTGTTGTCTCGCGTTTTGCTGCTCCGGCAACCGCCGTTCCCTGGCTTGGGAAGCCGGTAGCCCCCGGATCGATGGCGGCACTCGGACGCGAGGTGCCGACGGACCGACGCCGCGATGCCGCTTTCGAACGTCCCTCGAGCGCGCCGCCTGGTCGCAACGTGTCGAAGATATCGCAAATGTGCGCGACCACGTCGATGTGGTGTTTCGGTGCGCGACCGCCCAAGATGACGCTCTCCCCGACCCGACCCTTGTCCAGGACGACCACGAGTACCCGAAGGTCGCCATCGGCAAACGACCAATCTCGCGCCTGGCGACCGTCGCCATTCACGGACAGCGGCTTGCCCTCGAGCGCGTTGAGACTGATCGGCGGGATCAGCTTCTCAGGGAAATGGCAAGGTCTGCAATGGCTCGAGCAATTGGTGACGCCGGCGGCAATCCGTAGGTCACTGGCCAGGCGGCGACCCGGCTGTCCTGGTCGGATCACGTTGGCGTTCGATAGTCGAACGGTGTGGCAAACCCGGCGAATGCCGGCAGCTTCCGATCCTTGTCCGACAGAAGTGATGCGTCCGAGCCCACCGGCCAAGGTATACCGAGTGCGGGGTCGTTCCAAATGATGCCAGCGTCATGCGCCGGACTGTAGTCGGCTGAAACTTTGTACTGAACCTCTGTACCAGGCTCGAGCGTCGCGAGGCCGTGGGCAAACCCTATCGGGATCAGCAGCTGCCAGCCATTCGCGGCGGAGAGTTCAGCGGTAACGTGACGACCGTACGTCGGCGACCCCCGGCGGATATCGACGGCGACGTCGAAAATCCGCCCGGCCGAGCAGCGAACCAGCTTCGCCTGAGCAAATGGCGGAGTCTGGAAGTGAAGCCCACGCACCGTTCCCGAGGCTTCCGAGCGCGAGTGATTGTCCTGGACGAATTCCGCCGTCACACCCGCTGCCGCCAAGGCCCGACGGCTGTAACTTTCCACGAAGTAGCCCCTCGCGTCCTTGAACAGGCGGGGCCGGATCAGTTTGACCTCTGGGATGCGAGGGTCGAGGATCGTCACCAATTCGTCTGCAACTGACATGATCGACAAAGCTCACCGTGGTCACTTCGAGGGGGCTAGACGCTCTCAGGCAACTGATACAATAGCAAATCGGTGAACGAAGGCGCGCGTGCGGACAGTCGCGGCCGACGGGTGGAGGATGGCGCACCGTTCTCGCATACGCTAAAGTCGCCAAAAGTTCGTTACAGCGTCGGCGAGCACCTGCAATGTCCCTCAGCATAGACAACCTCGGCAGTCTGGTTCAGAAGGGCTTTGCGCGGGCCGCGATCAACACTTCGGCCCGCCTGCAGGACGACGAATTGGTGCGTGCCGCAGCGCGCAACATCTACGACGTGATCCCATTTCCCGCCAATCTGGCGATCAAGATGAGCGTCGGTATCGAGGGACTCGAGCGTTTCGCGCTTTCGTTTCGTGATGTCCTGCTAGCGTCGGGCGTCACCGACCTGTCGAGGATCAGCGCTGAAGATCTGCGCGTCGTTCTTCGCAAGAGCGTGGCCCGGGTCCCCGGCCTCGGAAAATTGGTCGGTGGGATCGAAGCTGGCACCGCGGCCGGACCACGGCAATCGGCGGCGGCTCCGCACACGCCGAAGGCGAACCCGATCAGCAAGTTTACATCGGACATCGCGGGCGCCAACGCTGCCGAGGCCACCCCGAGCGTGACACCCAAGTCGTGGTATTTGCTGCGCCAGTCGACCCGCTACGGCCCATGGACGGATGCCGAATTCCTGTCCCTCGCCGAGGAGGGCCGTTTGGACAGAACCGACATGGTCTGGCGCGATGGCTTCCCCGGCTGGATCGGGCTCAGCGACATGCCGAAGTTGACCGGGCGCTCGTGAGGGCGCCACGTGCCCACTGAAATGCCTTTGATCTGAAGTAGCACCCGTTTCCCGCCACGAGGAGACGTGCCCGTCATCTAACGCCGACAGACCGTTTGCGGCGTGAACTCGCGGAGCGGGTTGGACGTTTGTGCGCTAAGCGCGGCTCGTCAAAAAACCAAATGTCAGATGGAAAAGCGCTGCACTCGTGTGACGATCGCGACGGCTTTCCCGAATAAGAGCGCACGCCATGACCATCGCCTGCCAATTTGGTTCATACAACTACTCGCATTAACTCAGGATTAGCCAATCCCCGATAGCGTGTGAGGTAGATTCCTTTCCCTCTGTCAGCAGTGACCCATGCTCAACGGCGCATTCGGCAACACGCGAAGCAACTCCCTGATGAGCGAGTACGCGTCGCTACTGGGCGATGCGGTGCTGAGGCACAGGGCGCGCATTGCCGAGCAGTCCGCACGAATCGAGGCGGAACTGGCCAGCAAGGTGAAGTCCGAGTTCATCGCCAACATGAGCCACGAACTCCGGACGCCCCTCAATACCGTGATCGGGTTTTCGAAGCTGCTCGCGGAGCACGAGCGCCGCAAGCTGCGCGATGGCGAAATCGTCGAGTATGCCCAGTTGATCAACGATGCTGCGGGGCATCTGCTCGCTGTGATCAACGATATTCTCGATATCTCGAAGATCCAAAGCGGACGCTACACGATCGACGCACGTGAGGTGAACCTCGACGAGGTCCTGCAGGCGGCGATCGCGTCGTTCCGGGTTTCGGCGGCCGAGGCAGATGTCGCAATCCAGCTGCGCATCGCCATTGACTTGCCGCCGATCCGCGGTGACGCAGTCAAGTTCCGCCAGATCTTTACCAACCTCTTTTCCAACGCTGTCAAGTTCACGCCTGCAAAAGGGACGATCTCGATTGAAGCCCTGCGCGGCAGTGACGGCGGCGTGACGATCATCGTTCGCGACACAGGAATCGGCATGAGCGAGGAAGAATTGCTCGTCGCAATGACCCCCTTCGGCCAGGTCGACGGTAGCCGCGCGCGCTGGCGCGAGGGCACGGGACTTGGACTACCGATCGCCAAAGCGCTGGTCGAACTGCACGGTGGACGGCTCGAAATCCGCAGTGCGAAATCCATCGGAACCGAAGTCGTCATCATCCTCCCATCCCGGCACCTCGTGACCGTCGCAGAAGGACGCGACGTCAGCGCCGAGCCAGGACATGAAGCGTCGCAACGTGCCTGATCCCGACGCCCGACCGCCACACTGTTGATTGCTAAAGCCGCCCAGGCTTCGCCCGACCCGCACCTGATCCGACTGGAAAAATAGATGCAATTCACTCCGACAGTGCAAACCGGCAATGGCGCCACGATCGACGGCTCGATCGGCCGCATCGTCTCCGTCACCGGATCCAAAGCCATCGTGCTTCTGGATGGCAACACGGACGGGCGCGTTCGCACGATCAACGAACGGCCTGAAATGGGCACCTTGCTCGGCATCGACACGGCCAACACGGTCGTCCTTGCCATCGTCTCGGCCCTCAGCGTGCCCGTTCCCGCGCAACGCGATGGCGATAGCGAAATCTGGATCGCCGAACTCGGCCTAGTTGGCGAACTGTGGAAATCGGCGAACGGCGGCCCGATCACCTTCAACCGCGGTGTCACCGTTTATCCCGCGCTCGGTGACCGGGTCCGCGTTGCTTCAAAGACCGAACTCGAGCTTGCATTTTGCGGCGACATCGCCCGCTCCGTCCGCGTCGGGTGCATCCGTCAGGATGCGTCGATCCCAGCCATGGTCCGCGTCGATGACCTCCTGGGCAAGCACTTCGCGATCCTCGGCACCACCGGCACCGGCAAGTCCTGCACCACGGCGCTGATCCTGCGCGCCATCCTCGAGAAGAACCCGGCCGCGCACATCGTCTTGCTCGATCCTCACAACGAATACGCGACGGCCTTCAGCGAGTTCGCCGAGGTGATGAACCCGCGCAACATGCAGCTGCCGTTCTGGCTGTTGAACTTCGAGGAGATCGTCGAGGTCCTGGTCGGCGACCCGAACCGCAAGGCCGAGATCGAGACGCTGCAGGAACTGATACCGATCGCCAAGAGCCGCTACAGCTCCGGCCGCGCCAACGAGAGCAGCAAGGCCGTCCGCCGCGGCGTCATCGATACCGGCCGCTTCACGGTCGACACACCCGTGCCCTACCGCATCTCCGATTTGACCAGCCTTATCGACGAGCGCATGGGCAAGCTCGAGAACAAGCGCGACCTGGCACCCTACCGCAACCTCAAGGGCCGCATCGACGCGATCTCGCAGGACGCCCGCTACGCCTTCATGTTCGGCTCGCTCACGGTCTACGACGGCATGACGCAGGTTCTGAGCCGCATCTTCCGCGTACCGGTGAACAACAAGCCGCTGACCATCCTCGAACTGACCGGCATACCGACGGAGATCGTCAACGTCGTGGTCTCGGTGCTGTGCCGCCTGACCTTCGACTTCGCGCTGTGGAGCGAGGGTCAGATCCCGGTCACGATCGTTTGCGAGGAAGCCCACCGCTACGTCCCCGCCAATCCGAACATGGGCTTCGAGCCTTGCAAGCGCGCCATCGCCAAGATCGCCAAGGAAGGCCGCAAGTATGGCGCCTCGCTGTGTATCGTGACGCAGCGCCCGGCCGAGATCGACCCGACAATTCTCTCGCAGTGCAACACAGTGTTCGCGCTGCGCATGTCCAACGACAAGGACCAGCAGATCGTGCAATCCGCCGTCGCCGACACCGGATCCGGTTTGCTCGAGTTTCTGCCCTCGCTCGGCCAGCGCGAGGCGATCGCGTTTGGCGACGGGATGACGCTGCCGGTGCGCATCAAGTTCGACGAACTTCCGAAACACGCCCTGCCGCGCTCATCGACCGCCCGCTTCACCGAGAAGTGGCAGAAGTCGGTGGAGGACGAGGGCTTCCTCGAACAGGTTGTCGAGCGCTGGCGTGCCTCGGGCGTCGGGTCGGCAGGTGACGCCGCCCAGCAGGCCGCCATGATGGCCGACGCCATCGGATTCTCGAGCCGCAATGACGCCAGTTTTGAAGCCGCCCCGACGAATTTCGAACATGGCTACGACATGGCTGCCGGGGAAGGTCCGCCCGCACTGCGTGCGCGTGAGCCCGATGCGCTGCGCTCGCAGATGGCGGCTGCACCCCAGCCGCAGAACTATGGCCATCAGGTGAATCCGAACCGTGGCGCGCCCACGCTCCGCAAGGATAATGCTCTCTCGAGCCCGGCGGGCCAGCAGCGCACGCCGAGCATGAACGTGCGCCGTGACATCGCGGCACCGCCACCCGCAGCTGGTCCCCAGCCCCAATCGGCACTTGCAACCGATCAACAGATCGGCTCGGGTGTCCGCTCCTTGCGCGACCGGCTGCTCCAGCGGACGCCGAGCAACTAGTGTAGCGCATCTGACGTTTGGGTCCCACTCGCGGCGTGGCTCGAAGCCAAACGTCAGATGCAAAAGCTACACTAGAATCATAAGCTTGCTCGTGTTCCTCATGGTTCCGACATTTGCTCTCGACGGTGCTGCTGAGGGAAGCAAATGTCGGAACCGGAACACGAGTGTAGCGCATCTGACGCTTGGGTCCCACTCGCGGCGTGGCTCGAAGCCAAACGTCAGATGCAAAAGCTACACTAGAATCATAAGCTTGCTCGTGTTCCTCATGGTTCCGGCATTTGCTCTCGACGGTGCTGCTGAGGGAAGCAAATGTCGGAATAGGAACACGAGCCCGATAGCCGACATCGTGATCCGTGGCCCGGTTGGAGCGTCAGAATTGGGTGCGCGACGTGGTGAGCGCCTGGTGACCACAACGGCCGGCGGGCCAAGCCGCGGTTGAGGTCCCGGGGGTCAACTGTTACACGGACCATTGTAGTTGACGACAGCGTGACTTGGGTGCCGGACCCTGCGGTCGCCCGGCTTCTGCCTCTGGCACATGAGACCGACAAGCACACCCTGCCGACCAGTGCGCGTGACCACTACGCATACTGGCCCCACGGGAACGACGGTGGAGACGCATCGATGAGTTCAATCTTTCCGGTCATCCTGTCGGGCGGTTCGGGTACACGACTGTGGCCGTTGTCGCGGGCAATGTATCCCAAGCAGTTCATCCGCTTCTTCAACGGGCAGAGCGCGAGCTTCCTGGGCGCCACCCTGACCAGACTGAAGCCGGAGTTTGGGTTCGCCCCGCCCATAGTACTGTGCAACAACGACCATCGCTTTCTCATCAAAGAAGAGCTCGAGCGCTCGGGCGTCGTGCCCAAGGTGATCATTCTCGAGCCGGTGTCCCGCAACACCGCACCGGCGATCGTCGTTGCCGCACTCGCCGCCATACGTGAGAACCCGAACGCGATCATCGTGGTCATGCCGTCCGATCACATCGTGAAGGACGAGGCCAAGTTCGTCGAGGGCGTGAAGCGGGCAGCCAAGGTGGCGGCCACCGGCAAACTCGTGCTGTTCGGCATCAAGCCTGACGAGCCGCACACGGGATACGGCTACATCCGCCAGGGCGCACCGCTCGAGGGCTTCAACGGCGGTGCCTTCAAGGTCGACGCGTTTTTCGAGAAGCCGAACGCCGCCACCGCCGAGGGCTATATCGCCAAGGGCGGCTACTTCTGGAACAGCGGCATCTTCGTGCTCGATGCGCGCACCTTTATCGATGAGATGGCGCGGCTCGAACCGGGCATCCTGGAAGCCGCCCGTGCCGCGCTCGACGAGGCCGACATGGATTTGGGCTTTGTACGCCTGGAGCGCAAGGCCTTTGCACTCTCGCCCAACATCTCGATCGACTATGCGGTGATGGAAAAAACCCATTCCGCCGCCATGCTGCCGATCGACGTCGGCTGGAACGACGTCGGATCGTGGTCGTCGCTGTGGGATATTGCACCCCGTGACCGGAACAACAACTACATCCACGGCGAGAGCGTCATCGAGGACACGACCGGCTGCTACGTGCACAGCGAGCGTTCACTGGTCGCGACGATCGGCGTCAAGGATCTCGTGATCGTCGATACACCCGACGCGCTCCTGGTCGCCGACAAGTCGCGAGCGCAGGACGTATCCAAGATCGTCGCCTCACTCAAGAAATCCAACCGCAAGGAGCAGGAGCAGCATCTTCGGAACCTGCGGCCGTGGGGCTACTTCGAGACACTCAACGTCGGCACGCGATTCCAGGTGAAGCTGTTGCACGTCAATCCTGGTGGCAAACTGTCGATGCAAATGCACCATCACCGCTCCGAACATTGGATCGTCGTGCAAGGCACGGCCAAGGTGGTCATCGGCGACATCGAGAAACTGGTGCGCGAGAACGAGAGCGTATACATCTTCTCGACCCAGTGGCATCGCCTGGAGAACCCAGGGAAAGTGCCGCTGGAACTCATCGAGGTGCAGATCGGCTCCTACCTCGGAGAAGACGATATCGTGCGCTCCGACGATATCTACAATCGCGCGCCGGAAGAAACGAAATAGCCGCTGTCCGATCGCGAGCGGCCGATCGTACATTTTTCAAAGATTGTAAGTGGTTCGCTCAACGACTTTTAACACGTTTCGCCTAATGATCGACATTCGACGGTCGATGGGGCAATGCCGCCCTGCTGACGACGCATGATGCCGTGCCGTCTTACCCCCTGCCGCCACTGTGGCCGGGGTTCAGACCCACT
>PEQZ01000096.1 GCA_002928395.1 Hyphomicrobium sp.
GGAGCCGCTACTGGCGCGCACCGCGCAAAAGGGCGTTCTGCCGAAGAAGACGGCGAGCCGGAAGGTCTCGAGGCTGACGGCACGGGTCAAGGCCATGGCCACCGCTTGAGCCGGATTGGTCGAATGGCCAACGGCCGAGCTGCCAGCATGAGAGGCGCCAAGGAAGGCATTGCAACAAATTTCCGACTTCTCTTGTAACGTGACACATTTGCAACAAGGAATCCCCGGCGGTGATTTTCTCCTCCGATTTCTGAACGGCTGTAAGCCCTGGAAACCTGCGGGCTATCTGTGGGTGAAGCTAGGCTGCAGGTCATTGCCGATGTGAATTCACGGTCGCGTGCCGATCAAAAATGAGCATCTCGACGGCGTCCTGAAAAGGGCGCCGTTTGCTTTTTCTGCACTCCGTTCATGTCTGGGGAAAAGTGCTTCGCTGTCAGGGGCTTTGTCCACCGGGTTGTGGACAAATCTGCGATCGAAAGACCCCGCATTACAAGGGCAATGGGCAGTGGTGATGGCCAGTCGATGGGGTTGCGTCGGAAGCTGTTAACGAGTAGTTAGTAACTGCCGGTCGCCGAGGGCTTCAGGGCGCTTAGTTCAGTAATGCCGTGCGTTTTTGATCATTGACGAGTGTATCGCTGGATTGATGTCTGTTCAGTATAAATCCGCGCTTCGGTTGATGATGTAGAGTGTTGTTCAATTCGCCTCAGTGTCTTGGCGAAGTCTTCTTTCGTTTTCGTGCGTTGGTTGGGAGATCTTTGGGCAACCAGAGATCGCAGAGGGTCTGTCTGACGTGCGCTTGGTTGGAGGGTAGCAGTGGGGTCGAGTGGAGATGTGGTTGAGGATGTTCCCGTCACGGCGGTGTGGGAGCGCCTCAAGAGTGATCGAAGTGCTGTTCTGATCGATGTGCGGACACGAGCAGAATGGGCCTTCGTCGGGCTTGCCGATCTTGCGGAAATTGGCAAGCGCGTTGTGATGGTGGAGTGGCAGACGTTTCCTGACAACCGGGTCGATCCCGGCTTTGGCGAACGGCTCAAGGCACTCCTCGAAACAGCCGGCGTGAACAAGGACGACGAGTTGTTCTTCATCTGCCGGTCGGGCGGCCGAAGCCGCATGGCCGCAGAGTCCATGAGCGGCCTCGGGTTTTCCCGTTGCAGCAACGTCGCCGAGGGCTTCGAGGGGCCACTCGATGCCGACCGACATAGAGGCAGGACTTCGGGCTGGAAAGCCTCCGGCCTCCCATGGGTGCAGGGCTAACGCATCCAACTATCTGACGGATGTTCAATGCGTGCGCGTCGGCGGCGGTTGTCGGCGCGTGGCGTCGTTCGTCAGTTCTTTTCGAGGGCAAAGTCTGAACTTCAACGATGCGGGGTATAGTTATGCAGAATGTTGAAATGACACCGGATTCGATCCTATTGAAGGCAACCACCAGCCGGTCGGGTGTCGATGCGGCCAGTGGCTCGGGCGACGAGCCGAAGATGGAAGGGCGCGGAGCCAAAGCGCGCGCCATGCTGCGTGCGACGCTCGGCGAGGAAATCTACTCCAGCTGGTTCGCGGCTCTCGAGTTCGAAAGCTTCGACGGCAAGACGGTCAAGACCTCGGTTCCGGTGCAGTTCCTGCGCAAGTGGATCCAGTCTCACTATTCCGAGCAACTCCTGGCGTGCTGCGCGGCAGAATTCAAAGGTGCAGAGCGGGTCGACGTGGTTTGGCGTCAACCGGCAGCGCCGCCCTTGCGGGCACAGCCTGCAGCGGGCAAGGGCACGTCGCTCGACCAGCGCGATCACCTGCCGGGGCCTGTCCATTCGATCCAGCCCGATGTGGTGCAGGGCACGCGGATGTCGCTTGCCGCACCCGTCGCCAATCCGGCCGGACGCACCGGCGTCGGCGGCTTCGAAGGCTCGCCCCTCGATCCGCGCTGCACGTTCGAAAGCTTCGTCGTTGGAACGTCGAACCGGATGGCCCATGCGGGCGCCCAGCAAGTCGCCGAGACCGTTCTGAATGGAACGCCGGGCTTCAATCCGCTCTACATTCATTCGGCCGTGGGGCTCGGGAAGACCCACCTTCTTCACGCCGTTGCGTGGGAGGTGAAGCGCCGGGCACCGCAGGCTCAGGTCTTGTATCTGACCGCCGAGCGCTTCCGCTATCAGTTCGTCGAGGCACTGCGCAGTCAGGACCCGATGTCGTTCAAGGAGAAGTTCCGGGCGATCAATCTGCTGCTGATCGATGATCTCGAATTCATGCAGGGCGAGCGCACGGAGCAGGAATTCGATCACATCATCAACTCGCTGCTCGACGGCGGGCGGCAGGTCGTGGTGGCGTCGGCGCGCGCACCCAACCACATCGACCGGTTGAACGAGCGAATGCGGTCGCGCTTGCAGCGTGGGCTGGTCTCCGAGATCGGTCCGCTCGACTACGAATTGCGCTTGAAGGTGATCGAGCGTCGTCTCAACGACAAGCGGGCGATGGACGCCTCGTTCGAACTCGGCCGCGACGTCCAGGAGCTTCTGGCCGAGCGTCTGACAGAGAACGGCCGCGAACTCGAGGGTGCCATCACGCGGCTGCACGCCAATTGGCAGTATATGCGCACCGCGATCACGCTCGATGTCGCTGAGACGGTCATCCGCGACCTCGTCCAGGGGATGGAGCCGCGGAAGACCAAGATCGAGGATATCCTGCGCATCGTGTCGCGGCACTTCGGCGTCTCGAAAGGCGATCTGCTGTCGCAGCGGCGGCACCGATCGGTCGTCTGGCCCCGCCAGATCGGCATGTATCTGGCCAAGCAGCTGACCGCCCGTTCGCTGCCGGAAATCGGGCGCCGGTTCGGCAACCGGGATCACACGACGGTTTTGCATGCAATTCGTAAGATCGAAGGCGAGATCACGGGCAATCCGCGGCTTCGCGACGAGATCGACGAGCTCAAGAAGCTCTTGAACCATTGAGGATTTCTCTGGCGCGGCTGCGCCAGGGACGATCGAATGCCTGTGGACCAGAGGGCTAAAGCTGGACGCAGGTCAAGCGGGGAGGGGGCGGTGCCGAAAGGTGCCGCTCCCAATTCTTTTCAGAATTCCCTCTGATCACGCCGACCATTTCGGGGGCAAGGCTGGCGCACCCCTTGAAAATCCACGCGTTGTCGGTTCAAGTGACGGTCGCGGTAGAATTCTGCGCCGCTGAGTCGGGGCGAAAGCTCCCCATGCTGCCGGACGCCCGACTTTTGCCTGCGACGCGGTCGCAACGGTGGCCGCACACCCAAACTGGACGCCGAGGAAAATCATGCGGCTTGTGATCGAACGCGGAGAATTGTTGCGCGCCCTTGGCCACGTGACCAGCGTCGTCGAGCGCCGGACGACCATTCCTATTCTCTCCAACGTGATGTTGAAAGCCGCAGGCCACGTGCTCGAATTCAAGGCTACCGATCTCGAGCGCGAGGTCATCGAGGCCGTACCGGCCGAGGTCGGCCAGCCGGGTGCGGTGACCGTTCCAGCCCATATGCTGCACGATATCGTGCGCAAGCTGCCCGATGGCGCCGAGGTGGAAATCAAGCGCGACGCCGAGAAGGAACGGCTGTCGATCACCGCCGGCCAGGCTCGGTTCAGCCTGCAGACGCTATCGGCCGAAGACTTCCCCGACCTCGCAGCCGGTGAGATGACGCACGAGTTCGAGGTCGCCGCAGCCGACCTGAAGCGGCTCATCGACAAGACGCGGTTCGCCATCTCCACCGAGGAGACCCGCTATTACCTCAACGGCATCTACCTGCACATGGCGCAAGGCGGGAATGGCCCGGCCAGGCACCCGGTGCTGCGCGCCGTCGCGACTGACGGCCACCGGCTCGCGCAGGTCGAGTTGCCGTTGCCGGCCGGCGCCGAAGGAATGCCTGGCGTCATCGTTCCGCGTAAAACAGTGCATGAATTGCACCGCTTGATCGAGAATAGCGCGTCGGCTGTGAAGGTCGGCGTCAGCCAGGCCAAGATCCGCTTCGAAATCGGCACCGTGACGCTGACCTCGAAACTCATCGACGGCACCTTCCCCGACTACGGCCGCGTGATCCCGCAAGGCAACGACAAGTCGATGAAGGTGACCAACGCCGAGTTCATGAGCGCGGTCGATCGCGTTTCCACCATCGCCAGCGAGCGCGGTCGCGCGGTCAAGCTCAACATCGGGCCGGACAAGCTCATCCTCTCGGTCAACAACCCGGAAGGCGGCAGCGCGACGGAGGAAATCGGCGTCGAGTACTCCTCGTCGCCGCTCGAGATCGGCTTCAACGCCCGTTATCTCTTGGACATCGCCGGCCAGCTCGAGGGTGAGGAAGCCCGCTTCATGCTCGCCGATCCCGGCTCGCCCACCATGGTCAAGGACGCCAGCGACGACAGCGCCCTCTACGTGCTGATGCCGATGCGGGTGTGATGATGAGTGCCGTCGGATCGTCGGCTTTGATGTTGTGGGCGGCAGGTTCGGAGCGACGGCTGTCACGAGTGCGCTCTCGATGACTTCTGCAAAGAAGCTTTTCTCGGGGCCTGCGCCAAAGACTTTGGCACCGCGCGACGCTTTGACGATCGCGCGCATCCTCAAAGTCAATCATGCTGGCGAATTAGGCGCCATCCGCATCTACCGCGCGCAGATTGCGGTGGCCCGCTGGCTCTATCCCGAGTTGGTCGAACCGTTGTCCGAGATGCTAGGTCACGAGATCGATCATTGCGCCAAGTTCCGGCAGGCGATGCCGGGCCGCCAGTCACGACCATGCCGAGCCATGTGGCTCTGGAGCACTGGCGGGAGTGTGTTGGGGTTGTGCACTGCGCTGATGGGTCGGCAGATGATCTGGACATGCACAGCAGCCGTCGAAAGCACAGTGCATCGGCACCTGGATGATCAGCTCCACTTTCTGGCCGATCGCGACCCCGAACTGCACGGCACTATCCAGTCCATTCGCGCCGAGGAGCTGGCACACCTCACACTGGCCGAGGGGCATATCCAGGGTCGCCAACCGCTTGGCCCCGCCGTCCGCAAAGCGATCGCCGCAACGACGGAGGCTGTGATCTGGCTCGCGACATGGGGCGATTCCACGAGGATGGCGCGCGACCTTGCTGCAATCGCCGCCGCAGAGGCGCGCCATGACCGATGACAAGACACAACCAGTGCGATTGGTCGGGAACGCAGATTCCGACGACCGCTTTCTGATCTATGGCACGTCCCAGGGCATTCAGGTCGAGCTGCGATTTGAGGGTGAGACGCTGTGGGCCAGCGAACAGCAGATCGCCGACTTGTTCGGCGTCACACGCCAGAATGTCAACTTGCACTTGAACAACGTTTATGAAGAGGGGGAGTTGGATCGGACGGCAACCTGCAAGGAAATCTTGCAGGTTCGCCAGGAGGGCGACCGCTCGGTCAAGCGCAACGTTCTCATTCACAACCTCAATGCCATCATTTCCGTCGGCTATCGCGTCTCCTCCAAGCAGGGCACGCTGTTTCGCATCTGGGCCACCGACACGCTCGTCCAGTTCGCGACCAAGGGATTTGTCGTCGACTCGCGGCGTCTGAAGAACCCCGATGAACTCGACCGCGTCCGTGAACTGCGCGACATCATTCGCGACATTCGCAGCGATGAGGCTAATCTCTATCGGGAAGTGCGCCGCATCTGCGCCATGTGCCAGGACTACGACGCGACATCGGCGGACTGGCGCAATTTCTACACACGCATGCAAGCCAAACTAATGTGGGCGGTCACGTCCCATACGCCGGCCATGATCATCGCCACCCGTGCCAAGGCCGATGCGGACAATATGGGTCTGCAATCCTGGCTGAAAGACGAGATCCGACAGCAGGATGTGTTGGTGGCAAAGAACTATCTCGGCCAGACGGAGGTACGCGAGTTGAACCGCGTGACGAGCATCCTGCTCGATATCTTCGAGGATCAACTCGACATCGGCAAGTTGACCATGATGTCGGAAGCGGAAGCGCTGCTGGATGGGCAGTTGAGATCGCTCAATCGTGCCGTGCTCGGCCACGGCGGTACGATCAAGAGCACGCAGGCCGAGTTACACGCCAAGGCTCAATACAAGAGCTTCGATGAAAAACGTCGTGCGTTGCGTCACGCACGTGCCGACGCTGACCTTGTCGATCTGATCCGCAGTCAAGAAACGCTCGCAAAACCAAGTCGAAAGAAGAAGAAGCCGGCTTCCGATGGCTGAAACGGCTCGCTTGATAACCGCTACTCCACAGGCATGCGCAACGGAGATTATGGCCGCTTTGCCCCACCGCCGCCTCTGGGTCGAGCGCGTGACGCTGACCGGGTTCCGCAACTACGCGTCGATCGGCGTCGAGGCCGGGCCGGGCCCCGTCGTGCTCGTCGGCGCCAACGGCGCAGGCAAAACCAACCTGCTCGAAGCCCTGTCGATGCTGGCGCCCGGCCAGGGACTCCGGCGTGCGCCGTTCTCGGAGCTTGCGTCCAGTTCAGGAGACGGAAGCTGGGCGGTGGCCGCGCGCGTGCATTCGCGGCTCGGCGTGGTCGATATCGGCACCGGTATGGGCTTCGGCGGGCGTGGCGGCCGGCTCTCCCGAGAAGAGTCGCCTCGCGCCACCAGAAGTGTCCGCATCGACGGCGTCGGGCAGTCGAGTTCCGGCATCCTCGCCGACTATGTCGAGATGGTCTGGCTCACGCCCGCCATGGACGGGCTTTTTTCCGGCCCTGCTTCTGAGCGCCGCCGCTTTCTCGACCGGCTCATTCTCTGTTTCGATCCGAGCTACCGCACCATCGCCGGCCGTTTCGAACGCGCCATGACCAGCCGCAACCGGCTCTTGTCGGACGGCATCCGCGACAACGCACAACTCGAGGGCCTCGAACTCCAGATGGCCGAAACCGGCGTCGCCATCGCAGCCGCGCGGGTGGAGGCGGTGTCGGCGCTGTCCGCCGTCATCCAAGCCCGTCGCGCGCGTGAGCCAAACTCCGCCTTCCCCTGGAGCACGGTGGCCATCGACGGCGCAACCGAATCCGCGCTCGCAATGCAGCCGGCCCTCGAAGTCGAGGACGCCTACGCCCGCACCTTGCGATCGTCGCGCGAGCGCGACCGGGCCGCTGGCCGCACCCTCGATGGCCCGCACCGGTCTGATCTGATCGTCGGCCACGGACCGAAGTCGACCGCGGCGCGACTGTGCTCGACGGGAGAACAAAAGGCGCTGCTGCTCGGTCTCGTGCTCGCCCACGCCGAGATGGTGGCCGAACGTCAGGACGGCACAGCACCCATCCTGCTGCTCGACGAGGTCACGGCCCATCTCGACGACGTACGGCGGGCTGCATTGTTCGCAGAAATCCTCCGGCTCGGCACTCAGGCGTGGATGACCGGAAACGACCGTGTGGCGTTCGCCGCACTGTCTGAGCATGCCCGCTTTCTCGAAATCGAGAACGGATCGGCAGGCATGCCGCGCAGCACCTGATCTCCGCCGCCGCCGTCTGTTCTTAAGCCAATGAATTATATTGTGAATTTAATGTGGGTTGCTGGCGCCGAAGGTGGTGATTTTTGGCCGGGCCACCATCGATCCGTGGTATAGAAAACCGACATAATCGTTGCCTTGACCAGGACCCTTTCCGCATGACCGCCATTCCCGCCGCGAAGCTACCCGCCGTCGAAGAGTACGGCGAGGATTCGATCAAGATGCTCAAGGGACTGGATGCGGTCCGCAAGCGCCCTGGCATGTACATCGGTGATACCGACGACGGGTCGGGTCTGCACCACATGATCTACGAGGTGGTCGACAACGCGATCGACGAGGTGCTGGCCGGTCACGCCTCCAAGTGCGACGTGACGCTGAACCCCGATGGTTCCTGCACCGTGCGCGACGACGGCCGCGGCATCCCGACCGGCATCAAGAAGGACGACGATCAGGTTCCGAAGCGCTCGGCGGCCGAAATCGTGTTCACCGAGCTGCATGCCGGCGGCAAGTTCGACCAGAACTCCTACAAGGTCTCGGGCGG
>PEQZ01000097.1 GCA_002928395.1 Hyphomicrobium sp.
GCAAAGACCCACAGCCAGGGCGAATACGTGTTCGATCACGCATGGGCGGATGCCTACACACGCGCTGGCGGCAGCTACTATCCGAAACTGCAGGCGTCCGTGCCGTTTACACCGGTACCCGGACCCCGATTGTTGGTGAAGCCCGGACCAGACGCCGAGGCACGCCAGGGTGTGCTCGCGGCGGGCGCGGTGGAAGTGGCGCGCCGCATGGACGTCTCGTCGCTGCACGTCACCTTTCTGACGGAAAGCGAGTGGAACCGGCTCGGCGGCATGGGCTTTCTTCAGCGCACGGGTCAACAGTTTCACTGGACGAACGGCGGCTACGCGACGTTCGAGGATTTCCTCGGCACGCTCGCGTCGCGGAAACGCAAGGCCATCCGCAAGGAGCGCGAGACGGCCCTGTCGACGGGCCTCTCGATCGAGCGACGGACCGGCGCTGAGATCACGGAAGCAGACTGGAGCGCGTTTTTCCGGTTCTACGTCGACACCGGCGACCGCAAGTGGGGGCGGCCCTATCTCAATCGCGAATTCTTCTCGCTGCTCGGCCAGTCAATGGCCGAGCAGTGCCTGCTGCTGCTCGTGAAGCGCGACGGCCGGCCCATCGCCGGTGCCCTCAATCTCATCGGCGGCGACTGCCTTTACGGCCGCTATTGGGGCTGCGTCGAGCAGCATCCCTGCCTGCACTTCGAGGTCTGCTACTATCAGGCCATCGACTTTGCGATCGAGCGCAGGCTGAAGCGCGTGGAAGCGGGCGCCCAGGGCGAGCACAAGCTGGCGCGCGGGTATCTGCCAGTCACAACCTATTCGACCCATTGGGTACCCGACGCCGGTTTCCGCCGCGCTATCGAGCGCTACCTGGTTCGAGAGCGTGCGGCCGTCGCGGAAGCCTGTGCCGAACTGGCCGAATTGGGCCCGTTCCGGCGCGGTCCGCTCGGCGGTGGAGCGGCAGAAGAGTTGGCCGCAGACGCAGATAGCGCCCGCAAGGACGCTTGACCACGAACCCGCGCCTCGGATTGATGGCAACCAGCGACCGGGAGGCCAGAACATGACCTATGACTTGAGCAACATCTTCGCGAAAATACTCAGCGGAGCGATCCCCTGCCACAAGGTCCACGAGGACGACGCCACGCTGGCGTTCATGGATGTGATGCCGCAGGCCCCCGGTCACACGCTCGTCATACCCAAGGCGCCGTCACGCAATCTGCTCGATGCCGATCCGGCGGTACTGGCGCGCCTGTTGCCCGCAGTGCAGAAGATCGCGGTGGCGGCCAAGGCCGCGTTCGGGGCGGACGGCGTGCGCATCATCCAGTTCAACGAGGCCGCGGCCGGCCAGACCGTATTCCACCTCCATGTCCACGTGATCCCGATCGTCGAGGGCGCCGGCCTCAAGCCGCACACCGGCAAGATGGAAGACGGTGCCGTGCTGGCGGCGCACGCCGAGAAGATCCGGCGGGCACTCGAAACGTAGTGTTTCGAGCGTCGGCATTTTGGCGCCGCTCAGGAGATCGACCATGCATCTGCTCATCATCGGCGCCAGCCGAGGCATCGGACTGGAAACCGTAAAGGCGGCGCTCGCGGCGAGACACGACGTCCGGGCTTTTGCCCGGTCCGCATCCTCGATCCCGATCGACGATCCGAAGCTCGAGAAATTCGCGGGCGATGCGCTGGATCGTGACAGTATCGCTCAGGCCCTCGCTGGCGTGGACGCCGTTGTCCAGGTGCTCGGGCTGCAACTGGGGCCATCGTTCGTCACCGGCACGGAATTGTTCTCGAAAGCCACGCGCGTCCTCGTCGACGCGATGGTCGCGAAAGGCCCAAAGCGGCTCATCTGCGTCACCGGTCTCGGCGCTGGTGACAGCCGTGGCAGCATCACGGGCTTTTTCGCCATCCCCTTCACGCTGATCCTGAAGCGCGTCTACGACGACAAGGATGTGCAGGAGCGGATCGTGCGCGCGTCTCCGCTCGACTGGACCATCATGCGGCCCGGCATACTCGAGGACGGGCCCGCAAGCGGCCATGTCCGCGTACTCCCCGACCCAAAGGATTGGCGGCCGGGTCCCGTCACACGCGCCGACGTGGCGGCCGCGATCATGGGCGAAATATCCGACAACCGCCACCTCCGCGGAACCCCGGCCGTGCTCGGCTGATCGCCAGCGGGGGGCGGCGTGCAGCCCCGGTCACTGGAGCCAGAATGACCCTGCCACCAGCACGAGCGTGCCGACCAGCACGCCCAGGGCCAAGCCCCGCTTGAACGCGAAGAACGCAGCAACACCCGCGGCAAAGGCCGCGAGCCGCAGCCACAGCGGCGGTCCGCCCAGCGCACCCGCCGGAAAGATCAGCAGCCGCATCACCAGCCCGGCCACCAGCGCCGTTGCCACCGCGCGCACCCACTGGAAACGATCGCCCTCGACGTCGATGTCACGACCGAGATAGAGGCCGAGCCAGCGCCAGGGCTCGTGCGCAACGATGGCGACCAAAAGGATAATGGCAGCCGTGGTCCAGCCGTTGCCGAGATCTGTCATGGCCGAGGCCCGGGGCCGCCGAGGCCGGCGTCCCGCTTTATCCGCCAGTTGCGCGCAAGAACGTGTGCCGCGCTGCCGCCGATCAGCCCAGTCAGCAACAGATCGAAGCCTGGCGCGAGCCAGTAGGCGATCGGCCCCAACACCGCGCCAATGACGATCGCCAGCCAGTCGCTCGGCTGCGCGGCGGTCGCCAGCAGGGCCAGCATGAAGTAGATCGGCGTCAGAAACAGCAGCGCCGCTGCCAGTGGGCCGGACAGCTGGCCCGCCGCGATGTATCCCGCTGCGGTTCCTGCCAGCGCCACAACAATCAGCCCGGTACCGATGCCGAAAAAATGTGGGAGTCGCAGGTTCTCCGGGGTGTCGGGCAGTCGCCGCAGCCCCTCGATCCAACCGGTGATGGCGACGGCGTGAACGGCCACTGCCTTCCCCGGCCACGAGGCCTTGGACCCACCGAGGAACGGCACGATCACGACCGTCATCGGCAACAGCCGGATGCCGATCAGCGCGACGGCGAGCACCGCACCCACAAGGGCCCCGCCACGAGCCAGCTGATCGACCATGACAACCTGGGCGGGCAAGGCGAACAGCACGCCCATCATCAAAAGGGCATTGCCGATCGACAGCCCCGCGTCGCGGGCCAACGCGCCGAACCCGCCGGCCGAGGCGAACAGGATGAAGCCAGGGATCGACAGCGAGACGGCAAGTCCGGACAAGAACATGCCCGCCGCGGACCGGGCATCGGCAACCTCACCCTCGTCTCGTTCGTGCACACCCGATCCCTCCGCGACGCCCACGTGATACATCGACGGCACCGGTCACGGCTAGCCAGTCATGGCCATGCCCGTCATGGCACTCGAGCGATGCGTGGAGCGAACAACCTCGTGAGTTCGCGATCACTCAGGGAGCCTGCTGTTACAACGGCCGGCCAACGTCGCAGTCTCAACGATCGCCGTGCGCACGTTCGATCAGTTGTGTGGTCGGGAAACCGGCTTCCCGGAAGTACCGCGCGGCGATCTTCGGTCGCCAGGTCGACACTGTGCAGGCATATCGGTGCGCCGTGCGGCTCCCGCAGGAACCACACGGCGCACGCCGATCAGCGCGCCAACACCGCGAGCAGAAGCAGCGCGACGATGTTGGTGATCTTGATCGCCGGGTTGACGGCGGGGCCGGCCGTATCCTTGTAGGGATCGCCCACTGTATCGCCCGTCACCGACGCCTTGTGCGCTTCCGAGCCCTTGACGTGCTTGACGCCATCCTTGTCGATGAAGCCGTCCTCGAAGCTCTTCTTGCCGTTGTCCCAGGCCCCGCCACCCGATGTCATCGAGATGGCGACGAACAGACCGGTGACGATGACGCCGAGCAACATGGCACCGACCGCCGAGAAAGCCGCGCCTTTGCCAGCAATGGCATTGATGCCGATGAACAGCACGATCGGCGACAGCACCGGCAGCAGCGACGGCACGATCATCTCCTTGATCGCGGCCCGCGTCAGCAGGTCGACGGCCGCGGCGTAGTCGGGGCGATCCTTGCCCTTCATGATGCCCGGCTTCTCTTTGAACTGGCGGCGAACCTCTTCGACGATCGAACTCGCCGCGCGGCCGACCGCCGTCATGGCAATGCCGCCGAACAGGTACGGGATGAGGCCGCCGAGCAGCAGGCCGACGACGACGTAGGGATTGTCGAGGCCGAAATCGAGCTTCACATCCTTGAAGTAGGGGTACTTGTCCGAGTTCTTGATGAAGTACTGAAGATCGTAGTTGTAGGCGGCGAACAGCACCAGCGCACCGAGACCGGCCGAGCCGATCGCGTAGCCCTTGGTGACGGCCTTGGTCGTGTTGCCGACGGCGTCGAGCGCGTCGGTGGAGCGGCGGACTTCTTTGGGAAGACCGGCCATTTCAGCGATGCCGCCAGCGTTGTCGGTCACCGGGCCGAAGGCATCGAGCGCCACGATCATGCCTGCGAGGCCGAGCATGGTGGTGGTCGCTATCGCCGTCCCGTAGAGGCCGGCCAGCTGGAAGGTCGCCAGGATGGCGGCACAGATGGCGAGCGTGGGCAGCGCCGTCGATTCGAGCGACACCGCGAGGCCCTGGATGACGTTGGTGCCATGCCCCGAGACCGACGCCTGGCTGATCGAGCGTACCGGCCGATAGCCGATGCCGGTGTAGTACTCCGTGATCCAGACGATGAGGCCGGTCAGCACCAAGCCGATAACACCGCACAGGAACAGGTTCTGGCCGGTGATGGTCAAATTGCCGACCTTGCCGACGACGCCGAAACCGCCAAGCACATACTCGGTCGCGATCCAGAGGCCGGCGATCGACAGCACACCGGATGCGATCACGCCGCGGTAGAGCGCGCCCATGATCGAATTGTTCGAGCCCAGCTTGACGAAATAGGTGCCGATGATCGATGTCACGATGCAGGCCGCACAGATGGCCAGCGGATAGAGCATGAAGCTCGCGAGGTTGGGCTGCGCCGCGAACAGGATCGCCGAGAGGACCATGGTCGCGACGACCGTCACCGCGTAGGTCTCGAACAGGTCGGCGGCCATGCCGGCGCAATCGCCGACGTTGTCGCCCACGTTGTCGGCAATCGTCGCCGGGTTGCGCGGATCATCTTCAGGAATGCCCGCTTCGACCTTGCCGACGAGATCGCCGCCGACGTCCGCACCCTTGGTGAAGATGCCGCCGCCGAGACGAGCGAAGATCGAAATCAGCGAAGCGCCGAAGCCGAGTGCGACCAGCGCATCGATTACGGTGCGATCAGCCGGTTTGAAGCCCAAAGGCCCGATCAGAAGGAAGTAGTAGGCCGCGACGCCGAGCAACGCGAGCCCGGCGACCAGCATGCCGGTGACCGCACCGGCCTTGAAGGCAATGTCGAGACCGCCGGCCAACGACTGGGTGGCCGCCTGCGCCGTGCGCACATTGGCCCGCACCGAGACATTCATGCCTATGTAGCCCGTCAGACCGGAGAGCACGGCGCCGATCAGAAAGCCGAAGGCCACGAGCTGGCCGAGCAGCGCCCACGCCAGCGCGAAGATCAGCGCACCAACGATGGCGATGGTCGTATACTGCCGGTTGAGATAGGCCTGGGCACCTTCGCGGATGATGCCCGCAATCTCCTGCATCCGGGCGTTGCCAGGATCGGCTTTCATCACCACCTGGATGGTGATGAAGGCGTAGACGAGCGATAGCAGTCCGCAGGCGATGATCGCCCATTGGATATTGTTCATATGCACTTCCCCTTAGACGACCATTTTTCGGCAGACTGGTTTCGGCAGAACATGCGGCGCGGAGGATCCGGCCACCCTTCAACTCATCCCACCCCACGCAAAATCCTAGTGCGATCGCAGCCGATCGCACGCTGAGCGTGCTGGATCACAAAACGAGACCCGCCACTTGGGCGTTTGCTCGAAGCACGGCCAGCCCACGATGCGACCGCCCGAATGACAGTCACCGGGCGGGATTATTTGGCCGGTACGAGTCGAACCCCGCCGGACCATGCCAAATACGCCTCAGCGTTGCAACAGAAGCACAATTGCCATTTCGTCGGGGACAGCTGCCGCGGTGAGAAAGTCACAAGAAAAAGGCACCGGTCGCCCGGTGCCTCGCTTCGCTGCGGTTAACCTTTGGAAGACTGCCCGCGAACGACTTCAGTGATGGTAGAAGCTGTACCGGCGCTTGTAGTAGTATCGCGGCGCATAACCGTAGTGGTAGGAGTGGCCGTAATACCGGCGCCCTCCGTGGCCGAAGCCTCTGAAACCAAAGCTTCTATGGCCAAAGCTCCTAGAGCCGAAGCCTCTGTGGCTAGAACGAAAGCCGCGGTGACGATGCCCTCGAAAACCAACGGTTTCGACATTGCCTTCGGTTCTGGCTAAGCCTTCGGTCTTTGCTAAGCCCAAGACAGCAGAGCCAGCAGCGGCCGCGGCACCGTTGGCCGACGCCGGTGTCGTCACGACGGACGTGGCCGCCAGGAATGCCGCCACGAGGGCAGCAAGAGTGAAACGCATGTTGTTACTCCTTGTTCAGACGTCGAGTTGTTCAGACGTCGGGGCCCCGGCGTGGACCTTTAGTTGGGGCACGGCATTGACGAATGCCCAGGTCCGCTGAGCGGCCTGATTATTGCCTTGATCGGGATACGTCCCAGGATGGGGTTTGGTCCCAACTCCGTCATCCTAAATACAATTTTAACCTGTGCGCTCGGCGATGGGAAGTGTCGAACAGCAGTTCCCGACAAACCGCTTCCTCAACAAATCTTGCTGTTATAGGACGTGCATGACGCGCTCTTGCGGCTTGCGTCGAGCGAGCATCGGTGGGCGTAGCCAGGCGGCACGAGCGCTGCGGGTCAATCGGAGCGGGGTGAAAACGTGGACATTCTCGACATTCTGCGCCAGGCGCAGGGCGGCCAGGCCGTGGATAACCTGGCGCGCACATTCAACATCGACCGAGCGTCCGCGGACGCAGCCTTGAAGAGCGTCGTCCCCCAGCTTTCTCAGCGAATCGAGCGCAATACGCTGTCGCGCGGCGGCGTTGCCGATCTCGTCGCCGCGATCGGAAAGGCATCGGAGCAGGGCTACCTGGACAACCCGCGGGCGCTGAGCGGAGACGCGATCAAATCGGATGGCGTGGGCTATCTGGATCAGATCCTCTGGGGCAAGGACCAGAGCCGCGCATTGGCTGCGAAGGCGGCACAATCGACCGGGATCAGCGAAGCCCTGATCAAGCAAATGTTACCGACGATCGCGGCCATGATGATGGGTGGACTGGCAAAGGGTGCCGGCGGCGGGATCGCGGACATTCTGAGCAAAATTCCTGGACTACCGGGGGGCAGCCCATCGACGGATGGCGGTGGCCTGCCTCGCACTCGACCTCGAGGCGATGGCGAATTCGGAGGGGCGACGACCGGCGGCAAGCCTTTACCGATGCCCGGCGAAGCACGAGCAGGCGGAAGCCAGGCGCCAGGTGGCGGTTTCGGCGGCCAGAGCCCGCTTCCGATTCCTGGCAACGCTCGACCGGGAACCGGCGATGGATGGGGTGGCGGCGGCTCGCCTGGAGGGGCAGGACCCTTAGATGACCTCTCGGACATTATCCGACGCGGCGGTCAGTCGGTGCCGGGAACCGGCGGCGGAGGAGGAGCGCTGGCGAACATCATTCGCTCGGTCCTCGGCGCGGTGCTCGGGTTCCAGAACCGCGGGGTCATCAGCTGGATCATCCGCTACGTCGTCATGCGTTACGGATGGACCATTCTACGCACCTTGGCCTCGATCGTATTCGGCCGACGCGTCTGAGTTGCAGAGCCCTGAACAGTGCGGCCGAAGCGTGGGCAACGCTCCGGCCGTTTTTTCACGAGAGAGTGGGAGGCGAGAGAGAGAGAGAGAGAGAGAGAGAGAGAGAGAGAGAGAGAGAGAGAGAGAGAGAGAGAG
>PEQZ01000098.1 GCA_002928395.1 Hyphomicrobium sp.
CGGTTCGTCTCCGCTGGCTTGCCCATTCTGCCCCCTCACGCGCCGCTACTGGCGCCACCGATCATGCCGCGCCGGTTCGGAGCCGGCGGGTGCCAAGTATGAATCACCGTTCGCTTTAAAAAAGAATTCCCGACGTGCACGTTGCAACGGGATGAGTGCCGGCTTCTACCCCCACAACGCCGGCGACGGCGGGGCGACGATGCCGTCGCGGATCGTCAGTCCGTGCGGCCGGTCGCGGGCCAGCAGCAGCGGCCCGTCGAGATCGACCCAGTGGGCGCGCTGGGCGAGGATCATCGCTGGCGCCATCGCCAGTGACGTCGCGACCATGCACCCGGCCATGATTTTCATGCCGCGTGCTTCGGTCGCTTTGGCCATGCGCAACGCTTCGGTCAAGCCGCCCGCCTTGTCGAGCTTGATGTTGACCGCATCGTAGAGCCCCATGAGCCGGTCGAGGTCGGTCGTGACGTGCGCGCTCTCGTCGGCGCAAACCGGCACGGCGCGCGGCAAATCCCGCAACGCCTCGTCGGCGCCGGCCGGCAGAGGCTGCTCGATCAGCTCGAACCGGTGCGCGTGCGCGGCGGCAAGCAGCGTGCCCAGCAGATCCAGCGTCCACGCCTCGTTCGCGTCCGCTACCAGCCTCGCGTCCGGACGTGCCATTCTCACGGCCGCCATCCGCTCGGCATCGCCCGTGCCGCCGAGCTTCAGTTTGAGAAGCTTCAGGTGTGACACCGCCTGCGCCTTCGCCGCCATCTCGGCGGGGGTCGCGAGGCTCAGCGTGAAGCAGGTCGCGAGCGCGGACAGCTGTTTGAAACCGCATGCATCGTGAACGGCGCGGCCGCTTTCCTTGGCTTCCAGATCCCATAATGCGCAATCCAAGGCGTTGCGCGCCGCGCCCGGTGGCAGCGCGTCCGTGAGTTGGCTGCGATCGCAGACGAGGGGAGTGCCGCGGATAGCTGCGAGAACGCTGTCGACCGTCTCGCCGAACCGCGCGTAGGGAACGCTTTCCCCCCGCCCCATGAAATCGCCGCGCGTGGCCGTGACGACGACGACTCGGGCTTCGGTCTTGGTACCGCGAGAGATGACGAACGGCTCGGCGAGCGGCCAGTTCTCGGCCGCAGCCTCGATCGTGACGGCGCGCGGGGAGGTGGCATCCGATGACATCGCCCGGCTCCTGCTCCCCGTTCGGCTCTCACACCAGACGGCCGCTGGCGTGGGCTAGGAACAGGTAGACCCGGCCGGTGTCGGACACCAGATGCCCCTGCGCCAGCCGCCCGCTCGGATCGCGCTGATCGGCATCGCGGAGTATGCGCTCGAACTCGCCCAGGTAGCGCGCCACGGTCTGCTGAAGTTCGCCGTCCACCTTGTAACGGCGGCTTGTCTCGTCGAACACGCTGCGCCCTTCAGCCGAGTAGATGCTGCGAACCATGATGCCGCGCTGACCGGCGCGGAACCGCGCCCAGATCGCCGACGCCGTCGCCGCATCCAATGCGCGGGCCATGACGTCTACATTGAGCGTGAAGGGGCCTGCCGGCGCCGGCAGCGAGCTGCCCATTCCATCTGGGGCCTGTGGATAGCCGCCCGCCTGGCTGATTGCGCCCGAACCGCCGCCGTGTTCTTCGTCGAGCGAAGCGCGCGCCAACAATTCGCCGAGTTTCCAGCCGTCACGCCCGTCGGAGCGTCCTGAGGCACTGGTCAGGACTGCGGCCGTCGGCGCCAAGGGGGACGGCAATGCGGCCTGCGGCGGCCGGTGCTGATCGCCGCCTGCTGTCGGCATGCCCTGCAGCGGCGTCCGGGCACGGCTCGATAACTCCTGCGCCAGCGTCTGAGACAACGAGTTGAGCGGCCGTCCTCCCGCTTCGCCGGGTCGCGAGGTGTCACCTGGAGGCGCCACAGCCATGTTCGACGGAGCGTTCCCCGGATAGGGAATCGGGGGCGCGACGTCACGCGCCTGCGCGGTGCGTGCCGTCAGAGTGGATAGCTGATCGAGCGCCTTCAACTGGTCCTGTAGCGCGCGGCGCATCGCCTCGGCACTGTCGCGCGTCGTGCCGGGCATCGCGTCGATTTGCTGTCGCAAGCGGGCCTGCTCGGCGCTGAGTTCTGCAGCGGTGCGCGCCGTGTGCTGGCGCACTTCCTCCGAGGTCTCGTCGAACTGCGTGGTCAGGGAGCCGAGCTGTCGCGTAACCTCGTTGGAGACGGTCGAGAAGCGCCGCCGCAGGTCGTCGAGCGCGCGCTCGCTTTCGGCGTCCGCATCGGCCTTCATCTTGCTCAGGTCCTCGAGCGCCAACCGTTTGCGGGTCTCGGTGCCACTGCGCAGTTCGTCGGACAGGGCGCGGGCGCGGATTTCCGCATCCGACATGGTGCCTTCGATGGAGGTCGAGTAGGTCTCTATGACGCGGCCGAATTCGTTTGCCTTGCCAGAGAGCTTGTCGAGCGTCTCGTTGAGATCCTGGTGCCGCGATTGCAGCGTCTGGTCGATCTTGTAGTTGGCAGTCTCCAGCGCGTTGGCCGCGCGCATGATGGTCTGGCCCTGGTTCTCAAATCGTCCGGTAACCGTGCTGATCTGGCTCAACAGGTTCTCCGACACGTTCTTCAGCATGTCGGATTGGCCAGCCAGCCCTTCAATGGCCTTGAGCGATTGCCTCGTGATGTTCTCGCTCGATCGGCGGACCGCGGTAATTCCGCGCATCAGGCTCTCGTCCAGATCGCCCGACTGTCGCGAGATGGTGTCGCTGAAGTTGCGGGCGTGGGCGTCGAGCGCCGTCGTCAGCGCGCGTGCCCGCTGATCGACGGCACTGTCGATCGCCTGGGTCGAGCGCACGATGGCTTCGTCGAACAGCCGCAAGCGGTCTTCGAAAGCGCTGTCGAGCGTTCGGGTGCGTTCGACCAGCTGCATGTCGAGCGCCTGGGTGCGGACAGAAAGCGACGTGTCGAGCGCCTGAGTGCGCGCAGAGAGCGACGTATCGAGCGCCTGGGTGCGCGTCGAAAGTGTAGTGTCGAGCGCGCGCGAGTATTCCTCGAACACCGTCTCGAGTGTCTCGGCACGCGCCGAAAGCGCGGTGGCAAGCGCACCAGTGTAGCTCTCCAACAGAACCTGCATCTGATCCGTGCGGTCCCCGAGCGCGGATCCGAGAGCGGACGTGTATTGCTCGAGCACGCCATGCATCTGCTCTGTGCGTCCGCCGAGTGTGTCGGCCAGCGTCCGTGTGTAATCCTCGAGCACGACCTGGAGCTTCGTGGTGCGTTCGCCGAGTTGGCTTTCGAGCCGGCCCGAGGAGCGGTCGATAGCAGTTTCGAGCGACGTGAGGTTTTCGCCGGCGCCTTGGATGATATGCGCCAGTTTCAGTTGCTGGTTGGACAACTTTTCGATGATCGCCGGCACCTCGGTGCCGAGTGATTTCAATGTCTCGGTGACGCGGTCGCCGGTATCGACCAGTGCGTGGCGCTCGCCCGACAGTTCCTGGATGAGGCTGCGGATCTTGCGCTCGTTCTCCTCGTACGACCGTTCGAGGGCGGCCACCTCGTTGTGGACCAGCGCCTCGAGTTCGCCTGCGCGTCCGAGGGCACGGCTAACGGCATCGTTCATGAACGACACTTGTCGCCGCACGGCCTGTCCCAGGGATGCGACCGATTGCTCGGCCATCCGGTCCGGCTCGGCAAGCCGCACGGCAACCTCGGTCATGGTCGAGGATCGCAGTCTCAATTCATCGGCGCGACAGGCGAGCAGCGCCAGGAACCAGATGACCGCTATCGGCACGATCACTGCGGCGACAACCAGGAACGTTGTCGGCTTGGCCAGGATTTCGGCCACCCCGATGCCCCGGCCGATCTCCGCCGACAGCTGGAACCATCCGAATATGAGCCCGAGCAAACCCCAGACCGCAGTCGCAATAGCCGCATAGGTGTAGGGCGCCTGCGAAGGCTTTTCGTTCAAGGCATAAATCAAGCCGCCGATCGACGGTGCGTCGTCGTTGGCAGCCATACGGCTGCGGACTGGTCCGGCCGCACGCCGCCGGGCGACGCGGCGTGGCGCACCGGAAGGATTGCCCTCCTCGGGGTCGTCATCGAATTTGCCGGGGCTTTGCGGGTCATTCTCCCGTGCGGCGGTCTGACCATCCGGCCTCGTGTTGGGCGCCGCCGGCCTGGCTGCCGATTTTGGTCCCGGCGACGGCGTGGCCTTGGTGCGGGGTTGCGATCCGGGTGCTCCATTGCGCGTGCTGGGCGGTATGGCTGGCGGGATCGTCTCATTCGGTGAGGGTCGGGCCACGGGCGGAGCTACGCCGCGATTTGGCAACAGCAGCGGAATCGGGGGTGGACTGACGGCGGGGGCTTGCACCGTTTGACCGGAAGCCACAGCCTCACGCGCGCCGGTGGCCGAAACCTCGACGGCCGTCACTGTGTCGACTTGCTTCTGCTGATCTTGAGCCATTCCGCCGCCCGCCCTGCGCTCCCGACTCTTGAGCGACCCAAGTCAACCATACGCCATGTCGAGTTTGAGGCTCAAACGCCAATTGCGGCTAGAAGAGCGGAAAACGTATATTGCCACAGCAACTTCAGTTCCTTGATGGTGGCTGTTTTCCGCCCCCTGGGGCGTAGGTCGGATTTAGGGCGAAACAAAGGTACCGACCCGGCGCCTTGTGCAAAACAATTGCCCGAACGTTAAGACCGGGCACCAAGTCTACTGCCCCTGATTCACAACGGCTTATTGCCTTTGTGGCACGATCGACAGATTGGGCCTGGCGACGGGTGCCGGATCTGCTCATGCATCTGAGTGGCGTTCGAGCAGTGGGTAGCTCTGTCGCGACTGTCAGGTCCTGTCGGCATGGTAGCGGAGGGCTAAGCGATGGAGCGGGGCAGTTCGGACGTCGAATTTGGTGGCGAAACCTACGGCGGTGCCACGACCTATTCCGCTTGTGCGTCGACCGGAGTGCAGCCGATCGATCGAAAGCATCTCGCTCGCTACACCCTGAGTGATCGCGCGCTGGAGATCGAAGTTCTAGGATTGTTCCTCGAGCAGCTGCCAAAATCAGTCGATGCGCTGCGCACCGCCCAGTCGGACCAGGACTGGGCCCGCGCGGCTCACACGATAAAGGGTTCGAGCCGCTGTGTCGGCGCCTGGCGGTTGGCCCGCATGGGCGAGCAGGCCGAGCGTCTGGGGGGCATCGCCAACCGTCGGGCGTGTATCGATGCCGTTTTCCGCGTCGAGGTGGCTGCCGAAGAGGCCCGTGCCTACATCGTCGAGCTGACCAGCTCGCTCTGAACATGCTGCGCAATCGACGTCGCTTTCGACCCGGTCGCCAAAGTCCGACGAACTGTCGAGGCGGTCGAGCCGTAGGCCAGCCGTCGCCGCGTCTTGAATTTACTAGCTTCTCCGGTTAAGAGGCGGAAACAGCGAGGATCGCGAAGTCCGCGATTCGGACGCTACCGAACGACGGCAGGGCATACTTGCCGCTCGTCCCCACACGCAGACGGAACGGCCCAAGACCCAATGGCAAAGATCACGTTCGTTCAGCCCGATGGCAGTCAGCAGACCGTCGAGGCGAAGCCCGGCATGACGGTCATGGAGGCCGCCAAACTCAACGATGTCGCGGGCATCGAGGCCGAATGCGGCGGCGCCTGTGCGTGCGCGACGTGCCATATCTACGTCGACGCGGCCTGGCGCGACAAGACCGGAAAGCCGGCCGAGATGGAAGAAGATATGCTCGATTTCGCCTTCGATGTGCGCGAGGAAAGCCGGCTCTGCTGCCAGATCAAGGTTACAGACGCGCTGGAGGGGCTTACAATCCGGGTTCCGGCCAAGCAGTTCTGATACGACGGCCGGCAAATGTTCGAACGGCCGTGCGCGGCCCAGGCCCGCGTTGCAAGCGACAGCGAAACTGGGGACGAGTTATGGCTCCTGAGAATGGTGCGACAGCCGGCGGTGACCCAGGTCGTGATGGCCAAGGTTTCGGCACCGGCGAGATCACAACCGATGTGGTGATCATCGGAGCCGGTCCGGTCGGACTGTTTGCCGTGTTCGAGTTGGGACTGCTCGACATCAAATGCCACGTCGTCGACATTCTGGGCAAAGTCGGTGGCCAGTGCGCGGAGCTATATCCCGAGAAACCCATCTACGATATTCCGGGGCTGCCCGTGGTCACCGGTCAGGAACTGACCGACCGACTCATGGAGCAGATCAAACCGTTCGGCGCGACCTTCCATCTGGGAGAGCGTGTGGACGCACTCGAGCGGCTGCCCGACGGCCGATTCGCGCTCTCGACCGACATCGGGAGCCGCTTCAATACCCGCGTCGTCGTCATCGCGGCCGGTGGTGGATCGTTCACGCCCAAGCGCCCGCCGCTCGACGGCATCGAAGCGTTCGAAGGGCAAAGCGTCCACTATTCCGTTCGCCGCATGGAGGATCTTCGCGGCAAGGACGTGCTGATCGTTGGTGGCGGCGACAGCGCGCTCGACTGGACCCTCAATCTGGCGCCGCTCGCCAACAGCCTGACGCTGCTCCATCGTCGCGACGAGTTTCGTGGGGCGCCGCATTCGGTCGAACGGATGCGTGCGCTGGTCGGGGAGGGCAAAGTCCGGCTGATGATTGGTCAGGTGACGGCGCTCGATGGTGTGGGTGGTCAACTCTCAGCTGTCACGATCAAGACCAAGGACGGCGACGAGCACGTTCCCGTCACTGCCCTTTTGCCGTTTTTTGGGCTGACGATGAAACTTGGGCCGATTGCCAGCTGGGGGCTCAATCTCGACGAGAACCTGATACCGGCTGACACCGCCAAGTTCGAGACCAGTGAGCCCGGCATTTTCGCAATTGGTGATATCAATACCTATCCCGGCAAGCTCAAGCTGATCCTGTCCGGGTTCCACGAAGCGGCGCTGATGGCCCAACAGGCGCATCGCTACGTCCATCCCGGCAAAAAGCTGTTGTTCCAATACACGACGTCGTCGTCGAACCTGCAGAAGAAGCTGGGTGTGCGTTGACCACCTCGTGTAGCGCATCTGACGCTCGGGTCCCACTCGCGGCGTGGCTCGAAGCCAAACGTCAGATTCAAAAGCTACATCAGACTCATAAGCTTGCTCGTGTTCCTCATGGTTCCGACATTTGCACTCAAAGCTGCTGCGGCGGATAGCAAATGTCGGCACCGGAACACGGGGGACTGTTCAGACGATGGCCAGCACCACGCGGTAGCCGCTGGCGACCACACGGCGGAGCGATGCCGGCATCGCCGCCAATCCCGTCTTCAGGCACGTGCGAACCGCGCCCAGATAAAGCGCCGTGTAGGCCCTGCCAGCCCACGATACCGGCACCGCATAGTCTGCGACGCCGACCGATCCATCGGCCCAATCCAACTTATAGGCGTCGCCTGGCGCCAGCAGATCGAAGGTCTCTATGCCCTCTGCCTTGGCTCGCCGCACGCTTTCCTCGACCAGCAGATTGCCGGCCCCAGCCTTGTCGAACTTCAACCCATAGACAATGACGTGGACGAGCCGCCGCCCTTTGCATTCGAAGGCGATCTCGATGGCTGCCGCCTCGCCCGCGGATGTCAGCGCCGAGACGCGGCACCCGGTATCGCGTGTCCGGCATTCGGCAACGTCGGCGAAAAAGCCGGTCATGCGGTGGTCGGCGAGAGCCGGGGAGACGAGGCCCCGGTCCTTCAGCCAGGCAAGTTTCAGCAACAGCGCCAACCTTGCCAGTTCGCGCGCTACCGCTCCGCCACGATCGGATGAGAAATGCGCCGTGCCGCGCTCTTCGAGCCTGCGCATTTGGCGGCGGCGATTCTTCCGCGCCTTGGCCGAATACCGCTGCTCGTAGGTTTCAAAGTCGGGCGCGCTCTCGAGATCGAGGTAGGGTGCGCTCTGACGTTCGCTTTCCGTGGC